>JAITNX010000078.1 GCA_031290235.1 Synergistaceae bacterium | reverse complement strand
CAGCATGAGGGACATAGCGGACGTCATGCTCCGGGACGCTATGGAGGCGTTCAGGACGTCGGACGGAAACATCTGTCTCGATATATGCCGCCGTGACGAACAGTTAGACGCGGACTATTCGAAGGTATTCGACGAATTCATCGGCCTAATGGCGTCATTTAAAAAAAGAGACACCAAAAAGGTTCACGCCATCACGTGCCAAATGTGGATAGCCCGCCATCTGGAGCGAATAGGCGACCACGTCAAGAACATAGCGGAGCGAGTCTACTTCATGGACAAGGGCGAAATCCTCGGGTCAAAGACAAGATCTGAGAAAAAACCAGATTCCATCGTGGCAATAAGTCCATTGCAAGTTGGGGATAATTGAGGATTTGTCCGAAGCTGGAGTCATAAAGGCATTTTTCTCTTTATACTAACGTTCGATCGCGACTTGGTATTAGAGCGCAGCCGCGTCGAACGTCCTTGTCAGATTATCAGATAACGTCAAATCTCCCCTCCCGGCGTTTCGGGGCGCCGGGGTTCGCGTCGGGATAGCCGAGGGTGATGGCTGCGACAAACTGGCCGTGATCGGGGGCAAACTCCTTCCTGATATCCTCGCTCAGCCCGGCCTTCACGGGCGCTGTCATCCAGCAGGCGCCAAGGCCCTTTTCGACCGCGGCCAGAAGCAGGTTTTCGATGCCGGCGCTGACGCTCTGCAATAATGTGAAGTTGTCGTCGTAATTCTTGTCGCTCTTTGCATCCTTCAGCATAAACACAAGTACACAAAGAGGCGCGCCCCCAAGGCCCAGGAGGAAGTTCCGCGTCTCATCTATGACCTCCGGGTTCTTGGCAAATCTCTCGCGCAGTACCGGCATGAAATTCTCAGCGGTCTTCCTCATAAACACCTTGAACTTCGCCATGGATTCGTCGCTGCGGAGAGCCAGAAAATACCACGGCTGAAGGTTTGTCCCGGATGGCGCGTAAGTCGCCGCCTCGATGAGATCGTTAAGATCCTCGTCGCTTACCGGCTGGTTTGTATATTTGCGGATACTCCTGCGGCTCAGTATGGCTTCCCTGACGTTCATATATTTCAGCCTCCATTATCGATTTTCAACTGATTGTAAAACTACTCGTTCTCCCGATATTATAACATTGCCAGGCGGATATGATGTGTATCTGATATGCTGATATAATGAACAAACGCCCGACGCTCTCACATGGTCATAGGCGCCAATAAAGCGAGGCGACTTGAAGATGGAAAAAATCGAACAAAGCGGTAACGGCAAACATACCGGCGCCGGCATGCTTCTTACGCTCACTCTCCTCATCCTCGCCGCTTTTTTTGTCAATGGAGCGAGGCAGGCGGAGGCAGCGGACGGCAGAATATTCTGCGTAGTGGATGAGCTGCTGCCAATTATGGAGGCGCCGGGCGGAACATACGAGGTTGCGGAATACGACATCTGGGGGGATGGCATACAGGGCCTCGTCGTCTACGGAAACCACATCAGGGTGAACCCAGTCTCGGACGACAGATTCAGGGACTCGTGGGTGGAGCTTCCGGACCCGGAGAATGGCAGCGTACTCGGCTACATCGAGACGAAGGGACTGATGCCGCGGCCGGAGATGGAGACGTTCGAGGCGAGGCCGTACCTCGTGAGGGCAGGCTCGCCGGACATACTGCTCTATCCCGGGTCCGATGAAAAATACAGGCTGTCCGGCTACAACTTTTCCCTTGGAAAGGGCGAGGTCGTCGCCGCGTTTGGGTCCTGCAAAGCTGGCGGCTCGGAGTGGCTGATGCTGGGATTTGGAACCTCAGTAGAGGACGACGGCGAAAGCGGCATAGGAATGAGATATGCCTGGGCTATGTCAGGGGACCTTTTGCCCCTCCAGGATTACAAGCCCGATCACACGAAGGCTGACGGCCAGTGGATGCCGTCCGGGGTGCGAAATTTGTCCTTCGAGCCTCTTTCTGAAAATGCAAGGGGAGGAATATCCCGCCATGGATTCTGGATAGACCCAGAGCCTATCATCCCAAATTATCTTATGGCGGACGATATGGGCGACCGGTACAACGATACCGGCGAGTACTCGGTGGACTTCATAACGGCGGACCTCTTTTTTCACGCCTGGCATCTGATCTCGGATCGAATGCTCGAGGACCTCGAGCTGAATTACTTCGCCGCGGCGCTCGGAAAATGCCTGTCTGGCGCGCTTGCCGAATTGGAGCGGATCAAGCCCGAATATGAACATTCAGATGAGGCAATGGCTTCATACGATATGGCGCGCGACATGTTCGCCGTTCCGCTGACTCTCCTTGGAGGGAATCCTGGCGTGAGCCTCTCGGGAAAGGCGTCCGCTGAAATAGCGCGCATTTTGGAGGCGGCCGGATCGGACACGTCGGAGCTGACCGAAGCGAAGACCGACTACACGCAATACCGCCCGCGCGGACATTATACGACACGGCCTGAGATGGAGCGCTATTTCCGCGCCATGTCCTTTCTTGGCGACGCTGGTCTGCCGCTTTTCGAAACCGACGGCCGCCCAAGGCTGAACAACGTGCGGACCGCCGCCCTGATTACGCTCGTCTTCGGCTCCCTCGGCGGGACATGGCGTTCGTTCGAGGAGCCGATCAATTTCATGTTCGGAGTTCCCGACGACGGAGGCCCCTCCGCCTGCAAGGACGTCGTGAAGCGAAACGCCGGCGGTCCGGGGGATCTCGCGGACGGCAAAAAACTTGAAACTCTCGCGAATGAACTAAAAACCCACTTTCCCGCTCCCCGCATACGCGACAGGGAGACGGGCGTCATATCAAAGGAGGAAGAACTGGCGGCGAGAGGGCTGGAGTTTCGAATCTCTGGCAAGCGTTTTACGTTCGACTCCTACATCTTCAACGAGCTGACGTCTCCGCGCGTTGGTTCCGACGAAAACCCGCGCAGCCTGCCGGAGGGAACGGATGTTATGGCTATCCTTGGATCGCCGGCGGCGGGCGAGTTCATAAAACGAAACGGCGGCGTGCCTCGATACTCGGAGAATATAAAGAGACTCAAGGCCGAGACCAAGGACTTCATGAAGGGGCAGGACCTATACAGCCTCCGGCTGGAGATGCTGATGGATTTTTTCAAGGATTCCGGTTCGCGGCAGTTCTTCTACAGATCCCCGGCCTGGCAATGGAAAAAATTACTGACGGCCTCGGCTTCGTGGGCGGAGTTGAAGCACGACTCCATACTCTACGCGAAACAGGGCGGCGCCGAGATGGGCAGCGGCGGTTTCTACGCCGGCAAATTCGCCCCGCCGTCCCCGCGAGGCTACGTGGAGCCGGACCCTCGGGCTTTCGCATCCATAATAGGCATGGCGGAGCGCGCGGCGACTCTATTCAAAAAGTTCTCGTTCGAGGGCAAAAACCAAGATGGGGAAAGAGAGTACTCCGAAAAACTGGAGGCGCTGATTAAACTCTGCGCCTCCGCCCAAAGCCTGGCGGAAAAAGAAGCCGCGGGGTCGCCTCTGTCGCTCGAGGACTATTACGAAATCAAGGCGATAGCGAGGTCGTTCGGGGCGTCGCTTTTGCTGCCCGGGGGAAACGATATCGACGATTGGAAACAGCTGAGGATGGCCATAGTCGCCGACGCTGCCACCGACCATCTGAACGGGCTGGCTATATATGCCGCTACCGGCACGCCGCGAAAAATTTACGTTTTCGTCAACGACGCCTCAGGAGGACCCAGAATAGCGCGCGGATATATATATTCATACTACGAATTTGCCAGCCCACTGGCCAACGGCAGGATGACCGACGACGAGTGGAGGGATATGGTCTACGACGAGAATAAACGAGGAGAGCTGCTAAAACTGCACCCTGAGTGGTACGGCAGCCTCGAATAGCCGTCGGCGTATCAGTGCGGCATTACCTCCAGGGCAAGACGCGTCGCGATGGAGACAAAGTCTTCATCGTCGGCGCTGAATGAATCGCTTTCCATCGTCAGCGTCCCCAGTGGTGTTTTTATAGCTATCGAGCGCCCCAACAAAGGGTGAGTTTCAAGGGCGGCAAGAAGAGGGAGTCCGTCGCCGACCTCGATCGAAAGCGTCCGGTATCTGCTCCCTGAACCGAATGGACCATCGGAGGAATCGACGCTTTGCGAGATATTGCCGTGAAATCTCGGCCCGGCGCCGCTCGTCAGTATCGCCCGTACATTGACGCCGGACTCGGTTCTGTAGTTTCTCTCCTGCCAGCAGCCCTGATTGCCCGAGACAGTGTCGAGCGTCGTCTCCCTAAGCTCGCCGCTCGTCCAGCCCTTTATCTCAGGCAGAGACAACCGCTCGTCATCCGCGCCGGCAACTGCCGCAAGGAACGCGAAGCAGGCTAAAAAAGCCGCTAGTATTTTTCTCCTATTCATGTTCAAACAACTCCTTATTTGACTGTCAATGGCCAAGAGTATATCATAAAGGGTAAAGTGAGCGTAAACTAGGCTATGCCATTGTTCGGCAAATCAAAAACAAACATTTACTCAGGCGATTTGCGTCTGCCTTCGGGCAGGGCGGCTGGGTCGGCTGCGTCCCACAGGGAGTAAAAACCATCGTCGCCGGCTGTATCCGACGCGCCCAGAAAATCCAGCACGTTGCGGCCTATCGTCCGCGCTCTCCGCAACTCGGCCTCAGGCAAGTCATCCGCGCCGGGAAGATCGCGGTCCCCGGCGTAGACTACGATAATTTTGCGCCGACCGCTTGGTCCTGTCGCGGAAACGCGCGTCGGCGCCACTAGGACCCTCGAGATTCCGGCGCTCTTGCCGGATTTTTTTTCAACGTCCACGGCAAGAATAACGCTTCGCTCTCTTGGCGTCGTTCTCTGATACGATATGAAGTTGCCCAGGGAGTAGGCAATCACGGCATATCCCCTGTCAGAACTCCTTATCTCCACAGGCTGGAGGACGTGAGGGTGAGTTCCAATAACCAGGTCGGCGCCATTTTTGACGCAGAGGGCCGCGACTTCCCTCTGGCGTGCCGTTGGATCGAACTGATACTCGTTTCCCCAGTGAAGACACGCCACTACAATATCAGAGCCGGCTTCCCTAGCTGCCGACAGCCCTTCCGTGATCGACTCGCTTGAAATAGTGTTTAAAAAAATTCTGTCGTCGTCCGATATTGAACGGGACTTCTGTGGATTATTGCTGCCATAGCTGTAGTTGACGAACGCCCACTTGAGTCCCGCGTACTCGACCACCAATGGCCCCCCTGGATCTTTATCGCTGCCGCCGCCGAGTCCCGTCCACATGATACCGGCCTCGTCCAGCACCTTAGAGGTTCTTGCCGCGGCCGATTCTCCCCTGTCCAGGATGTGGTTGTTGGCAAGCGTCACAATATGCACTCCAAGATCCGACAAAGCGAGGGCCAGCTCGTCGGGAGCGTTGAATGAAGGGTATCCGGCAAAACCGGACTTTTCCCCGGCAAATACCGTCTCCAGGTTTGCGACTGTCATTGCGTCCTTAAAGAGCGGCTTCACACTGCGAAATTGATGTGAAAAATCCCATAAGTCTGAGCTGCGCGCGCCATCGATCTGCTCCTGATGCGCCATAACGTCGCCGATGAATATCACCCTCGCTCGGGTATCCGCCTGAATTTCGCCGGCGCGGCAAAACAGCCCTATGGCCAAAAAACAGAAGAGCGCTTTTATTTCCATCAATAAAGCACTGGAGATTTGCTTGCTATCTCAATGAAAGGGCTCTTTTTTCTTGCCATCCTGAATCACTCTCCGCGAAGATTATATCACTCAAACATCGAGGGGAAATCCGGCCTGATGTTTTATAGTAGGGGCGAAAATTTTTTCGCCCCTACCATGCGGGCCGCGCCCAACTGTCAAAAAGGCGCCGCCCTTTTTCTTCTAGGGGGCGGCGTTTTTACTGCTTGAGGATTATTTTCGCTCGCTTACTTGTCGAGCCAGTAACGACGCCCATAAGATGTCGATAATTAATGCGCGGTTTCTCCCTCTCTGGTACAATCCAGGCATGATAAACGAATCGGGCTGCTGGGGGATGGAATTGGATGATGGACGAGACGAACGAGGGACGGGAAAGGGCCGGCGAGGGATTGGAGGAAGATTTATATCGGGAGGTGAGGCTGAACGATTACGATAATTTGTTCAAGGTTATTTTCAAGCGATACTTCT
>JAITNX010000066.1 GCA_031290235.1 Synergistaceae bacterium | reverse complement strand
GCGCAGGTCATGTCGCCTATCGGGATGCCGACTTCCTTCTTTGTGTTCTCCTCCACGACGCTGTACCCTATGCCGACTACCTTGTCCTGTATGGCCGACATAGGGAGAGCCGCCTCGTCGTACTCTATCGTCAGCTTTTCGGTGGCGAAGTTGACTGACGCGTTGGCAACGCCGTTCAGTTTACCAACTGCCTTCTCGATCCTCTTTGCGCATGCCGCGCACGTCATGCCGCTGATTGTAAGCGTGTCCCTGCTCATATCTCATTCCCCTTCGTTATGCGTATTTCTTATTTTTAATTTCTAATGGGCGCGCAGCAGCCGCTCCGCAAAGCCCTTCTTTGGCTCGGCCGGGCCGGCGACGCGCCGGGGTTTGTGGCTTCGTCGTCATCGTCGTCCCAGGAGAAGCCGCCCTCCCCGTCTTCGCCGCCGAATGCCGTCATGGGGCAGCTTCCGCTAAATTGCCGATAGTTTTCGTCGTCCTCATCTATTTCCTCTGCGGCCTCGGCGGCGCTGGCCCCAATCTGGGGGACCGCCGACGCCTGGGGTTTTTCTGACGCGCTCGGCACGTCGCCGTCGACCACGGTGATCGTGCTTCTGATCATCCCCATCCAGCAGCTATACCTGTAGACTCCGGCCTTCATTGGGGTAAACTCGATGACGTTGTCGCCGACCGAGAGCTTCTTCTCTATCTTGAACGCCGGGATTATGATAGCGTTGTTGCACCCGTTGATGGTCCCCTTTGCGGCGCGCAAGGTCCACTTGACCGGGGCGCCGGCCTTTACCGTGATCGGCGGGTAGCCGAACCTGGGCATGTCGGTCGTGATTAGCTGAAGCGCCCCGAACGCCTCGGCCGGCTGGCTGGCTGTGATCGGTGATTCCGCGGCGATGCTGTCCCCAAGGCCTGAGAGGCTGGCGCCGTTGTTGAACATGGCTATTCCCATCACGATGACGAGTGCCGCCCCGACCCTCGTGAGGGTTCCCGCGAATTTACGGCTCATCAGCGAACCGAACGCGCCTAAGATGAACATGAGAGGAGCGGTGCCAATGCTGAAAGCGAACATCGACAGAGCGCCCTTTATCGGGTCGCCTGTGGAGAGCGCGTAGATCTGCATTGCCTGCAGCGGCCCGCAGGGCATGAGCCCGTTCAGCAGCCCGACATACAGCGGTCCTCTGCCGCTCTTCCATCCGTCGATCCTTTTTGTGATGAATTTAGGCATCCGTGGCACAAATTCCCGCATGAAGGAGAAGGCCCCAAGCATATTGACGCCAATTATCACCATAAAGACCCCGGCCACGAGCTGGACCGCTCCCTTTGCTCCACCGGAGAAACTGACCACGGAACCGACAGCGCCGACTATTCCGCCGACTACGGTGTACGATGCCACTCTTCCGGAGTTGTAGAGGAGGCTCGGCTTGAGGCTCGACAGGTCGATTTTTCCGGGGTAGCCTCCTCCGAGGCACTGCGACAGGTTGATTCCGCCGCACATCGCTATGCAGTGTACGGACGTGAGCAGCCCAACTACGAAGAGCATCCCATATCCCATGCCGGCTTCTGCCTGAGGGAACATGGTGAAGAGGCCAGACAGCAGTCCGCCCCCGCCTCCGTAGTTCAGGAACACGTACAGCGCGAGGATTATCATGGCGGCGCCGATTATCCTCCTGGAGTCATAACCTCTGCCAATCGACGCCCCTGCCGTCCCCAAGACGGAGTAGTCCAGGTCCTCGATGGCGCGGGTTATCTTTCCCAGGCTGGTATCCGCGTCGTCGAAGGCAACCGTGACAGTCCCTTTGCCGTAGCTCGCGTTGGCCTCCGACACGCCTTTCAGCTTGAGGAGTCCTTTTTCGATTCTATTTTCACAGCTCGCACAGGTCATCCCACCTATGCGCAGAACCTCCGTCCTAAGTTTCTTCTGTGCCATGAACACTCCCCATTTCATATTTATTTTATCGCGGTCATGCCTTGTACGATAGGAGTTTATCCCGTCAATGTGGAGATTTTATGAAGAGTTGGCGCTGTTTGAAATCAAAGGCCTGAAGGGTAAAGCGTAAAAATCAGCCCTCCCCTATAGATTTCAGAGTCAGGTGGATCGTTATAAAAAATTTGCGTTTTACCACGAAAAAAATTAAAATGATAGAACTCGTTTGAGAGGATTGGTGGTCGCGTGGAACAAAAAATATCTGAGTCGCGTCACAGGTTTTTAGAAACAGAATCGTCCAGGTGGGTTGATGACGGTTTTATCAGTCTGGACCAGAGGGACTCCATCCTTGGGGGCTACTTGGTGGTCCGCAGGCTTCCGACTGTCGTTCTCACCCTGGGGGTGCTGATGATAGGGCTGGGCCTCCTGAGCTTTATCGCGGCAAACTGGCAGGATCTGTCGGCGTGGCTGAAGGTCTCGCTGATCATAGTTTCATACCTGATCTGTGTGACGGCGGCCTGTATGTTTGAATGGCGGGGCGGGCGTTTCATATCAGGTCCCCTGATGTTTCTGTCCGGCTTCATCTTACTGGGCGGCATGGCGCTCATCTCGCAGGTATTTCACATACAGGGGGAGGAACTCGAACTGCTGGGCGTCTGGCTGTTGGTCTATATCCCGACGCTGCTGCTCGTGAAAAGCCTGCCAGTCTACATACTATACGAGGTCGCGGCCATCATCTATATGAACCTCAAATATATCGAAGGAGGCCCGGGGTGGAGGTACGAACAGAGCGAAGCGCTGTTCGGCGTCACGACCCTCTTTCAGCCCCTTCCTCCGCTGCTGCTCCTCATCCTGCTTACGGCGCTCGCCTGGCATGTGTGGAGCGTCGACTCCAAGGTCTCGGCCGTTGGCTCGTCGGGAGTGAAGGGATTTTTCATCGGAGGCAGCACTAGGCGGATATTTCTCTGTAATTTTTTCATCCTCAACTGGTTCGTATGGATATGCCTATTGAACAGCCACGACAATAACGCGCTGCCATTCGTACTCGGTGTACTCGCTTTGGGCGTCATGATAAGCTTCTTGGGATGGAGGCTGGACTCCTCGGACCTCGACTGGCAGGGCCTGCTATTCATTGGGGTGTCCGGGCTGGCCTTGACGTTTCCATATATATGGGACCCTTCCCACAGCTACTATAACTACCATAGCTATTCTCTTTCTGGTCCGATCCTGTCGAGCGTATGCCTGGCCGCTTACCTGGTTTTTCGCATAATAAGGGGCAGACGGTGCGGGGGTTTCTCGGTTTTTCTGTTTTGTGGCATCCTGATGAGGTGGTACTTCGACATGTTGGGCAGTTTCATGCAGAAGTCGCTGCTTTTTGTGAGCGGAGGAATTTTCCTGATCATCGTCGCGTTTGCGTATAACAGATGGAATAAAAAAAGGAGGACTGGCGTTGTCGATGAATAAACCTGTCTCGGCGCTCGGGCGAACGATTTGGAAATACGTCGCCGTCTCTTTGCTCCCGCTCGGCCTTCTGATATCGACCCCGCTAATACATCTCGCCGTCTTGTCCTTAGGAGAGGCCGTGTTGCTGGAGACCGAGCCCGTAGACCCAAGGGACATTTTCAGGGGCGACTACGTCACGCTGAACTACAAAATATCGAGTATCCCGGAGGACCTGATGCCGGAGGCCATGACCGGCGATGAGACGGACGCCTATAGTTCGAGGAACAGGACCAGGGAGGTCTATGTGACTCTCAAGAAGGATGATTCCGGCGTTGGATCGGTCGAGAGCGTCTCCCTCTCCGCCCCGGCGAGCGGACTCTATCTGAAGAGTCTGGCCACTCGCTCGTGGAATTCGTCCTTCACATGCGACTACAGGCTGGGCGTGTACTTTTTGCCCGAGGGCACGGGCGGCGAGATGGAAGAAAAAATATCTCACTCGCGAGTCCTGGCCGACGTGCGAGTGCTTTTGGGGCGCGGCGTGATAAAAAATCTGGAGGTCGCCGAGCCGCTGCCGGACGTCGGTGAGGAAACTGAAACGAACGTGGAAGAAGCGGAAGAAAATGGAGAAAAAAATGATCAGGACGATGTCGAGGTAAGATGAGCGGCGAGTCCCCGACGTTGAGGGAACTGTGGGAGCGCCAGGAGTTGGAGTTCCTGTCCCCCTTTGCCTGCCCCGCCTCGCGCAGCCGCGGGCGGGCGAAGCCAGAGCCGTTCTGCACGATCAGGACGGCATTTCAGCGCGACAGGGACAGGATAATCCACAGCAAGTCGTTCCGCAGATTGAAGCACAAGACGCAGGTGCTCTCGCTGCCGGAGAGCGACCACACCAGAACGCGGCTGACCCACACTCTCGAGGTCTCGCAGATAGCCCGCACGATATCACGCGCCCTTCGCCTGAACGAGGACCTGACGGAGGCGATAGCGCTCGCTCATGATCTCGGCCACACCCCGTTTGGGCATACCGGCGAGAGTGTACTCCGGGAACTCGCCACGTCACATGGGCTGCCCGGTTTTCACCACGCCAGCCAGAGCCTGAGGGTGGTTGATTGTCTGGAGCGCGATGGCAGGGGCCTCAACCTGACGTGGGAGGTCCGCATGGGGATAGCGCAGCACTCGAAGGGTCAGGTGGACGTGCGCGACGGCTTCAACCTGGAGAATCCATCGACGTTGGAGGCGTGGGTGGTCAGGGTATCGGACTCCATAGCCTACCTCAACCATGACCTCGACGACGCGCTGGGCGCGAAGTTCTTGAGCCGCGAGGACATACCGCAGGAAATACTGACCACGCTCGGCGAATCCCACGGAGCGAGGATAGGCGCCTTGGTTCAGGACGTTGTCGCAAACAGCGGAAACGGCCGCATAGATTTCAGCGCTCCCTTTCTCGAGCAGATAGAGAAACTCAGGAATTTTCTGTACGTCTCGGTCTACTCGCACGAATCCGTAAAACATGAGGAGCCTAAGGTCGCCCACGTCATGCGAACACTGTTCGACCATGCCTTGGGCGAGCTGGGGTTCTCGCCGCAGGACGCCGTGGACTGGACGTCTGGCATGACAGACCGCTACGCACTTCAGCTATTCCGCCAGATAGCGGAGCCGAAAGCCTAGAAACTGGTACCTGCTATTTCAGGGAAAGGGACTTCTCTATTATTTCTGAGATCTTCTGCCCGTCTGCCACCTTGGACTTGTCCATGAATATGGATGTAACCGCAAACAGATTCGTCCCGTCGATAATCGACACAGACCTGGTTTGAATATACATTCCGCCGGTCTCCGTGCTGTACTCGGCGAGAGCCGCGTCATGTCCGGCGACCGTGATCTTTTTAAACGAGAGAAGTTTGACGTCCTGTCCAGATGACGCAAGCGCCGCCTTTGTCGCCTCCTCATCGGGAAGAGCGCTCCCCGGTGGAATCGACCCTTCGGAAACCGTGATGGCAATCGTTATGGTCGGCTGCAACCGGTTAAATATGCTGATATTGGTAATCGGCCCCCGATGGTTCTCCAACGCCGTCCACCCATCAGGATAATTGAAGGATAATCCATTCTTTGCCTTGAAACTCTGATCCGCGGCTGACTCCGACTGGATGAGCATAACCGCCGCGACGGCGAACGCCGCCAGCAAAAGGAACGACCTGACCGAACGTTTTGAGCAGCCTTGCAGCATATTAATGTACCCCCTGAAAAATCAGTATTTGTTGTTCCGGAGAACGAACAATTATATCACTAAATAGCGATTGTTTTAATTATTTATATTGTACTGGCGCAGCAGTTCCTGATACCTGTTTTCGAGGGCAGACGCCGGGGTCGGGTCGTACAGGTATGGCGATATATCGGGGGCCGGCGGAGGCGTGTCGTTCTGGATCTGCACCTGAGTCTGCTGGTCCTGAGTGATCTCCTCGTCGTCCGGCTTCCACACGATCTGATACTGCGCCTGTATTGAGCGATCGTCTGTCGTCAGGAGCAGCAGCGGCGCATTGGGGTCGTTGCGCGCGTCCAGGTAGTTTCCTCCGTGCAGAGGGCACGACGACTCCGGCGCCTGACCGACCGCCATCATGAGATTTATCGCTTTGGGGCAGGATTTTGTAGCGAGATACCCCGTGGTCCTGCACACAGTGACGGACTGCACCCCTATTCCTGACGGGACCGTGAACTGCTTTGGAGTGTTCATGATCTTTACAGCCTCGTCCATATACTCCTTCCATGCAGGCGCCGCGACAGTGCCGCCGAAGGCCCGTCCCAGCGTCTTGTGGTTGTCGTTGCCGACGTAGACGACAGTGACCATGTCCGGAACGCCGCCGACGAACCAGACGTCCGTCCAGTCGTTGGTAGTGCCGGTCTTGCCGAAGACCTGGTATCCTTCTTTGTTCATGTTTGCCCTCGTCCCGGTTCCCCAGCTCACGGCCTGCATGAGCATAGATCTCATCGTGACGGCCGTTTCGGGCGAGAGCGCCTCGGTGAGCAGCGGACCGTTCTGCTCTATCACGTTTCCGTTATTGTCCAGGATCTCTTTCACGGCGAATGGATCTATCCTCTGCCCGTTATTTGCGAAGACGCTGAAGGCCGTTGCCATCTCGATCGGAGTCAGGCTGCTCGAACCCAGGGCTACGGATAGGTCCTCCGGCAGATAGGGCGTCGTTATGCCCATCTTCTTGGCCTGCTCGCGTATCGAGTTTACTCCCACAACCTGAGCCATTCGTACCGCGATAGTATTGATGGACATGGCCAGAGCCTCCGCGAGTACAGTCTCTCCCTTGTTTTTGCCGTCGCTGTTCTTAGGTGACCAGCCGTTCGCGAAGTGCAGAGGGGCGTCGAGCATCCTGTCGACAGGCCTGTATCCGCTCTCGATGGCGGTGGCATAGACTATCGGCTTGAATGCGGAGCCTGGCTGCCTGTATGCCTGGGTGGCCCTGTTGAACTTGCTTTCGTCGAAGTTTCTGCCTCCCACCATGGCGAGTATCTCCCCTGTGTTGGGGTCCAGCGTCACGAGCGCTCCCTCGAACTTCAGCTTCGATATGACCGACTCGGCGTGCCTCTGCAGATCCATGTCGATGGTCGTGTGAATTCGAAGCCCGCCGCGGTATATGAGGTCGCGGCCGTACTTAGGCAGCAGGTGCCTGAAGAGTACGTGCGAGACGAAGTGCGGGGCGTCCTCCATGACGAACGCCACGCGGCTGTCCTCGCTTCTGATGTATGTCAGCTTCGCGTTCTGCGTCTGCGTCCGCTCCTCCTCCGATATCATCCCGGTCTCGATCATTCTGCTCAGGACGTAGTTCTGACGCGTCTTGGCCCGATCGGGGTGACGGATTGGGGTGTAGGCGTTCGGCGCCGGCAGAAGCCCGGCCAGCATAGTCGCCTCGGGCAGCGTCAGATCCCCAGCGGACTTGCCGAAATAATTCTGCGACGCGGCCGAGATGCCGTAGGCGCCGTGCCCGAAATACGCCATGTTCATGTACATCTCGAGTATCTGGTCCTTTGTGTAGATCTTTTCCATTCTAATCGCGATGATCGCCTCGCTGGCCTTGCGTTGTAGGGTGCGCTCCCGGCTCAGGAAGAGATTGCGGGCCAGCTGCTGAGTGATCGTGCTGCCCCCCTGCCTCGCCGCGCCGGTCCTGAGGTCGCTCAACAGCGCCCTGACTATGGCCTTGATCCGTATGCCCTGGTGCTCGTAGAACTCGCTGTCCTCCGCGGCTAAAATCGCCTTCACCGCCCAGGGCGAAATAGTGTTGATATCTGCCCACGTCCTGTTCTCCTCAAAGAGTCTCGCTATTATTCTGCCCTTGCGGTCATACACGATGGACGTCAAGCTGGGTTTTATCTCCTCCAGCGGAGGGAGATCAGCGGTGATGTCCTGCAGCATGATGACGCCAAGAACCGACGTGAACGCCGCCACTCCTATCAATATAAACAGGATGAACAGAAAAAAACCCTTGAATAATGAGAACAGCCTTATGCTCGGCCTCCTGCGCTCTCTTCTTTCGTCATTGCTCATTTAGCAAAAACCTCCATACTTCCCGAAAAAAATCCCTTGAAGAATTATCAGCTTTTACCCAAGACATTACAAGAGGGTTATGTGAAGGGAATTTCAAAAATATTATCTGATTACCGATTGAACAGCAGCAGCAAAGCCGTATTATCAGGACTCAAAAGCTTGTTGTAAAAGATGGTCTACAACAGATCAGCTCGTTTCTGATTGGTTTGAGTATCTTGTTAGCCAGGTAAACTGCAAGCCTCTTGCAGTTTACCCTATTGGTCTTAGCAGTCTGCCGGGCGTCTGTGGAACCCGGCACGCAGCTACTACCATCGCGTCAATCCCTGCCTCTTTGCAAGCACGGTACAGTCCCAAACCCTATGGGTCCAGCTTCATAAGCTAACCTTCCATGATCTGAGCTCACAGCTAGCAATGAAAAATTATTAAAACGACACAGGCATTGTTCTTTTCGTGCTACAAAATACAAATAGAGCTTAGATCCTGCTACCCGAATAACATGCCGATTAATCGGTAATCGTTGTTCAGGTTTCTTGTTTGTGTTGAAGATGTCGTTTTTTCTGCATCGCTTCTTCTCGGCAGTTAGCCCAATTATCTGGGTCATGTTGTCTTATTGTGCTCCGTCACAGCTTACTTTTCGTAGGAAACCGCTGCGTTTGCCCTGGAGGATGCAGCAGTCTGCTTGACAGCCCGTAAAGCAACATGTATAATATTTATGTTGAAAAATTGATT
>JAITNX010000056.1 GCA_031290235.1 Synergistaceae bacterium | reverse complement strand
AATCAAAGGCCTAAAGGGTAAAGCGTAAAAACCGGACTATGCCATTGTTCAGGCAAATTAAAAACAAACGTTTGATCCAGGCGCAAAAATTTTACGAATACTTGCCGCTCAGAAAATTTATCGTCCGGCCGAGGAACTCGACGCCCTCTCTTCCGCTCCTCTCAGGGTGGAATTGAAAGCCGGCCACGTTTTCGTTGCGCAGGACGGAGCAGAATACGACTCCGTCCACGTCTGTCGTGCCTATACAGTGGGGGGAGTCCGAGACAGCGAAGCTGTGGATGAAATAAAAATTCCGTCCTGGATCCGCTATTTCCCCGGCCCTGTCATTCCACTCTACCGTATTCCAGCCCATGTGAGGTATCTTCGAGACGCCCGACAGTATGTCAACGCTGCCGTCGATCAGCCCCAGCCCATCCATTGTCGTATTCTCGCTGCTTCTGGTGCATAGCAGTTGGGTTCCAAGGCATATCCCAAGGATTGGGCGTCCCATCTTGGCCCAATCCTCTAGGCAGTCAGCCCAGCCAGACGATACGAGGCGTTCCATAGCGGGAGGGAAGGCTCCGACACCGGGCAGAAGCAGAAGAGCCGGATCGTTCGCGCTGGCATCCTGGGGGTTGTCCAGCATCGAGTGCGCGAGATTCAGCTTCGAGAGCGCCCTAAGGACGTTTCCAAGATTCCCGGCGCCGTAATTCACCACTCCGACCATAATTTTGTTTTTTCCCATATCAGATTCCCCCGCACGTCGCTGTAGTAAGCTCAAAATACAGATGAACACGTGTGTATTATTCTATCATAAAGAAATCGATTGCGTAAAATTGCGCTATCTAAAATTGTGAAGTATAATGATATGCCCTGGTAAGAGAGCCTGTCTTGGGTTTGTCTCCCAAAACGAGGATTCGGATGGAAAATAATTCGGCGAATCGCTAATCCAGAGCGGCTGATCGTCCGAAAATGGTTAAGGAGGCGAGTTTGCATGGATGAACGTTTTGCGCAGCAGGCTCAGGACACATATAAAATAAACCAAATTCAGATGGCGTCCAAGGAGCAGCTGCTCATCATCACATACGACATCGGGATAAGGTCTTGTAATGCTGCGGAGAAAGCTATCGACTCCAACGATATGGAGCAGATCAATGTGAATCTGCAAAGGGCGCAGTCGGTCGTGAGGGAGCTAATGGTCACTCTCAACCTCGAACAGGGGGGGGAGGTCGCGGTCTCTCTGATGAAACTCTACGACTATATGTATTATCAGCTCGTGGATGCCAATGTCAGGAAGGACGCCGCACAAATAAGGATGGTGCGCCAGATGCTGGAGGAGTTGAAAGCGACCTGGGTGGAGGCTATCACCAAATTGAAGACGGAAGCGCGTGATAAAAAAACGGCGGCTGTGGCGCCGCGTGCTGGAGGGACTAACTTTGCCTACTGAGATTTTCGGAACGGTCAAATCTCTCATCGAGGAGGAACTCTGCCTGTATAAGTCACTGGCTGAGTTGGTGGACACGGAGGAGGAGAAGGTCGATACCTCCGATATGGAGGGACTTCTGCGCGTGCTCGAGGAAAAACAATCGATAATTTCGCGCCAGGAGGTGTTACTGGAGCGTTGGAACGAGATCTCCTTTTCCCTTGGCATCGAAGATGGCAGGGAGGGGCCGGTGTTCTGGAACGCCCTCTCGTCCCGCATAGGGGAGAGCGGTTATAACCAGGTAGTGAAGCACATAGACGAGATACGCGAACTGGGGCAGGGACTGCTCGACAGGGAGTCCCAGATTCGCGGCAAACTTGAGGAGCATCTGTCGGATATGCGCAAGACGCTTCTCTCCATGGGGCGCAACCGCGTCGCCATGAAGGGCTACTCGCAGGGCATGGCGTCGACGATATACTAGCCGCGGGTTTTTTGCGGTGCGGGGGAGGATTTGTTTGAGCGGCAGATATGGCGGCATAAGCGCGAGACTGCTTCCTCTGTTTACAGCCATAATGTTTTGCGCGTTTTTTCTAACGGCGGGAGCGCTCCATGCCGCTCCCGCCGTTGTGTCTTCTCATGATGCAGCCGTCGTCTCCAGCGACGCCACCCCTCAGGAAATCCGGCTCGGCCAGAGGGGAGTCGAGGAGATAGAGAGCCACTGGACCATAATAAACAACCCGGTCCTTCAGGCTAGGGTGGAGACCATAGTCGGCAGGCTAAAACCCTTTATGGAGAGGAATCTGTCCTACGACGTCAGGATAGCCGATCTGGAGATGGTGAACGCCTTCTCCCTCTCGGGAGGGACAATGTACGTCACCACCGGTATGCTCGATTTCGTCAGGACCGACCTGGAGCTGGCAGGTGTCATAGCCCACGAGATGGTCCACGCTGACAGGAAACACGTCATAACTCAGATGGCCCGAAACGACAGGATGACGCTCCTGACCCTTGCCACAGTGATATTGAGCAGGGGCGAGGGCGCCGCCGTCATTGCGGCGAGCGCCATTCAGGTAGCGGTCATGGGTTCCTACAGCATAGACCTCGAAAAGGAGGCCGATGCCCGCGGGATAGACGCGCTCGTTCGGGCCGGCTATAACCCGGTCGGGATGCTCACGCTTCAAGAACGCCTTCAGGAGGAGAGCCTGAGGCGCGCCCAGGTAGATCCGGGCATATATCGGACACATCCGGAGGCGAAGGAGAGGATAGCCGCCGCTGTGAAATACATGAAGGGGCACGGCGCCCCGGTTCACAGGAAATACTCGTTAGGCGCGCTCAGGACGTCGGTGGAAACAGCATCCGGCGACCTCGTTTTGACGCTGGACGGCCAGGCGGCATGGAGGGGCGCCGACGATGGGCCGACAAGGGCGCTGTTCAACAGGGTTGCGTCAGATCTGTGGGATGCCCTTCAGCTCGAAACCGCTCCCTATGACATAAGGGTGGAGGGCTTGGGCCGGAGCGAGGCTTTTCTAATCAGGGGAAGAACTATAGTCAAGGGATCCGAGCTTCCGGTTGGAACCGCCGCTCTCTCATCGCTGCGCGAGGGCGTACATAAAGCTGTCACCGAGGCCAGGCAGTCGCATCCAATGGCCGACTATTATATGTAGATCCGTTATTTGTGTGCCGCATACAGCCACGAGATGCTCAGATACCGCTTAGCCTCATCCTCTCCCCAAAAACCTTTCCGGTCATTCCGCTCATAGCGTCAAAAATCGCGGCCCTCAGGCTTCCTGTTCCCAGGCAGCCGGTTCTTTCGAATGCCATCTCTCCAGCCATGCCCATGCAGGCTGTGCCGCAGATCGCAGCCGTGAACGGATTCGCTCCTGTCGCGCAGAATGACGCAATGACTGAGTCGCACATGCAGCCTGTTCCGGTTATGCCGCTCATCGACTCGTGTCCATTCAGGACGAGCGTTGTCCGTTCTCCGTCCGTCACTACGTCCGACGCCCCAGTCACTACAACCACGCATTTATATTTTGTGGCCTCGGTTTTCGCTATTTGACAGATATTGGCGGCGCGTTCCGCCTCTGTGGCGTCGAGTCCCGCTCCGGGGCTTCCATTGGCAAGGGACAGAATCTCTGACGCGTTGCACCTTATCACAGCGCAGGCGACAGCGCCAAGGATTTCGCGGGCCGCTCCGGCTCGGAAGTCCGAGACTCCGATCCCAACGGGATCAAACACCACTGGAATCCCAATCGCGTTCGCTGTTCTGCCGGATATCATCGCAGCCTCGATCCTGGCGGGGGAGGGCGTCCCCATGTTGAGGACCAGCGCGTGGGCACTGCCAGTCACGGCCTCCGCCTCCCGAGGGTCGTCGGCCATTATCGGCGACGCGCCTATGGCTAGGGTGATGTTCGCGCAGTCGTTCGCCGTCACATAGTTTGTGTTGTGATGGATTATCGGCCGCTTGGTTCGTATTTTTCCGATCAGCGCGGCGCATTCCGCCGATTCGGCGTCACTCGCCCTCATCTCTCCCGAGGCCGTTCCTGTAGAGGTCGTAGAAGTGGTGTGTCGGGCCGTTCCCATGGCCAATCGACAGCGAGTGTTCAATGGCGGTCGTCACGTACTTCTTTGCGCATCTTACGGCGTCGCGCATAGGAAGGCC
>JAITNX010000011.1 GCA_031290235.1 Synergistaceae bacterium | reverse complement strand
GCCTATGGGGCCTCAAAGGCGGCCGTGGTCGCGATGACGAAGTCGATCGCCTTTGAGCTGGGCCCGTTGGGCATAAGGGCGAACTGTATCGCACCTGGCATAACGGAGACTGACATGTTGAATACCATGTCGGAGCAGGTCGTAAACGAGTCTAAACAGTCCTCCGACCTCCGTAGGGGCGGGATGCCCAGGGAGATAGCCGATGCCGCTGTGTTCCTTGCCTCCGACCTCTCCAGCTACGTCACCGGGCAGGTGCTGCGAGTCGATGGAGGGCTCAGATGACCAGGCCGGAGCTTCTCGAGAAGTACATGACCTCCGCGCTGTCGATGCGCCGCGACATACTGGAGTTGGCTCACAGTGGGGGGGGGAACGGCGCTCATATAGCACCGGCCCTGTCGATTGTCGAAATAATGGCGGTAATATACCTTCACGCGATGAATCACGGCCCTGACGGCGGGGACATATTCGTGTTGAGCACAGGGCCCGGCGCTCTGGCCTACTACGCGGCGTTGCAGGCAGCCGGTCTTATTTCGAGAGAACAGCTGTTCGAGTATGAGGTTGACGGAGGACCTCTGCCGGGGCAGCCGTCGAAGAACCTGAGTTTGGGGATCGCTTATTCCGGAGGGAGCCTGGGCCTGGGTCTGTCGTTTGCCTGTGGACTGGCGTTCGCAAGCCGTATGAGGGGCGACGGGGCCAGGGTATTCGTCCTTATGGGGGACGGAGAGCTCGACGAGGGTTCGGTTTGGGAGAGCGCCCTCTTCGCGGGTCATCACAAGCTCTCCAATATTATAGCAGTCGTCGACAGAAACTCCATGCAGTCGGACGGGAGTACCGGTCAAATTCTGGATATCGATGCAGAGTCGTTGTGGAGAAGCAGCGGCTGGCATGTGAAGGTGTGCGACGGCCACGATGTGGGATCCCTCGTCGATTCCTTCGACGAGATTCCGCGGGGCGCACCCTGCGTCATCATAGCGAACACAGTAAAGGGCAAGGGGGTATCGTTCATGGAGAACAACAACGATTGGCATCACAATCGCCTGTCCGAGGAACAGCTGAACGATGCACTGCGCGAGTTGGACGGATTGAAATGCTAGAGTACAACAAACTGAACATCAGGACCTGGTCTATTTTAGGCTCCAGAGGGACGTATGGCCATGTCCTCAACGAAATAGCAGGGTATAATGGAAATATTGTCGCACTCACCGCCGACCTCTGCGTCACGTCGGGTTTGGAACGCTATAGGCTAAACCACCAGGAGCGATTCATCAATATCGGGATAGCGGAGCAGAACATGGTCGGCATAGCAGCCGGGCTCGCGGCCGGGGGCATGGTTCCGTTCATATCCTCCTTCTCGAATTTTCTCGCCATGAGGTCCTGTGAGCAGATGAGGCATTTTCTGGGGTACATGAATGAAAATGTGAAGGCCGTCGGCCTGGCGGCGGGGTTTGCGATGGGGATGTTCGGAGTGACTCATTATGGCATCGAGGACATCGCGGCCCTGCGGGCCATCTCGAATTTGACCGTCATATCCCCAGCCGATTGCACTGAGACCGCTAAGGCGATCGAAGCAGCGGCCGAGTTCGACGGACCCGCGTACATAAGGTTGACCGGCGTGATGAACGCCCCCATCGTCTATCGGCAGGATTACGATTTTAAGATAGGTAAAGCCATATTCCTGAGGGATGGTCGTGACGTCTGCGTCATCGCGACCGGCGCTTCCGTCCATCACTCGCTGACCGCCGCTGAAATATTGAGCGAACGGGGCGTCGACTGCGCGGTCATGGACGTACACACGATCAAACCACTGGACGGCGAGGCGATAGAGGCGGCGGTCGGCGGTAAAAGGCTCATAGTCACTGTCGAGGAACACAGCGTCGTCGGCGGCCTGGGCGGCGCCGTAGCTGAATCCCTTGCCGGCCTCGACGCAAGACCGCCTCACCTCATCATAGGGATACAACAGGGCTACCCGCGCGGCGGGAGCTATACCTATCTGCTTGAACAGTGTGGCCTGACCGGCCCGAAGATAGCCGACAGAATTACGGAGAGGCTGAGGGGGGCGTGATGTGTTACTAAACTTAGATCGTCAGGATCCCTCCTCGATCTGTGCGGTGGACGACCTCGGGCACGAGACTACCTACGGCGAGCTGATGGCAGACGCGCGCCTCATTGCAGGCCATGTGCCGCCGCGATCGCTCGTATACGCTTTTTGCGAAAACTCGATGCCATCCCTCGCCGGCTATGTCGCGTTTCTGGCAAACGGCATAGTGCCTCTCCTTCTCGATAGGGACCTCGACGAGGGGATGAGGGGAAAATTAATTGAGACTTATCGGCCAGCGTATCTCTGGATGCCTGGCGATATCGCGGTTCAGGGATGCGAACGAGTTTTTTGCCTCGGGAGCTACGACCTCCTTCGAACTGGATTGCGACCGTATCCTCTTCACGAGGACCTCGCTCTTCTTATCACTACGTCCGGTTCTACGGGGAGTCCGAAGCTCGTGAGGCAGACCTATCGAAACATCGAGAGCAACGCGCGGAGCATATCTGAGTACCTCGGCATAGACGCGACGGAGCGTCCAATAACTACGCTGCCCATGAACTACGTTTACGGAGCGTCCGTAATAAACAGCCACCTCTCAAGTGGGGCGACTATATTGCTCACGACGAAAGGGGTGGTGCAGAGGGAGTTCTGGTCATTTTTCAGGGATCGGAGCGCAACGTCCCTTGCCGGAGTTCCATATACTTATGAGATCTTGAAGAGGCTGCGTTTTTTCAGGATGGACCTTCCGTCGCTCAGGACGATGACACAGGCCGGAGGCAAGTTACTGCCGGAGCTTCATCGTGAATTCGCGCAGTACGCTGAGGAGCGCGGGAAAAAATTCATTGTAATGTATGGCGCCGCCGAGGCCACAGCTCGCATGGGTTATCTGCCGCCTGACCGCGCGCTGGAGAAGTGCGGCAGCATGGGATTCGCAATCCCGGGCGGACGATTTTCCATAGTTGACGAGTCCGGGCGCGAGCTAGAAGGACCCAACGTGGACGGGGAACTGGTTTATTATGGAGACAACGTGACGCCTGGTTATGCCGAATGCGGCGAGGACTTGGCGAGGGGCGACGACAGGCTCGGTCGGCTGGAAACTGGCGATATGGTCAGACGCGACGAGGACGGTTTTTATTACGTAATTGGCAGGAAGAAGCGATTTCTCAAGATATTCGGCAACAGGGTTGGACTCGATGAAATGGAGAATCTGATAAAATCGCGCTTCCTAGGCATAGAATGCGCCTGTTGCGGTGTCGACGACAGGATGCATGTTTTTATAACAGATGGATCGTTTGCCGGCGATATACTGGCGTTCGCGGCGGATGCCACAAGTCTCAACCGCTCTGCCTTCATAGTTACGACTGTGCCAGAGATCCCTAAGAACGAATCTGGCAAGATTCGCTACGCCGATTTGGAGGGGATGTGTCCAGCGACATGACGTACGATGAGATCCTGAAGATCCCCCCATATTCGCTCGACCTCCGCGAGAAGGAAGAGCTCCTGACTCGAAGGCTTCTGGAACTCACGCGCCATCACAGCGATAACTGCGAGTCATACAGGCGCATCCTTGACGGGTTCGGAGTCAGGTTGGATGAGGCGTCATCCTACCTCGACATCCCGTTCCTGCCCGTTGCCCTCTTTAAGGAGATGGATCTGCTGAGCGTCGATCGGTCGAATGTTGTCAAGACGATGACGTCGTCTGGTACCACGGGGCAGGCCGTGTCGAAAATTTATCTGGACAGGACGACGGCGTCGAACCAGCAGAGGACCCTCGCCCGTATTGTGAGCGACTTCACCGGTACGTCGAGGATGCCGATGCTCATAATCGACTGCCCGGCGGTGACGAAGGACAGGAACATGTTTTCGGCCAGAGGCGCAGGAATACTCGGTTTTTCGATCTTCGGCGCGGACAGGACCTACGCGCTCAACGACGACATGAGCCTGAACGTGGAAGCGATCGATGATTTTATGGAGAAGCACGGGGGTACTCCTGTGCTGTTGTTTGGATTTACGTTTATGGTGTGGCGTCACTTCTGCCTGGAGCTGCCGAAGCTCGGTTTCAGGCCCGATCTGTCCAAGGGCGTTCTCATCCACGGCGGAGGCTGGAAGAAACTCGTCTCGGAGGCGATCTCATCTGAGCGGTTCGCAGAGGTCCTGCGCGATATTTGCGGCATAGAAAGAGTCCACGATTATTACGGCATGGTCGAGCAAACCGGCTGTATCTACATGCAATGCGAACGAGGGCGTCTGCACGCCAGCGTCTACTCCGACGTGATCGTCAGGGACCACCGCGACTTTTCGGCCTGCGAGATCGGGCGTGGGGGCGTAATCCAGGTGGTCTCTCTCATCCCGGAGTCCTACCCGGGGCACTCGCTCCTGACTGAGGACGAGGGAGTCGTGCTCGGCGAGGACGACTGCCCTTGTGGGCGCAGGGGTAAATATTTCAAAATTATCGGCAGGTTGAAGAACGCTGAGATCAGGGGATGCAGCGATACCTATGCGGAAGGATTTTAGCGGACTCGGCGATTTATGGGGCGTCTCGTTTTTGTGCGGCGACGCTGGGACTTTGAGGGCCGCCGCGTCCTGCGCCCCTCTGCCGCCCTTTTCGAGCGAGGCCATGGATTTTCTCGACAAGTTGTCGCGCGTCCTGCTCGCGTCGCCGGAGGCTAGGTCTTACGTTGACGTTGCCTCATTCGCGTTCTGGTGTCGCAGGGCCGGACTCGTTCAGATGAAATCGTCGTATCCCGACCTCGACGGACGGTTGGGGCGCGGCGTGGCGTTTCACATCGCCCCGTCCAACGTAGCCGTCAACTTCGCTTACTCCATGGCCGCCGGGCTTCTCACAGGCAACGCCAATGTAGTGCGGGTCCCCTCTGTCGACTTCCCTCAGGTCCGCGTCATTCGCGATGCCGTGGCGTCGGCGCTCGCCGCTCGTCCTGACATGACACCTTATGTCTGTCTGCTGCGGTACGGGCATGAGAGGGCGGTGAACGACGCTCTCTCCGCAATGTGCGACACGCGGGTCATATGGGGCGGCGACAGGACGATTGACGAGATAAGGGCCTCGCGAATCGGTCCGAGGGCCATGGACGTGACGTTCGCCGACAGATACTCGATCTGCCTGATCGACGCAAGCCGCTACCTGGAGATGTCGGACAAAGCGCGCATTGCCGCTGACTTCTACAACGACACCCTTCTCACGGATCAGAACGCCTGCACGTCGCCAAAGCTCGTCGCGTGGATGGGAGATGGGATCGAGGACGCCAGAGGTTTGTTCTGGGGAGCCTTTGAAGCCCGGTCGTCGGGATACGCGCTCCAGCCGATCAGCGCCGTTGAGAGGCTGGTGAAATTTTGCCGGCTGTGCGCGGACAGGGGCGGAGCGAGGCGCGTCTCATGGGCCGGAGACATCGCGTTCAAGGTCGAGCTGGATTCCCTGGACGATCGGGTAGTGGATTATTTTGGGAATTGCGGGTATTTTCTGGAGTACCGCGCCGACTGTATAGACGACCTATACCCCATCTGCGGCGAGGGGTGCCAGACCATGGTGGTCCTTGGCGTCGACGCCGATGTGATAGATGATTTCCTGCTCAGGCGGCGTCCCAAGGGGCTCGACAGGATAGCGCCCATGGGGCGGGCCATGGATTTTTCCCTCAGGTGGGACGGATACGATCTGCCCTATGTGATGACGAGGCGCAGGTCTGTGGCGCGATCCCCGCGTGGGGGAAATATTTTTTGATCGCTTTGCCATCAGCGAGCGGGGAGCGGTGGAGCAACCGGGACCTGTTTCGGCTTATATGGCCTCTTGTGATAGACCAAATACTGGTGGTGATGATCGGCATCGTCGATACAGTGATGGTGTCCACGCTGGGCGAGGAGGCGGTAGGCGGCGTCTCGCTCGTGGATTCCATCAATATTGTCCTGATAAACATGTTCTCCGCCCTTGCCACAGGCGGCGCCGTCGTGTGCAGCCAGTACATTGGCCGCGGCGACTCCGGGAACGCGTCCTGTGCCGCTAAACAGCTTATATACGCCGTTGCGCTATTCTCCGCCGCGCTGGCTTTTTTTGCGCTCCTGTTCAGAGACCCGCTGCTAGGGCTGATATACGGGCATATAGAGCCTGGCGTAATGAATAACGCGAGGGCGTATCTTCTGGTAACCTCCCTCAGCTTTCCGGCTCTTGCTTTGTATGCCGCCGGCGCGGCGATATTTCGCAGTATGAGAAACAGCCGCGTCGGGATGTGCGTCTCCCTTATGATCAACGTTCTCAACGTGATCGGGAACTATATATTTATTTTTTCGTTCGGCTGGGGAGTCTCCGGGGCGGCGCTCTCCACCTTGATAAGCCGGGTGGCCGCGGCCGTCCTGGCGCTCTATTTGCTCTGCCGGTCAACCAACGCTCCCATCCGGGTACAAGGGCTGTTCCGTTTCAGGCTGGTTCCGGAAATGGTGGGGAGGATTCTGCGGCTGGGCATTCCAAATGGGATCGAGGGCATAATGTTCCAGGTTGGCAAGCTCATACTCGCCAGGCTGGTCTCCACATTTGGAACGGCAGCTATTGCCGGCAACGCGATAGCCAACATCATCATGACGCTGGGGAACCTTCCGGGAATCGCTATAGCGATGGCCCTTCTGCCAGTGGTGGGCCAGTGCCTGGGCGCCGGAGATCACTATCAGGCTGGGAGATACGTCAAGAAGCTGATAGTGCTCTGCTACGCCGTCACCGGGGTCCTGAACGTGGTAATAATTCTGCTTATGCCAGCGTTTTTCAGCCTCTTCGCTCTTTCGGAGGAGAGCTTGAAGATAGCCCGCGTCTGTGGATCCATATTCTGCGCAACCGCCGTCCTGATATGGACCCCTGCTTATTGCCTGCCGTTCGCCCTTAGGGCCGCCGGCGACGCGAGGTACACTATGATCGTCTCGGCAACGGCTATGTGGCTCCTCCGCGTCGGCGTCGCCTATATGCTGGCGAGGATCTTCGGCGTCGGCGTCGTCTGCGTCTGGATTTCAATGGTCTGCGAATGGCTCATGAGGGGCGCCCTTTATCTGGCGCGCTGGAGAAGCGGGAGATGGAAAGAAATAAAGGTAATATAGTGCGCTTCGCGTTCTATTGCGGGCATATCCCAATTAAACGAATTAACTCCTATAAAAAGACGCCGACACCTGTACAACTTGGGCCGGCGCCCTTCTACTCGGCTGGGTTGAGTTTCTCTATGGCTACCTCGTTCAATGGGCCGGTCAGGAGTGATAGAAGAGGCTCCATGAGCTCGTAGGTTTTGCCGGTATTCACGTTATAGACCGAGACTGTCGGGCCTGCCGGCAGCCACTCCACGTCCATCCTCTCCTCATCCGGCTGTACAATGAAGAAGAGAACGCTATTGCTGGACGTGACGATGCTCCTGGGAGTCGTTATGTTTATGCCGTACTTGTCCTTCAGTCCGATCGATCCAGTACGCACCCTGGCAGAACCGTGATCCAGGGCGACGTGGAGCCTCGATGACCTCGCGTTGAACGCGATGTCCACGATGTTCAGGACGCTGCTGGAACCCAGTTCGATGAAGGTGTTGTCGATGAGACGTATCAAGGCGTATCCTATCATTCCGGTTTTTATCACGTCGAAGCTGTAGACTTTCGACCCTTGGGTCAGTTCGTGCGCCACGCCGTCCCTGGTCGCGGTGAGGGTTCGCTCGAGCTTCTCTACAACGCCGGCCGGGACCGCCAGAGATGTGGCGGCCGACGCGGAATCCGCCAGGCATGTGAAGACAAACAGAACCAACGTCATCGCAAGGAGCGCGAGTCCTTTTCCAGTTTTATATTTCAGTATCATGATAATATCCCCCGATCTTGGCTATTTAATCTTCACCACTTGGACATTATACCAACACAAATAAGTTTTTGCCATAGCAAACCCAAACGTCGGCAAATCGCCTCAATGTCAATTTTTATATATGACTATGACGTGAAGGCGCTTTCCGGAACCGGCGTCATGTTTTCGGTCTCATTTATTTTATCCCTGCTCTGCCTGACTGATTTTGCCGATTCAAGCGCCCAGTTGGCGAGCTTCCGGCTGATTGCGCCGTCCTGCGTGGCTATTATTCTGAGGGCCATCAGCGCCGCGTTTTTTGCCCCGTCTATGCCAGTGCAGGCAACAGGCACTCCCGGAGGCATCTGGGCGATGGCCGCAAGCGCGTCGACGCCGGAGAGAGGGCCGGACGCTATGGGGACGCCTATGACCGGGAGCGTCGTCTGGGCCGCTATGACGCCCGGAAGCGCGGCCGACAGGCCCGCCATGGCTATTATGACCTTTATTCCCCTTGCCGCGGCTCCCGACGCATAGTTCGATACATCCTCCGGCGTGCGGTGAGCCGACGCTACTCCCACCTCGAACTCGACGCCGAACTCATCCAGCGTCTCGGCGGCTTTCGAGGCCACCTTGAGATCGGAAGCCGAGCCCACTATTATTCCAACAATCGGTCCTGCCATTTTTTATTCCTCGCTCCCTCCTATGTCTTGCCTGTAACGCATTCCCTCGAACGATATCGAGGCGGCCAAGGCGTATGCCCTGTCCCTTGCCTCCGCAAACGTATCCCCGGTCCCGACCGCCGAAAGCACCCGGCCGCCGGAGGTCACGAGCCTGCCTGCCGCATCCAGGGCGGTCCCGGAGTGGTACACGAAAGCTCCATTGACTTGCTGATTTTTTTCGAGTCCCAGCCCCTCTATGGGCAAGCCTCGCCTGAATTGCCCAGGGTATCCGTCAGAGGTCAGAACGACGCAGAGTGCGGCCCCGGCGCTGCCGGTGTCCGGACACGAATCCACCCTGCCTTCGGCGCACGCCGTGAGCAGCCTGGCGAAATCACCCCTGTAGAGCGGCAGCACCGCCTGGGTCTCCGGGTCGCCGAAGCGAACGTTGTACTCCACCACCGAGATCCCAGGCCGGCCATCGTCCTTCTCGGCTATCATCAGGCCCATGTAGATGACGCCGCGATAGTCTATGCCGTCGCTTCTGAGGCCGTCGAGCGTCGGGCGCAGCACATCATCCTCGACGAGCTTCACCAAGCCTCCGGGGAGGGTGACTGGGGAATAAGCCCCCATGCCTCCGGTATTTGGTCCTCTGTCGCCGTCGAAGGCCCGCTTGTGGTCGCGGCTGGGCGACAGCAGCCGGTACGACGTGCCGTCGGTGATCGCGAACACAGTCAGCTCCCGGCCGGGCAGGAAGTCCTCTATCACCAGGGTTTTCCCAGCGCCGCCGAGCGTTTTGCCCGACAGCGTTTCCGCGCAAATTTTCATAGCCTCGCGCGCTTCGTCCGGAAGGTACACTCCCTTGCCAGAGGCGAGTCCGTCGGCCTTTATAACGTACGGCGGCTTACGCCTCGATATGGCCGATTCGCACTCCGCGGGCGTTTTGCAGATGTCGAAATCCGCCGTCGGTATCCCGTGGCGGCGCATGAAATTTTTCGCAAATGTTTTGCTGGATTCGAGCGCGGCGCCGGCTCTGCCAGGGCCGAACACCCTGATTCCAGCGGCCCTGAGTACGTCGGCCACCCCGGCGGCTAGCGGGGCCTCCGGACCGATCACCACCAGGCCGATGCCGTGGCTTAGGCACAGGTCCAGGACCTTTGGCCCGTCGCAGGGGTCCGCGTCATGAATTTGAGCCAGCGCCATAATGCCAGGATTGCCGGGCGCGCAGTGTAATTTTATCGCGGATTCGGACCTGGAGAGGGCGTGCGCTATGGCGTGTTCCCTCCCGCCGCCGCCAAGGATCAAAATATTTGTTCCCGCAAGATCGCTCATATCAGTGCCTGAACGTGCGGGGTCCGCCGACGAACATGCTGATCCCAAGTTCGAGCGCCCGCCGCTCGACCTCGGCGTCCTTCACAGAGCCGCCAGGCTGGATTATCGCCGCGACTCCCGCTTTAGCCGCCAGCTCGGCAGTGTCCGGGAACGGAAAGAACGCGTCGGACGCCATGACCGCTCCGCGCGCCTTCTCTCCCGCCTGGGCTATAGCATAGCCGGCGGCGTCGACCCTGTTCGTGAACCCCCCACCGATGCCGACCGACGCGGAACTCCTGGCCAGGACTATCGCGTTGCTCTTTGCGAGCGCGGCTGTCCTCCAGGCGAATAACATGTCATCCCACAGGTCCGGCCTTGGAGTTCCAATCCATCGTCCTTCGCTTTGGGAGGGGAGAGGGGGCAGCGTCTCGCGCTGTATCAGGAACCCGGCCCTGTTGGCTGTCACCTGTTCTTTCGGATCGTACCCGCCGGTTATCTCCAGCACTCTCAGGTTTGGCCTGCGGGACTTCAGCAGTTCGACGGCGTCCAGGTCTATCTCGGGCGCCGCGGCTATCTCGAAGAAGTGTGAGGCAAGTTTTTCGGCCAGGGACAGATCGAGCCTCCTTGTGAATCCGACTATTCCGCCGAACGCGGAGACTGGGTCGCAGGCGAGAGCGAGGTCGTATGCCTCGGCTGCCGTCTTTGCTTCCGCCGTGCCGCATGGGGTGGTGTGCTTCACTATCAGACATGCGCACGAGGACTGAAAAATAGCGTTTCCCTTTAGGAGCGTGTCGAGGTCGAGCAAATTGTTGTAGGAAAGCTCCTTGCCGGAGTGCTGGACAAAGGCTGGATTCGCGAGGGTTGGCATATAGAGCGAAGCGCCCTGATACGGGTTCTCCCCATAACGCAGCTTCTGCACTCTGCGAAGGGGGATTACCATTCCATCCTCCTCCTCCTTGCCCGAGGTCCCGAGCGCGCGGGTCAGCCCCTCATGGATAGTCGCGTCGTAAGAAGCGGTGACGAGAAACGCCTTTATGGCAAGGTCACGCCTCATATCCGCGCTCGTCCCGCCTTTTTTTATGGCGTCCGCCACAGGCCCGTAGTCGGCCCTGTCCGTGACGACCGTCACATGGCCGTGGTTTTTGGCGGCGGCCCTTATTAGGGAGACACCCCCTATGTCGATCTTTTCTATCAGCTCATCTTTTGCCGCGTTCCCCCGCGCCGCGGCCTCGAATGGGTACAGGGTGCAGACTACGACGTCTATCAACGATATTCCGTGCTCACGGCAATCGCGCTCATCGTCGCTGTTTCCCCTGCGCGCGAGTATTCCGCCCATTATCACAGGGTGAAGCGTCTTGACCCTTCCGCCCAGTATGGAGGGCAGGCCTGTCAGGTCCAGCGCCTCCGTCACATCCAGCCCGCTGTCGCGGAGGTATTTCGCCGTGCCGGAACTCGACACTATTTCATAGCCCGCTCCCACGAGGGACGCGGCAAACTCGGCTATGCCGTCCTTGTCCCAAACGGATAAAAGAGCCTTAGGTCTATCCACTGGATCACTCCCTTTTAAAAAATCAAACGTCCTCGAAAAAGAGTTGTTGCAGGGTTCTTGGATACAAGTCGTGTTCCGCGGCGTGGATGCGAGCGGCCAGGGAATCCTCAGTGTCGTCCGGATAGATCGGAACTTCCACCTGAGCCAGGATTGGCCCATGGTCGACGAATTCGTCCACTATGTGTATCGTAACGCCGGTATAGTCAGCGCTGGCCTGCAGCGCGTCCCGAATGGCGTGGCCGCCAGGAAATGCGGGCAGCAGGGCTGGATGGACGTTCACTATTCTGCGCGGAAAAGCCCTGACGAAGTTGGGCGATAGTATCCTCATAAATCCGGCGAGCACTATCCAGTCCGCACCATGCTCTTTAATCAGGGCTGTTACCGGGGCCTCGTTTTCTTCCCTGGGCGCGCCCCTCCGGTATGGACAAGCGAATGACTCGACGAGGAACCGGCTGGCCGTTTTTAGCCCAGGCGCACCCGGATTGTCGCTGACTACAACGACTGGGTCCGCAACGAGCCTGCCGTCGCGGCAGGCTTTTATTATCGCTTCCATGTTGCTGCCTGTGCCGGAGATCAGTATCGCGACGCGAGGTTTGGCGAAGCCGCTTGCCATGAGGGGACCCTACGCGGCGGCGACCCGGCCGATGACGGCGGGCGACTCGCCCATGTCCCCGAGGGTTCTGAGCAGGGTACGCGACTCGTCGGGCGCCGTAATGAAGACGTACCCAATGCCGAGGTTGAACACGCGCCTCATCTCCTCCTCTTCCACTCCAGCGGAGGATATCAGGTCGAATATGGCGTGCCGCTTCCACGACCCATAATCTATGTTCGAGACCAGTCCGCGCGGCATGACCCTGTTTATGTTGCCCTCCACGCCGCCTCCGGTGATGTGTGCCATCCCTTTTACCCGGACCGATTTCACTGCCGCCAGCGCCTGCCTCACATACACCCTTGTCGGCCGCATGAGCGCGCTGCCGAGCGTCTCCCCTCCAAGCGCGTCGGGGCTTGAATCGAGGGGCAGTCTCAACCCGTCGTCCACTATAGCTCTCCTGATCAGGCTGAAGCCGTTGCTGTGCGCTCCGGAACTCGGCAGCCCGACTATTGCGTCGCCCTCCACGATCCCGGCGCCGTCGACTATGTCGTTGTCGTCGATAATTCCCACGGCAAAGCCGGCGAGGTCAAACCCGTTTTTGGGGTAGACGTCTGGCATCTCGGCCGTCTCGCCGCCGAGGAGCGCGCACCGCGACTCGACGCAGGCGTCGAGTATACCCTCCATAACTGCCTCCGCCAAGTTTACGTCGAGCCTGCCGCAGGCGATGTAGTCGAGGAAGAAGAGCGGAGTCGAGCCGCATGTGACGAGGTCGTTCACGCTCATTGCGACGAGGTCCTGTCCAAGTCCCCTGACTATTCCGGAAGCCTCGCCCAGGATCAGCTTTGTGCCGACGCCGTCGCAGCAGGCCGCTATAGATCTGCCCCCGCCTATGCTGAAGAGTCCGCTGAACCCGCCGATGCCTCCTGACGACGGAAGAGATGAACCCCTGCGCGAGACGAGGCGCTTTACGACCTCAACCCACGCGTCGCCGCCAGCTATGTCAACCCCGACGCTTTTGTAATCCATAGTTTCTACTTGTTCCCTCCGGACAGCCGGCGCCAGATCTCCTCGTAAGCCCCCAGGACGTTCCCGAGGTCCTTGCGGAAGCGGTCCTTGTCCAGCTTGTCGCCGGTGGACGAGTCCCAGAATCTGCACGTGTCCGGCGATATCTCATCGGCGAGCAGGAGGCGTCCCGAGGCGTCCTTCCCGAACTCGAGCTTGAAGTCTACCAGCACGACTCCGAGAGGCGCCAACAGATCCTTCAAAAGTTGGTTGACCCTCAGTGTGACGTTCTTTATCAACGATATCTCATCCTCATCCGCCCAGCCGAAGAGCAGGGCGTGGTCCTCGGTGACTATCGGGTCGCCCAGCGCGTCGTCCTTGTAATAGAACTCTATCAGCGGACGCGGGAGTTTCATCCCCTCCTCGACGCCGAGCCTCTTGCACAGAGAGCCTGTGGTGATGTTGCGAAGCACTACCTCAAGGGGGAATATCTTCACCCTGACAGCCGCCTGGCGGAGGTCGTCCAAGCGCCCGAGGAAGTGCATGGTCACGCCGTTTTTCGCCAGGAACTCGAAGATAAACGAGCTTATGAGGTTGTTCAGCCTCCCCTTGCCGGACATCTCGGCCTTCTTTTCGCCGTTGAACGCCGTGAAGCTGTCCTTGTACTCGATTATCGTCCTGCCAGGATCGTCCGTCTCATACAGCCGCTTCGCCTTGCCCTCGTATATCATTTTGCCCTGAGTCAGGTTCTTGAAATCGGTAGAACTGGTCAAGAAAATCGCCCCTTTGCTTAGTGATGTTCTATTGACTAATATACATGGTGTCCCTGAGATGTCAATAATAGTAAGGATTCATCGTTGCAAACTATCCGCTGTCCTCGTTTTGCGGAGATTATGCCATATATTCATCAACTACCTGATTGGCCCAATTTCCAGTGGGATATTAAAAAACTGGCGAACCTCCTGGCGCAAACGCGTCATAAGCAGGGACGTTTATGGGGACGCATGAATTTCCTGAAATTTGACGTCCAAGCGGAAGCCTGTTTGGAAACGCTGACGCAGGACATCGTTAAAAGCAGTGAGATCGAGGGCGATCATCTGGATTTTAGGGAAGTGCGTTCATCATTTAAGCGTTGGCGGATTTAATCCGTCTACTCATTATGGTAGTATAAATGAATAATGCTCGGCGAAGGGCGGTTTGGCGTGAAGAAAGACAATTTGCAGATTGCGCTTCTGGCGGCAGCGGCGATGTTTTCCGCATTATTGATGGGATTTACGGCGGCTTATTGCATATCAGCCGACGGCCGGCTGGGGGTGACCGAGGCTCCTGCGGAGATTTCGCCGATTAAACGGGTTAAAATCATGAAGCCGTATATCTTTAAGTCGATGCGGGCGGAGGCTGAAGAGGGGCCCTGGGCGCCGGAATATGGCGTCATGGGAACAAGGGACGGCGATTCGGACAAATCCGTTGTCCTCAGTTTTGTCGGCGACTGCACCCTGGGGCAGAATTACGGAGCCTTCGGCGAGCGGAGTTTTTCGGCGGTCTACTGGAGCACATCGCCGGAGTATTTTTTTGAAGGTGTCCGCGATATTTTCGCGTCCGACGACCTGACGATCGTCAACTGCGAGGGCGTCCTGACGAGGTCGGCTGTCATGCGGGACAAGCCGGAACTTGGGCCCAAGTATTGGTTTAAGGGGCTGCCCGAGTATGCTTATATTTTCTCCGCGGGAAGCGTGGAAATTGCCAACATCGCCAACAACCACACTCGGGACTTTGGGAACGATGGGTATCAGGACACGAAGGACGCCCTTTCGGAGGCAGGGATAGAGTATTTCGGCAACGACGACGTTTTGGTGCGGCAGGTCCGCAACATCAAAATCGGTTTTTTCGGCCTTTCCGCCTCGGCTGGCGCAGGCATCATAAAGGAACGGATAGCCGCCCTGCAAAGCGACGGGGCGGAGGTCATAATCGCGTCGTTTCACGGGGGGGCGACCGAGATAGTTTACACTCCCACCGACTCCCAGAAAAAGGCGGCCCATATCGCGGTCGACAACGGGGCGGCGTTCGTGATGGAACATCACCCGCACGTCCTCCAGGGGATCGAGCGGTACAACGGGGGCGTGATAGCGTATTCCCTTGGCAATTTCTGTTTCGGCGGCCACACCAACCCATCGGACAAGGATACCGTGATCTTTCAGGTCGTCCTGTCGAAATCCGATGAAGGGATAACCAGCTCCTACCGTGTCATCCCCGCCTCTATTTCCTCCCGCCCGGAATATAACGACTATCGGCCCAGCCTGCTGGAGGGCGCCGAGGCCGAGAGAGTGCTGGAAAAAATCGCCCTGCTAAGCGATACGGTAAAGTAAGTTTCCGTGCGATATCGCTGTTTTGTGTCATTTCTTGTGTAAGTTCACATAAAGTGATACAATTTAGATAAATATGAATATTTCGAGTTATGTAGACGAGTTTATGCTTTATATCCGTTCATCGAGGGGCCGTTCCGACAACACGGTCGTGAACTACGCTGTTGATTTGTCGCAATTTGCCGATTACCTGGAGGTCGCGGGGGTCGACTCGCCAGATGCGCTCGACATGGACATTCTCAGGGGGTTCCTGAGGGAGTTGTCCGGTTACGGACTCGAGAGGACCACGATAGCGAGGAAACTCTCGGCCATTCGGGGATTTGTGAAGTTTCTCGTCAGCATCGAAATTCTGGAGAACGATATCAGCGTGGGACTGAGGGGGCCAAGTGTCAGGGGGACAGGGATTCCGCGCGCTGTGGCTTATGAGGATGTCGTCAGGATGCTCGAAGAAGGGGTTGCCGGCAACAAAAAGGAGCTGCGCGACAGCCTTATTCTGGAGCTGCTGTACGGGTCGGGACTCAGGATCAACGAACTGACGTCGCTCAACTGGGGGTCCGTAGACGCCAATGAACGGATGTTGAGGGTTGACGGCAAGGGTGATAAGGTTAGAATCGTACCAATGAGCAGAAAGGCAAAGGGGCTGCTGGAACAGTGGCGTTCCGAGACCGCGGTTCGCGGCTGTGGCACTGAGGAGAACTCGCCGCTCCTGTACGGGGTTGGCGTGAAAAGGCTCACCGACCGAACAGTACACAGGGTTGTGACGGTGGCAGCGTGCAGAGTCGGGCTCCTGGGCGTCACCCCTCACTCCCTGCGGCACAGCTTTGCCACCCACATGCTCGAGCGGGGCGCGCCGCTTAGAGTAGTTCAGGAGCTTTTGGGTCACGAGAGTCTGGTCACGACTCAGAGATATCTCAAGATAACTACCGAACACATGAAGAGGAGTTACATGGAGACGCATCCGCGCTCCGGTTTTGGGGGACGGTGATGAAATGCAAACTATGGAGGGCACTACCATAATATGCGTGAAGAGGGACGGGCAAGTGGCCATGGCAGGTGACGGACAGGTCACGCTTGGCTCGCAGGTTGTGAAGTCCGGAGCGCGCAAAGTCCGCCGCATAGGAGGGAAAAACGGCATAGATGTCCTGGCCGGGTTTGCCGGTAGCACGGCGGACGCAATGACACTGCTCGAACGTTTTGAGAACCAGCTGGACGAGCATCATGGAAACTTGCTGCGGGCCGCGTCGGCCCTCATGAAGGACTGGCGCACGGACAAATATCTGAGGCGGCTGGAGGCAATGATGATAGTCGCCGACAGGGATGACGTTTTTCTGCTCTCAGGGGCGGGCGACATACTGGAGCCGGAGAACGGAGTCGCGGCGATAGGCTCGGGCGGAGGGTTCGCGCAAGCCGCCGCGTTCGCGCTCGTCGGGGAAACAGGACTGGTCGCGTCAGAAATAGCCCGAAAGAGCATAGAGATAGCGTCCAGGATTTGCATCTACACGAACGACTCAATAATTCTGGAGGCGATAGGATAATGGCCCTGTCTTTAAAAAAGGATGGAGCCTCCCTCACCCCGCGCTCCGTGGTCTCGTATTTGGACCGCTACGTAGTGGGACAGGAGGCCGCAAAGAAGTCCGTGGCCATAGCGCTGCGTAACAGAATCCGCAGGAGGGCCTTGTCGGACGAGATGAGGCACGAGATAGCGCCCAAGAACATTCTTATGGTGGGCCCGACCGGTGTGGGTAAGACAGAGATAGCCCGCAGGCTGGCGAAATTAGTGGACGCGCCTTTCGTCAAGGTCGAGGCCACGAAGTTCACCGAGGTGGGCTACGTCGGCAGGGACGTCGAATCGATGGTGAGAGACCTCGTCGAGGCGTCTATTCAGATGGTTCGCCGCAGGAGAATAGACGATGTGCAGGAGGCAGCCGCGGACATGGCGGAGGAGAAGCTGCTCGAAGCGCTCCTGCCCGGCAGGAAGAAGGAGCGGAGTTCGGGCATGTCCGAGATAATGAGGCTCTTTGGGGTGGCCGGCGAAGACGAGAACAACGAACAGGATGATCGGCCAGTTGAGGCTGAGGAATCGGTGTCGCTCCACACCCGCGAGAAGATGCGCGATATGCTGCGCGCTGGAAAGCTCGACGCGCGCGAGGTGGAAGTCGAGGTGTCGGAGGGTTCCAAGACCGGCATCGGCTTCATAGGCGGCGGCATGGAGGAGATGGGCATCAATATCGGCGAGATAATAGGCGGTATGATGCCTAAGAAGCTTCGACGCAAGAAGATGAGGATAGACGAGGCGAGAAGGGTACTCCAGGCCGAGGAGGCTGAAAAGCTGCTCGATATGGAGCAGATAAGCTCCGAGGCGCTGGAAAAAGCCCAGGAGGAGGGCATAATCTTCGTCGACGAAATAGACAAGATAGCGTCGTCGGGGACGGCTAAATCCGGACCGGATGTCAGCAGGGAGGGCGTGCAGCGCGACCTCCTGCCTATAATCGAGGGCACCACGGTTCAGACGAAGTACGGCCCAGTCCACACGGACCACGTTCTATTCATAGCGGCAGGGGCCTTCCACCACAACAAACCGTCAGACCTGGCGCCTGAGCTGCAGGGCCGTTTGCCGATCAGGGTGGAACTGGGCGCGCTCTCGGAGGAGGACTTGGTTCGAATCCTCACCGAGCCTGAGAACAGCCTCATAAAGCAGTATGTTGCCCTGATAGGAACAGAGGGGACGGAGCTGGTCTTCACGGATGACGCGATAGACGCTATAGCGGAGTACGCCGCAAAGATGAACGCCCAGATGGAGAACATCGGCGCGCGCAGGCTGCATGCGATGATGGAGCACATACTGGAGGACATTAGCTTCGAGGTGGGGGAGGAGTCGCACGAGGATCGTGTCGAGATCGACTGCGCCTTTGTCCGTGAACGGCTCGAATCGCTGGCGCTCGACAGCGACGCGAGGAAGTACCTGCTGTAGGCTCCAGCCTTTTTTCGTTGGCGGTCGCGAGCAAAACATAAGGGGTGTTTTTATGACGACTGATAAAGCAAAAAAACAGCTCCATCAGGGCGAAGAGATGGAGGACTTGCTGGCGAAGACCAGGATGGTGAACCGAGTCATCCAGAACAGGCTCGACAGTCGGTCGCCGGATTATCCCAAACTGGCGAAACTGTTGACAGATATGTCATCGGCGAACGTCTACATGATAAACAGAGAGGGCAGGATTCTCGGTTACTCGTGGGTGAGCGAGTACAACTGCCCAACTATGAAAGCCCTTCTTTTGGAAAATTGTATGCCTGAAAATTATGTCGACAAGCTCAACATGACAAGGGAGTCGGTCTTAAATCACAGCGACAACGGGTTGTGCGCCTATTCGGACCAGCCCTGCACTTATTCCAACAAGAACGTGGTCTACGCGCCGATAAACGGCATGGGCGAGCGGCTTGGCACACTCATCCTGGCTCGGTTTGGCGAGCCCTTCACCACGAAAGACCTCGTCATGGCCGAATATCTATCGACCGTCGTCGGACTCGAAATTTTGAATGAGAGAAACAGGAACATAGAGGAGCGCGGACGCGAGCGCGTTGTGGTGCAGATGGCCATGAGGGCGCTATCCTTCTCGGAGGTGGAGTCCGTAAAGCACATCATAGAGGACCTGGGCGGCCTGGACGGAATTGTCGTGGCAAGCCGGGTGGCCGACAGGGTGGGCGTCACGAGGAGCGTCATTGTGAACGCCTTGAGAAAACTGGGCAGCGCTGGTATAATAGAAAGTCGAAGTCTCGGCATGAAGGGGACATATATCAGGATAATCAACAACCTCTTTCTGGAGGAACTGGGCATTGCCGCGAAGAGATGAACGAATGTCGGCGTTGTGCGATACGCCCCTAAAGGTTTGGGCGGCACGATCCGACCATATAATATAGAAAGAAGGGGGCGTATCGGATGCGAGGGGATTTGACATGGGGCGTGATCGAGAAGGATCTGCAGGGATTGGCAAGACGTCTCGAAGCCACGTCGCAGAACATTGTAAACATGAATACCCCGAAGTACGTGCGCAAGGAGGTCTCGTTCGAGGACCAGCTCAAGGAGATAATTAACGCCCCCATGAGACTTCCTATGAAGCGTTCGGATCCCAGGCACTTTTCCAACGTCAAGACCGATATAAGCGAGGTCGCCCCAGTGGACAGGCAGGTTGGCTACGAGGTGTACAGGCTGGATTTGAACAACGTGGATCCGGAGACTGAGACAGCAAGGCTTGCCGAGACCCGCATGATGTACCAGGCGATGACCCGCGCGCTGTCGCGCAAGATATCGATGTACAGAAGGGCGATCGGAGGCGGAGCGTAATGAGGATATTCAGATCGATTGACATAGCAGGCAGCGGACTCACGGCAAACCGCCTGTGGATGGACACTATCTCGGGCAACCTGGCAAACGTCAACACGACCCGTACGCCCGGCGGCGGTCCTTATACGAGGAGGGTCCCTGTCTTTCAGGAGCGCCTCATGGAGGCAATGGGAGAGCAGGAGGACAGGGTGAGAAAGGGCTGGTTCGGCCTCTACTCCGTGTCCGGCGTCAGTGTTCCGGAGATAGTGGAGGATCCGACACCGCCGAGACTGTCCTACCAGCCGGACCACCCGGACGCGAACGCGGACGGCTATGTGGCCTTCCCCAATGTCAATGTCGTTCGCGAGATGGCCGACATGATGGTGGCGAGCCGAGCCTACGAAGCCAACCTGGCGGTAGTGGACACCGAAAAAGCCACCTGGAACAGCGCGCTCGACCTGATGAGATCGTAATATAAATAAAATAAATCAAAAAGCGAGGCCCTGAGCGAACCCCCCAGGGCCTTGAATTTTTTGTCTTATTCTAATTCCAAGTCACACGCGCATCCTGCGCGTTTGACTTGGAGAAGCCGCAATGCTGCGCATTGCGCGGCGCGACATCGTGTCGCGCATTCCAATTTTGAGTCAAATAAAAGCATCTTTGACTTAAAATTGGAATTATCTCCACTTTTCAAAAGGATCCAGATTGGACTCGTCAAGCAGGGCAAACAGCTTTTTTTTCGTTTCCTCGCCTAACGGCTGCAGCGGGGCGCGGCAGGGGCCTCCGTACAGTCCGGCCCTGTCCATGGCCAGTTTCAAGCCTGGCACCCCGAATTTTCTGGTGAGCGCGTCGCTCGCTGTCAGCACGCGTCGCTGGAGGTCGAGGGCCTCGTCCAGCCTGCGGTTCTTGAAGGTCTCCATCAGTTTTTGGCAGGACTCCGGGTAGAGGTTCGCCACGGCGAGCGTTCCGCCGCTCGCCCCGACCGACATTGCCGGAAGCAGGTAATTCCCCGAGCCGGAGAAGGCTGAAAAATTTTTGCCGCTCGTCGACGCGATATAGCACATCTGGCCCAGATCGCCGGACGTGTCCTTGACGCCTATTATGTTCGGATGATCCGCAAGATGGAGTATCGTCTCCGAGTCCAGGTTGACGCCGGTGTTTCCCGGCATGTTGTAGAGGATAACCGGTATCGGAGATTTATCTGCCACTGCCTCGAAAAATTTTATCGCGGCGGGCATTCCCTGTCCCTTGAAATAATGCGGGGGCAGCAGAAGGGCCGCGTCGGCCCCGGCGTCCGCGGCGTTTTTACAGCAGAGGATCGTATCCTTCGTCGTATTCATGTAGGTTCCGGCCACTATTTTTTTGGACGTTTCCGACGCCCTCGACGTGCTTGACGTGCCCAGGATCTCCCTTGCCGTTTTTGTGAGCAGCGCGCGCTCGTCCATGCTGGTGAACGGCAGCTCTCCGTTTGAACCACAGATCACCACGCCGGCCAGCGACGTCCCTGCCCATTTCTTTAAATTGTCGCGGAACGCGTCGATAAATATCTCCTCAGAGCCGTCAGGCTTGAACGGGGTTGGCACAGGGGCGTAGATTCCCTCGAGCTTCATGCGTTTTCACCTCTCGTTTAAATATGTCGCCGCCGGGCTTATTCGCGATGCCTGGCGCGGAGTCTCGCGCGCGCTCATGGCGATTTTTGTCCGGGTCCCTGGTCAGTACACAAATTCCCTTACGCTGTCAAGAGCCGCGCCCATCGAGCAGTCCACATCGGGATCGCAAACTATGTCTATTACGGCCGGTTTTCCGCTCTTCACGGCCCGGTCCAGCGCGGCTGGTATTTCAGACGGTTCGAAGACCCTCTCCGCGTAACAGGCGAAGCCCTCCGCCACCTTTACGTAGTCGATCATGCCCTGGTTCTCTGACATCTCGACCGCGTATTCGTATTGAAACGCGTACTTCTGATTCTGGCGAATGAGGCCGAGGTACGCGTTGTTGACTATGACGACGATCACGGGTATTTTGTTCTTCGCGCAGACGGCGAGTTCCTGCACGTGGAACGTGAAGCCGAAGTCTCCCATAACCGCCACGCTGCGACTGCCAGTAGCGACCGCGGCGCCGAACGCGGCTGGGATGTCATATCCAAGGCAGCCGGCGCCGCCGCTCGGCAGATACTTGCCGGGCGAGTTTACCTCCTGCAGCTGTCCCGACCAGATCTGGGTTATGCCGCAGCCGGTCGTGAATATCGTGTCGTCTCCGAAAAATTTGTTGAGTTCCGCAAAAACCCTGTGGGGGTTTATGGGTTTTACGTCGTAATCCGTCTTCCTCGCCAGTTGTCCGCGAAGTTCCGGGAGGTTTTGGACGTCGATATGGCTGCTGCGCCTGCCGCTCTTTTTTGCCTCCGCGAGCAGGGCGTCTGCCGCCTTGCCAGCGTCGGCGGTTATTCCAAGGTCGGGGGCGAAGATCTTGCCTATCTCGCTGCTCTCCACGTTGACGTGAATGAATTTGCGATTGCCCCGGTAGACGTCGATCGCTCCGGTGTGGCGGTCTGTGAAGCGGCACCCGATGCCGAGCACGAGGTCGGAATCGAGGAATACCTTGTTGCCAATGGGCTGCCCCACCTGAATGCCGCAGTGCCCGGCGTTGAGCCGGTGGTTCGTTGGGATGCCCCCCTTTGCCATGTACGTGGTTATGAGAGGGATGTTCAGAACCTCCGCCAGCTCGACGCACCGGGACGTCGCGTTTGCCAGTATGACGCCTCCCCCCATCAGCAGCAGGGGATTTTTAGCCTCATTTATCATCTTTATGGCGATGACTATGTCCTGATGGGCCGGAGCGGGGTTGTCCAAGGCCAGGGGCTTGTACGCCGACGGATCGAAATCTATCTCGGCGTTCTGGACGTCGAGCGGCAGATCTATGAGAACCGGCCCCGGTTTGCCAACCTTCGCGACGTAGAACGCTTCCGCGAACGTTTTTACGACGTCGGCAGGGTTTACGATACAGTAGGTTTTTTTGGTAATTGGCTTGCATATCTCCGCTATGTCCACGCACTGGAACGCATCCTTGCCAAGCTGTGCCGTGACGGCCTGTCCCGTTATCGCTATGAGCGGGATGCTGTCTATATTGCAGGAGTAAAGCCCTGTTACGAAGTTCGTCGCTCCAGGCCCGGACGTGCAGATGGCAGCCGCCAGCCTGCCGCTCGCCCTGAAATGTCCGCCGGCCGCGTGAACGCACGCTTCCTCGTGGCGGTGGCAATAGTGCTTGATCGCGGGCGTCCGCGCTAGATATTTGTAAAGCCCGTTGATACCGGCGCCTGGGATGCCGTAGGCGGTATCTATTCCCTCCAGTTCAAGGATCTTCACTATGGCCTCAGCGGCTTTCACTTAGAATCCCTCCATTTATTTTATTTGTATAGAAAGAACATCCAAAAATAGCATGGCAATTACGCGTCGTTGGGCCTATGAGCCCAAACGAAGGGAGTGAAATTCTCCTTCCACTCAGTATATAACTTAACATCTGGAATTAGCAAGCGGGAGGCTCAAACCCCAAACAGCAGCTTCGGAAGGTGAATAGCCTTGAATCAAGCAATAGCCCAACTCGACTGATTTGACCGCGGCTTGGTGTTAAGCAAAGCTGTAATACCAGCGCAAGAACACAGGTTAACACCGGACCTAACTTAACAAATATTTGGGGTGGATTTTGCCCTCAAACCGTTGAATAAACTGGGTTTAGGGTGTTAAGAAAACTAGGGTTTTCCTAACACAATAATATCATAACATCTGGGCGATTTTATGCAAGGTGTTATTGTAATTTTCCGAATATTTATATTTGGTCTTTCGCACGGTTCATTCCGTTTATAGGCATATTATTCAATTTGGGGTAATTATGAAGGCGTTGCCGCGAAATGCTGAATGTTTTTGAATTACCATTTATTAACAGATCAGACATGCCCATCATGATTTTACATACAAAATTTGTTAAGAAACGTGTTAGGCAAACCCTAGTTTTCTTAACACGCAAGCGCCCCTAAAACATAGACTACG
>JAITNX010000215.1 GCA_031290235.1 Synergistaceae bacterium | reverse complement strand
AGGTTGGGCGCGTACACTCAGGAGTTAAATTTTGTCTTTTATGACGTTCTTGGCGACGTGGTATGCGGCGGATTCGCGATGCCGATCAGGGAGGGCAAGGCGAAGGAGATATACATCGTAGCGAGCGGCGAGATGATGGCCCTCTACGCCGCAAACAATATCGCTAAAGGGATACAGAGATACGCCCTCAAGGGAGGAGTCAGGCTCGGCGGGATCATCTGCAACAGCAGAAACGTGGATCGCGAAATAGAGCTGCTGCGCGTCTTCTCCGAGGAGCTGGGAACTCAATTGATTTATTTCGTGCCGAGGGACAACATCGTTCAGCACGCCGAGATTCGCAGAAAGACCGTTATCGAGTACAAGCCGGAGTCGTCGCAGGCCGAGGAATACAGAAAGCTGGCGGCGAAGATCAATGAAAACACACATTTCGTCATACCTCAGCCTATGAGTCAGGAGAGGCTCGAGGCGATACTGCTGCAATACGGCCTCATGGATATACCGGACGACTACAAAATCTAACGCGCCGGAGCGATTGGGCGCGGGGGACGGAGGTTCATATGGAGAAAATAGCCTTGAAATTGACAGATCTCATCGGAAACACGCCGCTTCTGGAGCTCGCGGCCTACGGGGAAATCGTCGGAACGCGGGGAAGGCTCATAGCGAAGCTGGAGTATTTTAACCCGCTCGGCAGTGTCAAGGATCGTATTGCCCTGTCGATGATAGAGAACGGCGAAAAGAGCGGGGATATTCGAGAAGGCACGGTTCTGATCGAGCCGACGAGCGGCAACACGGGCGTCGGTTTGGCGTTTGTCGCGGCGGTAAAAGGGTATCGGCTCGTGCTCGCAATGCCGGACACTATGAGCGTGGAACGCCAAAAGCTGTTGGCGGCCCTTGGGGCCGAGCTCGTGCTGACCCCCGGCGCTTTGGGGATGAAGGGCGCGGTTCGCAAAGCGGAGGAGCTCGCGGCGTCCATCCCCAACTCATTCATTCCGCAGCAGTTTAACAATCCGGCGAACCCGGAGATACACAGGCGGACGACCGCCGAGGAGATCTGGCGGGATACGGACGGAAACGTCGCCGCGTTCATCGGCGGCGTCGGCACCGGCGGCACCATAACAGGGGTTGGGCAGAGGCTGAAGGAGCTGAACCCGGACATCAAAATAGTGGCGGTCGAGCCCTATGACTCGCCCGTGCTGTCCGGCGGAGTCGCCGGTCCTCACAAGATTCAGGGTATAGGGGCGGGTTTTGTGCCTAAAGTTTTGGACAGCGGAGTGATCGATGAGATCTACAAGGTTCGCTCGGAGGAGGCGTTTTTGACCTCTCAACTCCTGGCTCAAAAGGAGGGCCTTCTTGTCGGCATTTCATCGGGAGCGGCCGCGTTCGCGGCAGCGCAGATCGCCAAACGATCCGAATACAAGGGCAAAAATGTGGTGGCTCTGCTTCCGGACACGGGCGAGCGCTACCTGTCCACTCAGCTGTTCGACGAAATAGCGAGGTAAATGCCATGAGAGGGGGGGAAGTATGAGTAAATTTGTGGACAGACCGCGCTTTTCATGCGCGCTTGGCGGCGCTCTTTTTGCCCTGAGAGCTTTGCCGAGAGCGATTCCAATCATACACGCGAGCGCCGGATGCGGATACAACCTGTACAGCGCGTCAAACTCCGGCGCGGGTTACCTTGGCGGAGGATACTGCGGAGGGACCGGGTGGAGCAGCACAAACGTTGTCGAACGGGAGATAGTCTTCGGAGGAACCGCGCGCCTGGAGGAACAGATTCGCTCCACTTTGGAGCTGATCGACGGAGATCTTTTCGTCGTGGTCACAGGCTGCATGGTGGAGATGATTGGGGACGACGTAAAGTCGGTTGTGGCGGATTTTGAGGATGGGGACATTCCGGTCGTCGCAGTCCCCACTCCGAGCTTCAAGGGCAACTCTTACGACGGTTACGACATGCTCCTCGAAGGACTGTTCAAAAGCTACGTGACGAAGGGCCTCGCAAAACGCGCCGGCACGGTGAATCTGCTCGGTCTCGTGCCGGGGCAGGACGCATTTTATAAGGGCAATCTCACGGAGATAAAGCGGCTGCTCGGTCTGCTTGGGCTCCGGGTCAACACGTTCTTCGGAGAGGGGGAGACGCTCGAAAACCTCAAGGGATCATCGGAGGCGTCCATTAACATCGTGCTGTCCGATGTTTACGGGATAAAGGCGGCGCGGGTCTTCGAGGAGATCCACGGAACTCCTTACGTCTCCCTGCCCCTGCCGGTCGGGTCGGATCAGACGGCTTCATTTCTCCGGGACGTGGCGAAGGCTCTGAACGTCCCGGAACACAGGGTCGAGAGCTTAATCAAGGACGAGGAGGCCCGCTATTACGACTATATCGAGAGGATATCGGACATCTACAACGACGTGGATTTACAGAGGTACGCCATCGTCGTCGGCGACCTCAACTACGCCCCCTCCGTCTCCCGCTTCATCGCTGACGAGCTGGGCTGGCTGCCGCGTTTGACCGTGATTACGGATGACATCGACGAGGAGAGCGCCCACGTGATCGAAAAACGTTTCACCGGCTGGGAGAGCGAGATATATCCCATTGTCAAGTTCGACACCGACACGTCGGCAATTCAGCATTATCTCCCGGAGGCGTGGACGCAGGGAGGAAACGAGCGCTATTACGACGGATTTTCCCCGGCTTTCCTGATCGGAAGCGTTTTTGAACGGGATCTGGCGGCAAAGCTTGGAATACCTCTGCTCACTCTGTCATATCCTTTGACGAACAGGGTTGTGCTCAATCAAACCTACGCGGGTTACAACGGCGGGCTCGCACTGACCGCCGACCTGATCACCGCGCTCATAGCCGGGAGGTAGATGCGTATGGATTATATGAACGAAAAAACCCCTCCTGTAAGGGAGGACAGGCTCGGGACAGGCATCGCGTTCGGGGGGACAGCCTGCGAGCTGAGGTGCGCCCAGAAGGAGGGCTGCATAAACAAAGCGAGCCGAGCCTTTTCCCAGACTCAGGGCTGTCAGTTCACCCT
>JAITNX010000214.1 GCA_031290235.1 Synergistaceae bacterium | reverse complement strand
CTCACGTAGGTTTTTGCGGAATAAAGGGGTCTGCCCTGCTCAGATTCCCCGATGAAATACTGGAAATGCAGATATTTCCCTAAAAAACAGAGGGGGTCATATCCGTTATGACTCCCCTGACTGGAAAGAAGGCCACTTTGAGTTTCTAAAAGGTCCGTTAAGGTAGAAAGGTTGTCAGGTAGAGGATTATAATTGTATACTCCGGCATTCAAATATCGTAAGACAGAATCTGAGCTTCATCCTGATTCTCGGCGTATCTCAAAAGTCTTTTGCGATAGATTCATGCCGGAGTAATAACGAGTGGAAGAATTCGCAAGTCAGCTATCCAACGCCTTACGCGTAGAATGATTCCATCGCAAACCTTGAAATGGGCACTCACAGGTAGAATAATTTAGGAGGCACACAGCAAGTTCTCAAATCTATCCAGGAAGTTGGCCATCATTGGCGCCCCCCTCTCAGCTCCTGAGCAATTACGAGACAGGAGCATATGAAAAATGAGAATGCTATGGGATAATAATACTATGGAAATGAAAAATGAATTCCTTGACTTTCTAGAAAAACTGGCGAGCCTGATCGCCGAAACTTTCGGGAATAACTGTGAAGTGGTGATCTCCGATTTGGATCGTCCGGAGTCCGTTGTACTGGCTATTTTCAATAATCACGTCACGAATCGTAAGGTGGGCGATCCTCTTATCCCTCACGCTTTGAGACGGATAGAAAACAGCGCGGATGATTATTACATCAACTTCGAAGATTTCAAAGGGGGTAAGCTGCTTAAAACCTCCACTCTCAGCGCACACATAGGCGGCCGCCACATCGCTTTTTGCATCAATTACGATTATACGCACCTAGATGGCCTTCGACAGTCTCTGGATGAATTCCTGACCATGCAGCGCGACAGTGACCTGATCGGAGGCAGCAATTACGCTCCGGTCATTGATGAAGCTATCAGGGAAGCCATAAAGCTTGCCCGGAAACCCGTAAGCCTGATGAACAAAAAAGATCGTCTCCAGGTCCTCTCTTATCTCGAAGAACATGGAATCCTGAAGCTTCAGAAGAGCGTACAGGCCATTGCCCAATATCTGGTGATTTCACGCTACACGGTCTACAACTACCTCAACGAGCTGCGAGCCGAGAAGAAAATGGACTCTACCCTGTGATAGAAAAGCAGCTGCAACTCCTGTTTATATTATCTGATAATACTTAACCACCCATCCGTACTTAATATTATCGCCCTGTTAAATAATTCCAACACACTCTAAAAATTTGACTAATAAACTGTCAATAAAATATTTCACATTAAACAAAATGTTGATTTATTCAAGGTGAAATGCTATCCTCGTCAATAAGGTAAAAAATCCTCTGAATTTGAAAAAATTGAGAAGGGAAGTCAGAGCTATGGACAGTGGAGACATTGGACAGATCGGACGGGCTGCCGCTGCTATGGCAGAGGAACTCACCACGCTGCGACAGCATCTGCACGCATACCCGGAAATCTCATGGCAGGAAGTGGAAACGAGCCGCCTGATCGCGTCAAAGCTGGAGGAAATCGGATTAAAACCCCGGATCGGTACAGCAGGGAAGCCGGTTGGGGTCGTCGCCGACCTGACATGCGGGAGTGAGGCAAAGCCCTGTGTGGCGCTGCGCGCGGATATCGATGCCCTGGCGTTTACCGAAGAAAGCGATCTCACGTACAAGTCACTCAAATCCGGAGCCATGCACGCCTGTGGGCACGACGCCCACGCTGTTATGCTGCTGGGGGCGGCGAGGATTCTGCATTCCATGAAGGACCGCCTGACCGGTCAGGTTCGGTTTATCTTCCAACCCGCCGAAGAACACGGTCTCGTTTCGGGAGCGGAGGCGATGATGAAAGGCGGGGTTCTGGAAGGCGTGGACGCCATTGCGGGAATGCACCTGTGGTCGCACGTTCCATCGGGGAAGGTTCAGTGGCGCTCTGGTCCGGTGATGGCCTCCTCTGACGTCTGGGAGGTCTGCTTTCAGGGCAGAGGAGGGCATGGCGCGATGCCGCATAAAACCGTGGATCCCGCCGTCATAGCGGCCAATTTTGTCCTTGCGCTCCAGACCATCGTCAGCCGGGAGATCGACCCCCTTCAAACCTGCGTCATCAGCGCTGGTAAATTCCACTGTGGCGACGTAACCAACGTCATCCCCGACCGGGCGGAGCTGTCCGGCAACGTTCGCACGTTCAGCCTCGATGTCCGCGACAGCGCCAGGGCATCCCTTGTCCGCATAGCGGAGAGCATTGCCACGGCCTATCGGGGTTCTGCCGAGACAAAATACATCAACGTTTACCCTCACCCCGTGAACAATGATCCCGCTTTGGCCGAACTCTTTCGGGACGTGGCTATCCGGGTCGTGGGAGAGGAAAATGTTGAGGAATCCCCGGTGCTGATGACCTCCGAAGATTTTAGCTTCTATCAGAGCCGAATTCCTGGGAACTTTTTCTTTCTTGGCTCCGGAGATCCCGAAAAAGGAACGACCGCTCCGCACCATTCATCTCGCTTTAACGTGGATGACAGCGTCCTGCCAACGGGCGTTAGCCTGCTGGTATCCTTCGCCTGCGCCGCTCTGGAAAAGCTGCGGGGGAAGTGATGTTCAATTTTTTGCCTTTTTACGACAGACATGAGCCAGGGGGGTGGTCGTGCGACGGTAAAAACGGCGAAGGGAATGCGGATGTTCAATTACAGTAGCGTGACAAAGTATGAAATTCTGGGAAACAAAGGTCAGGAGGGGTGACTTTTATGTCCGAACAAAATTCATCGAGCGTCAGAGAATCGTTTGCCAGCCGTTTGGGTTTTCTCTTCATAGCGGCAGGGTGCGCAATAGGGTTGGGAAACGTGTGGCGTTTTCCCTTTATCACCGGTCAGTATGGCGGTGCTGCGTTCGTTCTCATATATTTGATCTTCCTCGTGATACTGGTGATGCCGGTAATGGTAATGGAGTTCTCCGTGGGAAGAGCGTCCAGGCTCTCCGCCGCGCGTTCTTTCCATGCGCTCGAACCGAAAGGAACGGGGTGGCATATTTTCGGTTCCTTCGCTTTCCTGGGAAACGTGATACTGATGATGTTTTACACGGTAATTACGGGCTGGATGCTGGCGTATGTCTGGTACAACCTTTCAGGACAGCTCAATGGGCTCACGTCGGATCAGGTCGGCGCGGTATTCGGCGCTCTCACTGCTGATCCGAAGGCACTGATATTCTGGATGGGGCTAACCATCATCATCGGTTCCGTCATCTGTTACAAGGGCTTGCAGTCGAGCGTCGAACCGGTTACAAAGTGGATGATGTCCGGTCTTTTCGTCATAATGATTGTTCTGGCTGTACGCTCGATTACGCTGCCGGGTGCGGAAAAGGGCCTCGAATTTTACCTCAAACCAGACTTCAATAAACTCATTGGAGAAGGTGGGAAGGGGCTTTGGACGACGATATACGCAGCCTTGGGACAGGCGTTTTTCACAATGAGCGTCGGCATAGGCAGCATGGCGATCTTCGGATCCTATATAGGGCGCGATCACTCGTTGATGGGTGAAGCGGTTATCGTCGCGATGCTCGATACGATAGTAGCCCTCAGCGCTGGGCTCATCATTTTTCCAGCATGCGCGGCCTATGGAATCGATGCCGGCGCCGGTCCTGGCCTTCTCTTTGTCTCCCTGCCCGTCATGTTCAACGCGATGGAAACGATGGGGCAGTTCTGGGGCACACTCTTCTTCCTGTTTCTGTCTTTTGCGGCAATGTCGACCGTCGTCGCGACCTTTGAGAACATCATCGCCAGCATGCGCGACATGATCCCCGCCTGGAGCAGACAGAAGGCCTGCGTCATCAACATGGTGGTGATATTCATACTGGCCCTGCCCTGTGCTCTCGGTTTCAACGTCTGGTCCGACTTCGCTCCGCTCGGTGAGGGAACTATCGTTCTCGACCTGGAAGATTTCATTGTGAGTAACAATCTGCTTCCGATAGGAGCGACGGTATATCTTCTCTTCTGTGTGACGAGATACGGTTGGGGTTGGGACAACTTCATCGCTGAAGCGGACGCCGGCAGAGGATTGAAATTTCCCAAATCGTTTCGAGGATTTTTTACTTATGTGGCCCCAATCATAACGATCATCGTATTTTTATTGGGATACTACAACATGTTTTTCGTAAAATGATGAAAGATCTCAATCGCTGGATATATGCTGCGAGTGGCGTTTTTGTGTTGTTGTTCGCGGGCGTCATTTACGCTTGGAGCATTCTGTCCATTTCGATCGGAAGCGAATTCCCCGGATGGCCGAAGGCGCAGCTCTCCCTGGTGTTTACTTTTGTCATGATTTTTTTCTGCCTGGGCGGCCTGCTGGGCGGTCTCCTGTCGGAAAAAATCAGCGTGAAAATCAACGTCGTGGCGTCAGGGCTGTTGTTTTGGGCGGGCTTCTGGCTCGCGGCCTGGACTCAGACGCCGTGGCAGCTCCACGTTGGATTCGGAGTGATGGGTGGCTTGGCCTCCGGGCTCGCGTACAATGCGGTGCTGAGTACTATGTCGAAGTGGTTTCCGGATAAGCGGGGGCTTATATCCGGGATTTTATTGATGGGTTTTGGATTCGGCAGCTCTCTGATCGGCAAGGCCTGGCAGGTTTACACTCCCGACGCGCCGGGCGGCTGGAGGATTTCCTTCAGGGTACTGGGCGCGTTGCTTTTCGTGGTCATGGCCACCAGCAGTGTCTTTTTCGAAAAGCCCTCCATTAAAAACTCCTCCGCTGAAGAGCCCTCCATCGAGTCCGTCGGGTTACCTCCGTCCTGGGCCATAAGAACGTTGCCTTTCTGGATGATTTACTGCTGGAGCGTACTGACCGGCGCCGCCGGACTCGTTCTGGTATCCCAGGCCGGCGGAATCGCGATGGAGGCGGCGCCTCGGACCGAAAGCGGCGTCATTGCTCTCGTCGTCGGCCTGATTTCCGTCTTCAACAGCATCGGGCGCGTTGCGTTCGGCCTCTTGTATGACACGAAGGGGTATCGCTTCACAATGACGCTGGATTTGCTGCTTTCACTCTTTGCTGCGGTTCTTTTGATTTTCGCGATAAGGACGGGACAAATTTTTCTGGTCGCTGCGGGGTTCGTCATTGGCGGTGTCGCCTTCGGCGGCGTCTCCACCAGTGTGTCGGCGGTCACCGGTGATTTTTTCGGTATGAGGCATTATCCCGTCAATTTTTCGATCATCTGTACGAACCTGATCTTTGCGTCTTTTGGCAGTACCGCTGCCGGCTATCTGTACGACCGCGGCAATTCATATTTGAGTTCGATGTTCATGCTCGTTGGAATGGTTCTTCTGAGCCTGGTCTGCCTGTGGGGGGTACGCCGCCCGAAGAATGGCTCCCCGGTCCCACCGGAGGTCTGTATTTAATGAAAGGTGAGGTAGAGAAATGGTTTTGCAGATATTTGACGGTCTGATCGAAAAAGTGAAGGGCTTTGCCCGCCCCCGAAGGGTGATTGTGGCTGCCGCTGCCGACGAACATTCTCTGGAAGCCGTCCTGCGCGCGCGAAAAGATGGAATTGTGGAACCCGTCCTGGTCGGCGGAGCTGCGAAAATTCTCGAAATTCTTTCGACCCTGAATGCGCAAGTTCCCGAAAACGATCTTTACGATGTCCCCGACGCGGACGAAGCCGCGCAAAAAGCCGTGGCGCTTATCCGGGAGGGAAAAGGCGACTTTCTCATGAAGGGCAGGCTGGAGACGGCTCAGATGCTGAAGCCGGTTGTCGACAAAGAAATCGGCATCGGGACCGGCAGGCTGATGTCTCATTTCGTTATTTTCGAATCGCCGTACTATCATAAGTTGCTCGTGGTCACGGATGGCGGCATGGTGACCTATCCGACGCTGGAGCAGAAGAAGGCGATCATCGAGAACACGGTCGAGACCCTGAAGGCACTGGGATACGATAATCCCAAAATCGCCGTTTTAGCGGCGGTGGAAAAGCTCAACCCAAAGATGCCGGAAACCGTGGATGCCGACGCGCTCTACCGAATGAACCTGGAGGGTGGAATAAAGGATTGTGTGGTGGCGGGGCCAATTTCACTGGATTTGTCTCTCGACCCGGAGGCCGTCAGGATAAAGGGCTATAAAAGTCCTGTGGCAGGGGATGCGGATGCCGTCATTGTGCCCAACATTCACGTGGGAAACGCGCTGGGCAAAAGCATCACCGTTCTCGGCGGCGGGCGGATGGCAGGCATTATCGTGGGAGCGCGGGTTCCGATCATTTTAACTTCAAGAGGCTCTTCCTCGGATGAAAAGTATCTGTCGTTGACTCTGGCGGCCGCGGTGTCCTGCTCATAAGCAAATCAACGTTCGAATGGGGGCGAAAAAGAATGGCCAGGGTAGAAATCAGATCGGAAAGCTGTAAAAGCTGCGGGTACTGCGTCAAATTTTGCCCAAAAGAGGTTTTGGTCATCGGAACGCGGGTCAATTCAAAGGGCTATGAATACGCAGAGCCCCAAAACATGGAGGCGTGCGTGGGCTGCAGAATGTGCGCGGTGATGTGTCCCGACGCCGCCATCGAAATATATAAGTGAAAGGAGGGAGAAAAATGGCAAGAGTGTTTATGAAGGGTTGCGAAGCCATCGCGGAGGCGGCGGTCAGGGCCGGGTGCCGCTTTTTCGCCGGCTATCCCATCACGCCCCAGAACGAAATCCCGGAGTATCTGGCGAGAAGGTTGCCAGAAGTGGGCGGCGTCTTCGTTCAGGGCGAGAGCGAAATCGCCTCCGTCAGCATGGTGTACGGCGCGGCGGCGGCCGGAACGCGATCTATGACGTCATCCTCAAGCCCCGGCATTGCGCTGAAAAGCGAGGGCATTTCCTACTGCGCCTCTGCGCGCATCCCGATGGTGTACGCGAACATATCGAGAGGCGGTCCTGGCGTTGGTTCCATTCATCCGGCGCAGATGGACTACCTGCAGGCGACGAAGGCCTCCGGCAACGGCGGGTTCGAAATGATGGTCTTCGCGCCTTCCACGGTGCAGGAGGCGACCGATATGACGTATGACGCTTTCGGTTATGCGGACCGCGACAGAAATCCCGTCCTGATCCTTGGCGACGGGCTGATCGGCGCTCTGATGGAGCCGGTGGAGCTACCAAGGCTGAAGTCGGACAAAGAGGTTGCGGAGATCAAAGCATCGAAAAAAACCTGGGCCTGCGTGGGACATAAGCTGGACTATGAACACAGATCCTGGATCGAGCCCGGACACTGGTCGATCCTCATGCAGCAAAAAGCGAACGAGAAAGCGGCGGTCCTGTACGAATCCTGGCAAAAAAACGACGTACAGGTGGAAGAATACATGACGGAAGACGCCGAGCTTATCCTCACTGCCTACGGCACATCCGCTCGGGTCGCGAGATCGGTGGTCGACCTCCTGCGGAAGGAAGGCCGAAAAGTCGGGTTGATTCGGCCCCTCACCGTGCATCCCTTCCCTTTCGAATCGTTCGGGAAACTCAACTATGCGAAAGTGAAGGCCGTACTCGACGTAGAGATGTCCATTCCGGCGCAGATGCTCCAGGATGTGGACAGAGCCGTGAAGGATCGCTGCCCGGTTCATACCTGTCTCTGCTCCGGCGGCAATATCATGAAAAAGGGACAGTTGCTGGAAGCGGTTGGAAAACTGCTGAAATAGGGGGCGTCAGGATGGAAAAGGGAACGATGGAAAAGATTTATGCAAGGACAAAGGGAATCCGCGCCGATATGGTGAATGGGTTTTGTCCGGGCTGCATGCACAGCACGGCGATCAAGCTGATCGGAGAGATTCTGGAAGAAATGGATCTTTTCGAGAAGGCGGTGAGCGTTTTGGGCATTGGCTGCGGTGGGCTTCAGATGGAATACATCAGTTACGACAACATAACGGCCCCCCATGGCCGGGCCTGTGCCGTGGCGACGGGCATCAAGAGGACGAATCCGGATTCTCTGGTGTTCACCTACCAGGGCG
>JAITNX010000151.1 GCA_031290235.1 Synergistaceae bacterium | reverse complement strand
CCTGCTTGGCTTGCGGCCTCTGACGAGGCGCTAACGCGGCTTTTTTTATCAATTATGGGGGCTATCATGGACAGGAGCGTTATAACGAGCGTAGGAATAGATATAGGGACCTCCACGATGCAGGTGGCGTTTGCCAGGCTGACTCTCGAAAACACGGCCGGGTATTTTGCCGTGCCGCACATCGCTTTTGTTGACAAGAAGCTGCTGTACAAGAGTTCGGCACGCTTTACCCCGCTCAAAACACAGACCGCCCTGGACGAGGAGGCCATCAGGCGCGCGGTGCTCCTCGAATACGGGAACGCCGGGTTCTCCCCATCAGGCATCGATACTGGGGCTGTCATCATCACTGGAGAGTCCGCGCGCAAGGAGAACGCCGCGAGATTGTTGGATTCCCTGTCCGGGCTGGCGGGAGAGTTCGTCGTCTCCACGGTCGGACCCGATCTGGAGGCCGTGATAGCCGGCAAAGGGAGCGGCGCCGCCCGTTTTTCGCGCGTAAATGGGACTCGCGTCGCCAACATGGACATCGGCGGAGGCACCGCCAATGTCGCCGTCTTCGAAGATGGGGAAGTCGCCTGCATGGGTTCTTTCGACATAGGCGGCAGGCTGATACGGGTGGATGGCGGACGCATCTCCTATGTGAGCGAAAGCGCGGCTAAGATAGCTTTGTCGGAGGGCTTGAGCATCGAGCCCGGTGACGCGGCGCGGCTGAATTCCCTGCGGAGGCTCTGCGAGGCTATGGCGCGCCTGCTGGAACAGGCGGCCGGCATAACCCCTCCATCGCCTCTGCTCGTTGAAATAAGAACTAAAGGAAGCGCTGCCTTCATTCCGCCCGAGGGGGTCGAGGCAATCTGCTTTTCCGGCGGTGTGGCCGACTGCATTCGCTCGCGAGAGAGCGACCTCTTCCGCTACGGCGACATAGGCCCGATATTGGGGGAGGAGATACTTCGAAGCCGGCTTTGCGCGCAAGTTCGGCAGCTGCCGGCGGAGGAGACGATAAGCGCGACAGTGGTCGGCGCCGGCAGCCACACGGCCTCCGTCTCCGGCAGTACTATACTGCACCGGGAAAATATTCTCCCCTTAAAAAACATAGCGGCGTTGAAGCTGGACCGAGCAGAGCAGGATCGCTGTTACAGGGGGGACTACGTTTTTTTGAAGGAGAGGGTCGGGTGGTTTCTGAGGCAAAACGACGCCAGCCAACTGATACTCGCCATGGAGGGTGAAGCAAACCCCTCCTACGCCAGACTGAAGGCTCTGGCAGCCTGCGTTTATGATGCGCTCGACGCGATTTTGCCGCAAGGCGCGCCTTTGCTGCTGGCGCTGGAACGAGACACGGCGAGGGCACTGGGGCAGGCGATAGAGGCGCTGGCCGGCCAGAGGCGTCCGGTTATTTGCATCGACGCCGTGCGCATAGAGCAGGGCGACTACGTGGATCTCGGCCGTCCCATGATGGACGGCATGGTCATACCGGTGATCGTAAAGACTCTGGCGTTCGGCTGAGTTATGGAAGCGCTGATTGATACCAAGTCGCGATCGAACGTTTGTTTTTGATTTGCCTAACAATGGTATAGCCTGGTTATTTCAAATTGGCATGAGCGGGAGGTCACGCGATGGCTTATAAAAGCGTATTATTCGGACAGACTTACTCCTTCCCGTCGGTGAAGGACGTGCTTGCAAGGGCCAACGAGCAGAAATCAGGCGACGATCTGGCCGGGGTCGCGGCAGTTTCCGAGCTGGAGCGAGTGGCGGCAAAGGAGGCGCTGTCAGGGATGACTCTGGATATCCTGCGGCAGAATCCCGTCGTCCCGTACGAGGAGGACGAGGTCACCCGCATCAATCAGGATTCGCTCGACGAGGCCGCCTACGATGGCGTCAAGTGCTGGACGGTCTCGGATCTGCGCGAATGGATACTGGATCACGGCACGGCTGGGGAGGATATTCTCCGCGTTTCGAAAGGTCTCACCGCGGAAATGGTCGCTGCCGTGACGAAGCTGATGAGCAACCTGGATCTGGTCTACGCGTCCGCAAAGATACGAGTGCCGGCACGGTGCAACACCACCATCGGTCTTCCCGGCGTCCTCGCGACCCGTCTGCAGCCGAATCACCCCACCGACGACATAGAGGGGATTACGGCCTCGCTGTTCGAGGGCCTGAGCTATGGCTGCGGCGACGCCTTATTTGGGCTGAATCCGGTCAACGACAGTGTCTCCAGTATGACGGAGATATTGAAACGTCTGGAGGAGATAAAAAATCGTTTTGAAATACCCACTCAGATCTGTGTCTTGGGCCACGTCAAGACGCAGATCGAGGCATTTCGCGGCGGGGCTCCCATGGATCTGATCTTCCAGTCCATAGCGGGCAGCGAAAAGGGCAATAAAGCCTTCGGTTTTAGCGGCGAAACCATATCGGAGGCGCTGGAACTGCTCCGGGGCAGGGCCGGCGCCTTTGAGTCGAATGTGCTTTACTTCGAGACCGGGCAGGGTTCCGAGCTGTCGAGCGAGTCGCATCACGGGGCGGATCAAGTGACGATGGAGGCGAGGTGTTATGCCTTCGCCCGTGCCTTCGAACCCTTTATGGTCAACACAGTCGTCGGTTTTATCGGACCCGAATACCTGTACGACAGCAGACAGGTCATAAGGGCGGGGCTCGAGGACCACTTCATGGGCAAGTTATCCGGTTTACCCATGGGTTGCGACTGCTGCTACACCAATCACATGATGGCGGACCAGAACGACCTGGAAAACCTATCGATACTGCTCGCCGGGGCTGGCGTCAACTATATCCTCGCAGTCCCTGCCAGCGACGACGTGATGTTGAATTATCAGAGCAACGCCTGTCACGACTCGGTCGCCATACGCGAGATTCTGAATCTGCGCCCTATCAGGGAATTTGAAATTTGGCTTGAAAAAATGGGCATTATGGAAAACGGCAGGCTCACTAAATGGGCCGGAGACCCCACTTATTTTCTAGGGAGGGGCGAGTTGTCATGATCGACGAACTGCTGACAAAACAGATCGTAGAGGCAGTGGTGGCTGAACTGAGACGGCGCGGCATCGCGCCGGACGCGCCAAGCCCAATGAACGCGGACGGCGCGCCGGCTGTGGATATCACCAGTCCTGAGAGCCGGAGGCGGATATTGCTTCAAAATCCCCGCGACCCCTCGGCCATGGCTCGCATGAAGAGACGCACAAATGCGCGTATCGGAGTTGGGCGCGCTGGGGCGAGGTACAACACCCAGACGCTTCTCACTCTGCGGGCCGACCACGCCGCCGCCCGGGACTCGGTTTTTACGGATGTGGATGAGAGAATATTGGACGATCTGGGCCTCTTTACAGTGGAAAGCCAGGTCTCGGATAAGGACAAATTTCTGACCAGGCCGGACCTCGGCAGGATGTTATCCGATGAAGCTGTTGTTACAATTCGTGAGCGGTGTATTCCGAACCCGGATATCCAGATCTTCGCCTCTGACGGACTCTCCTCCGCCGCGATATCAGCCAATCTGCCGGATCTGCTGCCGTGCCTGCTCGACGGGTTGAGCGGCAGAGGACTCTCCATAGGGACTCCGTTTTTCGTCAGAAATGGCAGGGTTGCGGTGATGGAGCCCATCTCTCTGCTGTTGGGCGCGAAGGTGATCTGTGTATTGATCGGGGAGAGGCCTGGCCTGGCGACCGCTGAGAGCATGAGCGCCTACATTGCCTATGGCGCGAGGATCGGCATGGAGGAATCTCTGCGGACAGTGGTTTCCAACATACACCGCGGCGGCATACCGGCGGTGGAGGCTGGAGCCTACCTGGCGGATCTGCTGTGCCGGATATTCGAGGCCGGAGCCAGCGGGGTCAATTTTAAAAGGGGGTCCTGAGGATGAGGGGAGATGCCATAAAAACGCGCGTTTTGAGCGCCAGGATAATCCCTAACGCGGACGCGGCGCTTCTCAAGGCGCTGAATGCGCAAGGCGGACATTGCAGCTTCGGTATAATTACGACGGACTGTGACGATGTCTCGTACGCCGCGCTGGACGAAGCGACGAAAAAAGCCCAGGTGCAGGTCGTCTACGCCAGGAGCATGTATGCCGGCTCCTCCAACGCGAATACGGCGTTGGCCGGGGAGTTTATGGGCATATTATCCGCATCGGACCCGGAGGAAGTCCGTTGCGGACTTGAGGCGGCGGTGGATTTCATCGAAGAATCCGGTCGTTTTTACAGCGCCAACGCCGACGACTCCATAGTCTACTTTGCCCACTGCATTTCGCGCACAGGGTCGTATCTGTCAAAACAGGCCAATATACCGGAGGGCGGCGCCTTGGCCTATCTCATCGCCCCGCCACTCGAAGCCATGGTGGGGCTGGATGCCGCTCTGAAGGCGGCCCAGGTGGACTTGAGGTTGTTTTACGGTCCTCCAACCGAGACAAACTTCGCGGGAGGGCTGCTCGGCGGCGAACAGGCGGCTTGTCAGGCGGCCTGCTCCGCCTTCGCCAGGATGGTCTGTGATGTGGCGGATGCCCCTTTTGGTTACTAATTTAATGATGGAGGCGAGCCATGAATATACTGGATGAAGGCGCACTGAGGGCTGCGTTGCTTGGCGAGGGCGTGTCGCAGTATCGCGTGGAGCCTGGCACGTTTGTCACCCCGCTTGCGATGGAATATCTGAGGGATCGCGGCATCGAGCTGGTTTTCGGCGGCGATGTCATGCCATATACGC
>JAITNX010000093.1 GCA_031290235.1 Synergistaceae bacterium | reverse complement strand
TCTTTCATTGGAAGCTCCACACCAGTTATGCCGGTAACTTCCCTTGACGCGTCCATGTCGGAGGCGAGGTCCGGCATGAAATATCCGATAGCGTCCCGCGCGCCGTCAACAATGGCTCGCACTCCACGCAACGTCGCGCCATTTGTGCGGACGTGCGCTTATATTTGTTTTTTCGCTCATATCCAACACCGTTCGCGGAAACGCCAAATGTCCAGAATGATAACCGCCCCTTCCATCTTTTTTGTATTATATCAAGTTTTCGGTCCCTTGACGCCACTACCTGAGCGACTTCAAAGGTGTCTTTACCTGAATGACACGAAGGGGGAGACAATGATTCAGAATCGGAATTATTTGGCGTATTCAGCATATTCAGCGTATTCGGCGTACCCGGCGACGCCGGTTTTTCCAGCACCAGCCGGTCTTTTTTGATGAGCCTGACCTTCGTTATGGGGTATGTCAGAAGCGGCGCTATAGCGCGGACGACCGCCGCGATAGCATCAGCGCCAACGTCGCGGCGGATGTTTTTGATTGAAAAAGTCCTGTGCCGCTCGCGGCCGTCTGAAAAATACCCAACGCAAAGCTGTATCGCCAGCCGGCAGCTCACCGGTTCGAAATACGCCAAATACGCCACGTTCGCCGCCCCCTTCCTCTATTATATAAAGTGGCAGTGAACGCCGAAAAATACAACCGCGATTTGGAAATTATTTTATACGCGCCTGAAAAACCCTCAAAATCTGCTACAATATAGGAGATGTTCGAGGGGGGGAGATCCTGGGTTGGCGGAATATGACGCAGGTTCGTTCGACGATCTGGCGGGCATTTTAAAAAGGCTCCGAGCGCCGGGCGGCTGTCCATGGGATGCGGAGCAGACGCTTGACAGTCTGAGACGATACATTCTGGAGGAATCGCACGAACTCGTCGAGGCCATAGAGGACGGCGGCGCCAGGGAAATTTGCGAGGAGAGCGGCGACGTGCTGCTTCAGGTCGTCTTTGTCTCCACGATCGCGTCCGAGGCCGGTTTGTTCGATATAAACGACGTGACTAGGGCCGTCTGTTCCAAGCTGATAAAGCGCCATCCGCACGTCTTCGGCGAGGTAAAGGTGAAAGACGCGGACGAGGTTAGCCGCAACTGGGAGACCATAAAGGCCGGAGAACGAAGCGGACGCGGGGAGGACAGCTCCGTGATGGCGGGAATCCCAAGGTCGTTGCCGTCTTTGTTGCGGTCTCTGAGGATGCAGGAGAGAGCGGCAAAGAAGGGTTTCGACTGGGAATTTGGGGACGTCTCCGCCGTGAAGGAGAAGGTTCTTGAGGAACTCGGAGAGCTAAAGACCGAGGTAGAGGCCGCAAACGCCGACTCTACCAAGGAGGAGCTGGGGGATTTGTTATTCGCCGTTGCGAACATGGCGCGGCATCTCGGCATAGACCCGGAGGACGCGCTTCAGCGCGCTAACGAAAAATTTGCGCGGCGCTTCCGCGATATGGAGGAGCAGGCCGCGAGAAAAAGCGTTAAGTTGGAGGCTCTGTCGCTTGACGAGCTGGAGGATATGTGGCAGACTGCGAAGATAGCCAGGGGCTAGTGTCCGGGAGACAGCGCGGGCCGCGCGGATGGCATTGATGCGGAGAAAAATCAAGGAGGCAATAAATTATGTCGGAAGTCGAAGTAATCGAGAAAATAAAGGGAGTCGTTGATTCGGAGATTCGTCCAATGTTGGAGTCCCACGGCGGCGGCATAGATCTGGTGGGTTTTGACGCCGCAAAGGGAGTATTGAGCGTTCAGCTGACCGGAGGCTGCTGCGGCTGCCCCGGAGCGCAGGCGACCCTCAGCAACATGGTGGAGAGAGTCGTTCAGCGAACCGTCCCTGAGGTGAGGGAGGTAGTTCGAGCGTAGAGGGGTGAATGCCGTGGTGACGTCCCTGCCGTCCGAGGACGCCCTAGTCAGGCTGCTCGGTTCCAGGGACGAGATACTCTCGGCTATCGAGGAGCGTCTTGGCCTCCGTGTAGTGGTGCGAGGCGCCGAGATTCACATACCGGACGACGATCCGGTGCTGGCTCGAAACCTGATAGATCTCTTCGGCCAGTTTGCGGAGATGATAGCCAGGGGCGCTCCTCCGTCAGGCGTAGAAATAAGGTACGCGCTGGATATGCTGGCGGACGGGCGCAGCCTTGATATGACCTCGCTGCTGGACTCGATTATTTGCTCAACTAACAGGGGCAATCAGATACGCCCATTCACCCTTGGCCAGAAGGAGTACGTCGACGCTATCAACGCGAACGACGTCGTCTTCGCGATAGGGCCGGCCGGCACGGGCAAAACCTATCTGGCCGTCGCGGTGGCCGTGGCCGCGCTGAAGTCCTCCCGCATAACCAGGATAGTTCTGGTGCGGCCCGTTGTGGAAGCTGGGGAGCACTTGGGATATCTCCCCGGAGATCTCCTCGAAAAGGTTCAGCCCTACGTCAGGCCCCTCTACGACGCGTTTTACGATCTGCTGCCTCCGGATCGTTTCAATAAGTATGTCGAAAAGGGAGTAATAGAGATAGCGCCGCTGGCTTACATGAGGGGGCGCACTTTGAATAACAGCTTTATAATACTGGACGAAGCGCAGAACACCACAAAGGAACAGATGAAGATGTTTCTGACTCGCCTTGGGCTTGGCTCAAAGGCCGTTCTGACTGGCGACGTCACTCAGATCGATCTGCCGGGGAATAAAGAGTCCGGGCTGAAGGTCATAGGGGACATCCTGAGCGGAGTCTCAGGCATAGCGTTTTGCAGCCTCACCAGTCTCGATGTGGTGAGGCACGATATCGTGCAAAAGATAGTGAAGGCGTACGAGTCATACGAGCGGTGCAAGGAGTTCGAGGGTCATGGCGAAAACTCACAGAAGCTTGTCTCTTAGTGGTATTCGTGCCCTGTTCCTTGGGGATAGAGATGACTCCGGAAGGGTAAAGTCGTTTGGGATTCATCATGTATTTAGGCTGATGCTTGTGGCGAGCGTGGCGATTATCGTCAGCCTGAGCTGGTATCTTATCGACAGGAACGAGAGCTACAGGGTTGGCTCACCGTCGCCGCGGACGTATCTTGCCCAGAGCGCTGCGCGATTTGTCGACAGGTCCGCGACGAGCGAGATGCGCAATCAGGCCGCGGACCAGATAGTCAACGTGAGGGTCAGAAACGAGAGGTCCACTCAAATTGTGCGGGAACGCGTCTCCTCGGTCAAGGAGACGGGAAATCTCGGTTTTGCCCCTGCTCAGGTGGTGGATGTATTGAACGGCATGTCAGACGATGTCAGGGGGAATATTCTGGCAGCTGTCGTGGACATTGCCGAGAAGAACTATGATAAAGCCATAAACTGGTCCGAGCAGACCGGGGTTATCTGGGACACCCTCAGGCCGCTGGATATGCCACAGGCGGACAAGAACGTAGTCTTTCAGCTGCTTGACGCCCTGCTCGTGCCGACGGTGGTCGAGGACGCGGAGATGACTGGACGGCTTCGAGATGAAGTCAGCCAGAAGATCCCGTCTGTCGTGCGCGAGATACGCATCGGCGGCGTGCTGGTCCAGGGCGGCCAGATGGTAACGCCCGCCATAGCCGAGATCCTGCGCAATCAGGGTTATCCGGACGCGGCTGTACCCTGGAAGCATTTTGCCTTCATGGTCCTCGTGGCCTTTATCTGGTCTCACTGGATAACATGGCTGGGCGAGAGGCAGGACCGCCGCATGACCGGCAAGGAATGGGTCTATGTGGCTGTCATACTCATCATCAACTGGGTCACTCAGAGATGGCTGGCGAAGTGGGATATCGACTCCCTCTCGCTCCTTGTCCTTTCGGGATGGCTATTCATGACGGTTCCGACCTCGTTCGCGTTTCACACGGCGCTTGGGGGGGGACTGATAGGATACCTCATCGCATTCCCCAGTATGACGTCGGCAATAGCGGTAGGCTGCATAGTATGCGGCGTGGCGTCCGGCGCCAGTCTGCTCTACATAAGGGATACGTCGAGCAGGATAATGATCTGGCGCGACATATTCAGCCTCGGGCTGTTTCTGACCTTCACTTCGCTCTTTGTGAGGTGGGGCCTGGGCCTGACTTTGAGCTGGGAATTGCTTGGCACATATCTAATACTCTCCGCTGCCTGGAGCAGCATTGCTGTGGCTGTTCTGCCGCTCTGGGAGCTGATCTTCGAGATCATCTCCCCTCTCCGCCTGCTGGAGATGAGCCATCCGTCTCAGCCGCTCCTGAAGCGGTTGCAGCTCGAAGCGCCTGGGACGTACCACCACACTATAACTGTCGGAACGCTGGCCGAGGCGGTCGCCGACAAGCTGGGCATGAACGGACTCCTGATAAGGACCGGAGCGTACTACCACGATATCGGAAAACTCAAACGCCCTAATTATTTTGTGGAGAACCAGTCGTTCGGCGACAACATCCATGACAGACTGGCCCCGCAGGAGTCCGCCAAGGTCATTTTGGCTCACGTGAAGGACGGCCTGAAACTAGCGGATGAGTACAGGCTGCCGCAGAGCATAAAGAACTTCATCGCGGAGCACCACGGCAGCACCTGTCTGAGCTATTTCTACAAAAAAGCCGTGGCCGCCGATAAGGAGGCCGGCGGCGACGGCGCGAAGATAGACATGGACGAGTATTGCTACCCAGGGCCAATGCCACAGCGCAGGGAGACGGCCCTCCTTATGCTGGCCGACTCGGTGGATGCGGCGCTAAAGGGCCTCAATAACCCGCTCGTCGGCAGGGCTGAGTTGGAGAAGATGGTCGAAAATGTCGTCGACTCGAAGATAACCGCGGGCCAGTTCCTGGAGGTCGACTTTACGCTGAGGGATATCCACGCTATAAAATCGGCCTTTGTGGACGTCCTGGTGTCGATGTATCACACGAGAGAGATAAAGCCGCTGGCCGAGCCGAAAAGGGAGCGGCAGGACGGGGTAAACGGAAAAGTCGGCGCCGAGGAGAAAGGCGCCGGTGTGGATGTCGCGGCGTCCGTGCCGGCCGGTTCAGGGGAAAACGCGGCGCCGACCTCTGTCGCCAGCGTGTCGCCCCTGACGGGGCCTTGATTCTGAGGCTGATCGAGTCGGACGGCGGCGAGCCTCGATGCCATGCCGGCATAGATTTAGGCATAATGGCGTCAGGACTCTGTCCATACCTCGAGTCCAGGCTGCCGGCGCCGTTCGAATCATGCTCAGTCGCGCTGTCGTTTGTCTCGAATGAGGATATAATGAGACTCAACGACATGTACCGCCATGTGCAAGAGCCGACAGACGTGCTCTCGTTCCCCCTCTGGGAGGAGGAAGGGGTATTTGCGCCGCTGGCCTCGTGGAGCGATCTGCCGTTGGGAGATATCGTCATATCGCCGGAATATGTGAGGGAGAACGCCAAACGTGTCGGCGCGGGCTACGAGGGCGAACTGGCGCTCGTGATCATTCATGGTTTTTTGCATCTGATAGGCTTCGACCACGACACGGATGAACGAGAGCGGGAGATGTGGGAGATTCAGGAGAAATTGCGCGACGATTATCTGGCAAGTACGCGGCGCCCTCGCGCGCGCCGGGAGTATCTGGGAGGATTGATGCTGGAGTGAGTTCGGACCTGGTTGGCAGTATCGGCCTGCTGTTGTTGTTCCTTATGATGTCGTTCTACTTCAGTTCGACTGAGACGGCAATAACCGCAGCAGGAAAGATGAAGCTGAAGGCGCTCGAGAACACGTACCCTGACAGGAAAAACAGCCTGGCGTGGCTCTCGGACAATATACAAAGGGCGCTGACAGTCACACTGGTGGGCAATAACATAGTGAATATAGCGTCGAGCGTACTCGCGACGACTACCTTTACGGTTTTTTTTGGGAGCGTATGGGGGCCATTCATTGCGGTGGTTGTAATGACGACGCTGGTTGTCATATTCTGCGAGATACTTCCCAAGAACATTGCGATGGCGCATAAGGAGCCAGTCATCTATCACACGCTTCCTATCCTTCGTTTTTTCGGTTTTGTGCTGGCGCCCTTGATTTCCGTGCTTCAGAGCGTGGTCTGGTTCATAGGAAAGATCTTTGGACTCAAGCTCGATGTCCAAAACTTCTTTGTGACAAGGGAGGACCTCGAGATAATGGTTCATGCGAGCGGCGAATCCGGGGCTCTGGAGGAGGATGAACGCAAGATGATTAACGGTGTCATCTCATTCGAGGAGACGAGGATATCGGAGGTCATGGTCGCGCGCACCGACATGGAGACGATACCATCCGATACCACTGTGGAGCAGGCTTCGCGGATGTTCCTGGAGAACGGGCATTCGCGAGTCCCGGTGTACGCGAGCGAGCTGGACAAGATAACTGGCGTCCTGTACGTCAAGGATCTGCTGGGCCCTCTGTCTGACGGAGTCCGGGATATGAGTATCGAAGGTCTTCAGAGGAAACCGCTCTTTCTGCCGGAGACCGTAAAGACGGACGAGGCCTTCGAGCTTATGAAGCAGTCCAGAACGCACATCGCCATCGTCGTGGACGAGTACGGCGGCACTGCCGGACTCGTCACGCTCGAGGACCTTTTAGAGGAGATAGTTGGAGATATACAGGACGAGTACGACGACGAGATTCCGGATGTTCTGGAGGAGCGGACCGGGGTGTACCTCGTGCAGGGGTACGTCAATCTCGACGAGCTGTCGGAGACGCTGAACTATGGGTTCGAGTTCGATGACGTGGACACGGTGGCAGGGATGCTTCTGACGCTGAAGGGCAACTTCCCGGAGGAGGGCGAGTCGGTTCGGTACGGTCCGTGGCAGATGAGCGCTCTCGAGGTGGTGGATCATAGAATACTTCAGGTCAGAATAGAGTTTGTGGGCGACGGCGCCGAGAACGCGGGCGACGCCGGCTGACGACAGTTCGCTAAATCGGGATATGCTTGCGCAGGATACTGGGGGGGACGTTTTGGAAGATAAGACAGAGAATCTCGATGAGGAGCGCTGGGCAAGAAGCGGCATAAAGCCGCTGGAACTGATGGCAAGTGCGGAGGAGTACAGGTCGCGGGCCTACGCGCCGTACTCCAATTTTTTTGTCGGCGCTGCCATCCTGACTGAGGACGGCCTTGTCGTGGGCGGGTGCAATGTGGAGAACGCCAGCTACGGCATGTCGATATGCGCGGAGCGAGTCGCGATGTCGAAGGCCGTATCGGAGGGCGGAGGAGTCCCGATAGCCATAGCGGTGGCGGGTCCTCGGGGCGTTTTCTGCCCGCCATGCGGCGCGTGCAGGCAATTTTTAATGGAGTTCAACCCTGGTATGTACGTGGTGACGCAGAGGGACGGGCACATTGAATCCACAAGGCTCGATCTGCTTCTGCCGAGCGGCTTCAAGCTGAAGGAGTGTCCTGATGCCGGACGGTGAGGCGCCAAAAAATTTTCGCTCGGGATTTGTATCCCTCGTAGGACGTCCGAACGTCGGCAAGTCGTCCATTATAAACGCGCTGCTGCGCGAGAAGGTTGCGGCCGTCTCAAATCACCCTCAGACCACAAGAAACGCGGTACGCTGCATCCTTACGACCGGCGAGCATCAGATAGTGCTGGTCGACACGCCTGGCATTCACAGGCCGCGCCATGCCCTTGGCGAGTTCATGATGGAGGAGGCGACGGGGGCCATGGAGTCGGTCGACGCGCTCTGCTTCGTCGTCGAGGCGGGGCGCGCGCTGGATGGGGAGGAGGAGTCTCTTCTGAAATCCCTCGATGGCCATAAAATACCCATCATTTTAGTGATAAACAAGATAGACCGTCTTCGCGACGCGGAGGACTTCTGGCGCAAGCTCGGCCCGATTCAGGAGAGAGTGAAGCCGGCCGCTGTCGTGCCTGTCTCGGCACTCAAGGGGACAAACCTCGACGTCCTGACCCAGGAGATGGCGCGTTTGCTGCCGGAGGGCGAGCCGATCTATCCCCCCGACGTTCTCATGGATACGACTGAGAGGTTCCTGGCGGCCGAGATAATAAGGGAGAAGATATTCGAGGTCACAGAACAGGAGGTGCCCCACAGCGTGGCGGTCATCGTGCAGGAGTTCAAGAACCCGGAGGAGTACCCGGAACTCAAGAGGGCCGAGATAAGAGCTGACATAATCGTGGAGCGTCCCGGCCAGAAGGGAATACTGATAGGCGCCGATGGGTCCATGATAAAGACAGTCGGGACCGCGTCCAGGATCGAGATGGAGGGGCGCTTTGGGTATCCGATATACCTGGAGCTGTGGGTGAAGGTGAAGCCGGGCTGGAGAAAGTCACGCCTGGAGACGGAGCGCGCAGGGTACCGGCACAGGTGACAAGGTGAAAAATTGGCCGGCCGTCAGATTCGAAGCGGCGGACAGGCTGCCTCAGGGCGCTCATAAGGCAAGGGGCGTGGTTCTGCGCAGGAGGGCCGGCTCGGTAAAAACGCAGGAGGTACTGATCTTTCTCGTTTCCCACGGCGTCCTGTGGGTTGGTGCGCCTGGGGCCAACGGGTCCAAAAACAGGTTCGGGGCCGGCATAGAGCCGATGATGTGGGGCGAGTTCGAGCTTTATCAGAGTCCAAGGAGGCTCTACCTCAAGGGCGTCGACGTGCGGGAGGACTTCTGGAGCGTCAGGCGCTCCCGAGGGTCGCTCATGACCGCCGTCTCATGGTGCGGAGAGCTTGCCTCGCGCCTGCCTTACGGCGCGCAGTGCGATAATCTGCTCTCTCTCCTGTGGGGCAGCATGAAAAACCTGGCCGTGGGTCTCGACCCCCTGCTGCTGGACGTCAGGTTCGCATGGCGCTGGGGAAACCTCTGGGGAGTAGCGCCGGCGCTTGACATCTGTTCGTCGTGCGGCAGGGATGTTTTGCCGGCGCCCGACGGCTTCGTCCACAGGTCCTCTGTCGGTCTGCTGTGCGACGATTGCCGCCGTCAGATGGAATCGGACGGCGGAGTAGTTTTTTGGAAACCCCTCGCCGAAGCCTCCCTGCATGAGATGCTCTCCGCCGCGACGCTTCCGAGGGAGAAATTCGCCGCATGGGCGGCTAGCCGTTCGGAGGCGTCTGGCGGAGGATTGAAGGACTGCTCGGTCTGGCTGTATTCGTTCTTGTCCTGATCCTAAAATATACGTATTATTTCAGTGTCTTTGTAAACTTATCGATTCTGTCGACCGCTATCTTGAGGTTCTCCAGGGAGTTTGCGTAGGACATCCTCATGAATCCCTCGCCGTATTTGCCGAACGCGGTTCCCCAAGCGGCGGCCACTCCGGCCTCTTCGAGAAGCCTGTCCGCGAAATCGGCGCAACCGAGACCGAAGGAGGATATGTTGGGGAAGGCGTAAAACGCTCCGCTGGGCTTTACGCAGTTTATCCCGTCTATATCGTTCAGCGCGCCAATGAGATAGTCGCGCCTCTCCTTGAACGCCGCCACCATTTTATCGACAGCGTCCTGAGGTCCTTCCAGCGCCTCGACGCCAGCCCATTGGGTCATTGCCGCGGTACAGGAGTTCGAGTTGCACATCAAAAGCGCCATGTGTTCCGCAAGCTCTCTGTTCATCACTCCGTAGCCCAGCCTCCAGCCAGTCATTGCGTAGGCCTTTGAAAAGCCGTCGAGTATTATGGTGCGGTCCTTCATTCCGGGCAGCGAAGCTATGGACAGCGGCTGGCCGTCGAATATTATCCTGTCGTAAATTTCATCGGACAAAATGTAAATATCCTTGTCCCTCACCAGGTCTGCTATCGCCTTGATGTCGTCAGCCGACAGAGTGCCTCCGGTCGGGTTGCTCGGATTGTTGATTATTATCAGCCTCGTCCGGTCGTTGATGTCCCGCTTCAGTCGATCAAGGTCGATGCGGAAGTCGTTTTTCTCAAGAAGTGGCATCGGCACCGGCTTCGCCCCGGAGAAGTTTATCACGGACTCGTATATGGGAAATCCGGGATCGGGATAGATCACCTCATCGCCCTGCTGCGCCAACATCAACAGGGTGAAGAACATTACCGGCTTGCCGCCTGGCACTACCACCACGTTCTCCATGTCGGCGTCAACTTTTTTGTATTCGCGGCAGTGGCGCGCGATTGCCTCTCTCAGAGGGACGATGCCTGCCGTAGGCGTATAGCCTGTGTGGCCGTCGTTCAGCGCCTTGCCGGCGGCGTCGATTATATTCTGAGGCGTTTTGAAATCCGGCTGGCCTATTTCGAGATGAATGACGTTCATTCCCTTGGCCTCAAGCTGGTTTGCCCTCGCCATTATGCTGAAGGCCGATTCGGAGCCAAGTTTGTCAATCCTGTCGGCAACTCTGTTTTTCATCGCTCTGTCCCTCCTGAATCACGTGATTTGAAGCTCGTTTTCGGTTTGTGAACCTCAAGCCCACATATTTTAGCGGTCTCTGGTCAAAAAGTATAAGGGTTCATACCGCGCTATCGCTTCAGTATTTTAGCATAAAAAATATAGTTCTATAAATATTCTATTTCTCCCTTGCTAAAAGCCAACAGTCGATCGCGACGCCCAAGGCGACGAGGACGAGCAGCGCGACCGAGAAGAATGAATATGGCAACCCCATAGCGTTGGATATTCTGACAAAATCATGCACTTTCTCCGACTCCACATAACCGCTCACAAAGCCGGCGTCACTCAGCGAGATCGCGAACTTGACGGCATTGACGAGCAGATGGGAACCCAGTATGAACAGGATTATCTTCTCGTATAGCGGTCTGTGGAATCTCGCCGCCGAGAGCCCGAGGTATATACAGGCGGTTCCAGTTATTATTTCGCCGGCATGTCCCGATGAATTGATGAGAAATCGCCACATGGGGCCTGAGAAGGAAAACAGCGCGTATATGATCCACAGAGGCGCCGAGACCCATAATCCGGAAACTCCCCTGTACAAATACCATTTGTAAGTTGCGAACGCAAGGGAAAGTATCACTGGCACGAACACTATGAGCGAGCGAGAGTCGGACATCATCGTAATTCCGCCGCCGCGGACGATATCGAAGGTCGGCAGGGCCAGATACCCCGTCGCCCACGCGCAGACCGCGTGTCCAAACTCGTGAACCACTATCGTGTAGGTATACGCGACGTACCGAAACAACGGCACGAGATATACGACCAAGTTTAGGAAGAGCGCAGTGAACAGAAAAATCGACGTGCGCCTGACACTGTGCGTCAACCTCTCATCCATGCCATACAACCACCCGTTTTTTGGTGAACTGCAACCCATATGCGAATGGTACCTCTATTGGATATAATTAGCAAACTTATCCCTTCACCTCTCCCCTCAACTTAATCTTGCACGGCGTTCGGGCAGTCGCTTGCTTGCTCTCGCAATTCTACGATAGGACGGCTTCCTTTTTCGTTTGTTCATCTGTTCTAATTTCGTTTAGCGTATGCAAGCCATGCTCTTTATGAACGGCAGCCGCAAGTGATTTGAAATATGTCACGCGCTCGCCTCGTGTCATATCCTTGGTTTGTTCGTAGAGTTTTTCTCGTGTTGCGTTCAGCTCAGCCTCTATCGTGTTTGGTCTTTTCATTAATCTAATACCTCCATTGGCGTACAAATCGTAATACCTTTATATCCCTCATCTAAATTGATATTTTCTGTCATTCGTTTTGTCTTTAACCTGTTAATATGTTGGTAATTAAAGGATAAAATGCAATCAAGTTCATGTATCGAAGCGATAGCGATATGAGCTCCATCAGTTCTATATTTAACAGGTATTATGCCCTTTTGGATATACAAATCAGCCATACGCTCTGACTCATCATCAATGTCCAAAATGACAATCCCGTGTGTTTTTATGAGGGCCAGCATATTAGTCTGTTTAGGGTTGGGGGCGTCTCCTAATTCAATCGTTGCATACCCCGACGTATACCCCTCATATTTCCCAGAGCCGATTGCCTCGAACAATCTGACGGTATCCTCATGTCCATCACGGTCAGTATCAAAATAATAGTTAAATATCGTCGTCTCCAAATACAGGCGCAATTTATCTATTACGACCAGCCCCTCATATATATTATATCTCGAAATCCTGTTTGCGGAGACTGTATTTTCTAACCATCAGAGAGGCGCTGTACAGCGTAAAAATTCCCTTCTTGAGTTCAGCCGTGGCTTCTCTGCGTAATGGCCTGGCTGTGAGGGACTGCTCTCCCTCAACAGCCAGGCCTTTGGCGTCTTGCTTTTTTATGACCTCCGTTTCCTCAAGAGCGTGCCAGCCGCGAGCAGCGCGAACGCGCCTGCGCCAAAGAATCCGGCGTCGCAGCCGCCGCCGCTCGCGGTCTGGCTGTCCTCGGTCTGGCTCCCGCCAGCGTCGCGGTAAGTTACCTCACCAGTGAACGGGTTGATTATCGCGCCGGCTTTTACCTCGATGGGCCCGTCGGGGCCGGTGATGGTTCCGGCGGCCGTTATCCTCGTCTCGCCGGTGTTCGGGTCGATGCTTGCGCCCTGCGGGATTGTGAAGGAGATGTCGTCGTTCTCTCCCGCCGCTCTGGAAGCGGAGCTCACAATCGTATCGATGACTCCGTTGAGGCCGGGGAGGATAACGGTTCCTCCGGGAAGCGTCACGCCTCCGGTCGTCGGGTTTATTGTCGATCCTGCGGGGAGGACGAACTCTATGTAACCCTTCGTTCCGTCCTCTTTCTGCACATCAGGGATGACCAGAACTCCGAGCTCAGTCGTCGTCATCGTTCCGGTGGACGGGTTGATCGTGGTTCCAGGCGGGACGTCGAACTCCCTGCCGCCTGGCAATGTCACCCATCCGCCCTCCGTCGCCGTCAACTCGCCGGTCGTAGAGTCTATCGTTGTGGCGGGCGGGACTGTGAATGCCGCGCTGTTCGGGAGCGTCAGCGAACCGCCATCGGCCACGTTGATGACGCCGGTCGCCGGGTCGATGGTCGTGCCGGGCGGCACTACGAGGGAGATGTTGTCCGAAAGCGTGATTTCGCCGCTCTCGTTTATCGTGACGACTCCGGTCACGGGGTCTCGCGTCGGCTCCCCGCCGCTGATTATAACCTCGCCGCCGCCAGGCAGGGTCACTGTCGTGGTGCCTGAGTCGTCCGCGTCGTCGTCATCGCTGGGCGGTGTGGTCGTGCCGCCGCCTGAGCCGCCGCCGCTGCCGCCGTCGCCGCCGGGATTGGAGGAGCCGCCATTGGCTGCGCCCACCGCGAACGGGTCGATTATATGCCCGTCCTTCTTGTCCCAGTCGTAATTTCCGTCGTCTCTCACGCCCGCGGTCAGTATGTAATCCGCCGCGCCGTCTATGGCCTCGCCGTCATCTATGATTTTGCCGTCCGCGTCGGTGATAATGTATCGCTCGTCGGCAAGGTCGCTGAAATCCTTGGCTTTCCGCGGCAGACGCAGCCCTGCGGGGGCCAGCTTCATTATCACCAGGTCTCCGGCCTTGGCCCCGGCGAACCGGGATAAGTTCAGGGAGTAGGAGAAGAGGGCCGTTTCCCCTGGGTTGACCGTGGTCTCGATGACCGGCAGAGAGATGATTCCGGATGTTCCGCCCGCAAGCCCGCTCAGCGCCGTGTCCCAGGCGATGAGTTCCTCTATTTTTTTGGGGTTGACGGTTACTCTTCCGTCAGTGCCAGGCACGAAGTCATTTTGAGAGACGGCGCCGCCGCCGGCCTTCAGTGCGTCCGGGAGCTCGCCCGCGTCCGCCGCGATGACTGCGTCCGCGACGGGGTAGACAATCGTCTCGCCTGATGCCGTGAACGTCGTTGAGGCAATGATGCCGCCGATAATTTGAGCGGTCGCTTCATCGACGACATCGGTATCGTTTGCGCGTATCACTGCCTTTAGCGTCGGATAGTCGTTGCCCTCGACGTACTCCCACGGCGCTTCATAGCCGGTACGGCCTTTGTTCAGGAGCGCCGCCATATTGGCGCTCGCGAATTCTTCGGCAGTTTTCGAGCGGATGATTTTTTTAACCGCAGCGGTTCCGAATCCATCTTCGCCATTTGCACGTCCTTGGCCTACTGCCTGCGAA
>JAITNX010000203.1 GCA_031290235.1 Synergistaceae bacterium | reverse complement strand
CTGACCGTAAAATAATGGTATGGCCGCGTCGTACATGCCCAGATGCGCCTCGTTCAGTTTCCTTGCACAGCCAAGGACCGCATATGCCTGTTGGTAGTAGGCGGGGAAATTTTCCAGACCGTCAAATTCAAAACTTGCGCCCCAGATGAAGATATCGCCCGGTATTGTTTCGGCGGCGCTTTTTTGTGTCACGGCATAACCGCCGTCTTTCGTGACATTGGCAATACAAACGATGCGCCCCTGATACGTGAAGGCGCAGCCATTTTCAAACCGCTCGGTCAGCTTTTCCCTCATAGCGCTCAATATGGGCGTATCGTAGCCGGACGTCATCTCCACGCAGAACACTGCCAGTTCGTCTTGTTTCTGCCAGTTGAGCTTGTGCAGCACCGCACTCAAATTGAGTTCATTATACGTCCCCGTTTCCAGCATATCCGTAAAGAAGGCGGCCAGCCCGGAATAGGAGAGGTACAACGTCGTATTCGCCTGTATTACGCGATGCAACAGTTTGGCGAAAAAATGCATCAGATGCGGATCCCCTGGATTAAAAGGCTCCCCTCCGTCTATGGCCACAATTTCACACACTCGCTGGTCTTGGAGCCATACATTGGCGTGCAGAACATCTCCGCCAAAGACGGGAGAATGCATTATGGAGGGATATTTCTGCGCGAAGACCTGGCGGAAATAGGGGTCCAGACTGACAGCTGAAACCGCGTTCAAGTTGGCCTGCCGGTTGGTTATACTCTCCTGAAAAACGAGCCAGTTGGGGTGAACTGAGGCGTCATAGTCCTTCGTTATCGCAAATGCCCAGCTGCTGCTGCTCTTGATACACATTGGACGCTGAAAAATCTGATGGGCCATGTCCAGCATGTCCTGAAGGGATTTTCCCTCTATCATATAATTCAGTAAATTTCTCTCCCAGTTGTTATAATATGAGAAAGCCTCCTGCAGGGCATTATGCACAGTAGGCAGAGTTTGGCCATACACTGTGAAACGGTCAAGCGCGTGACTCGCAATGACGTCGCCGCCATCTGCCTGCCATAGCTGAAGGCAGTCGATCGCCGAATCGAAGCTGGAAACGAGGGAAACGCTTTCAACACGGGGTTCGCCGCCCCAAATTGCAAGCTGTAAAGTCATATCTTTTTTTTGCAGCCAGTTAGCCAGAGTCCAGATGCTTAATTTCATAACGGCCCACCTGTATGTTATATTTGCACAATAAATATCCGAGGAAATTGTAACAATACGCTGTACATATTGCAACAAAGGACATGATAGAATGTTATACAAAATATAATTCCCCGTTTCTCTCTATATTGGTCAAGGCAATCTTGGGTCCTTTAATTACAAAGAAAGGGAGAGTTGTTTATGGCGTTTCACAGTGATCCTGATACAAAATTACAGTTGTTGGAGTTGAGTCATGTTTGGGGGCATGGGGTCCCATCATATCCAGGGCAAGCTGACGTAAAAATGGAGCGGGCCGTAAAACACGCGCAGCACGGCGTGCTGGCCTGGCGGGTCAGCACTTCCCTGCACACGGGCACGCACATGATCGCCCCGATCTACCTGATTCAGAAGGGTTCCGATCTGGCAGCCGTATCGCCCGACCGGCTCTTTGGCAACGGAGTCGTGCTGAATATTCCAAAGAAGAGCTTTGAGACCATCGGTTCGTCGGATTTAACATCCGCGGGAGAGATACGAGAGGGCGATGTTGTGGTGATCAATACGGGCTGGCACCATAAATATTCCGACGGCCTGGAGTACTATGGGGAAGCGCCTGGATTGACAGAGGAAGGCGCGCAATATCTGGTGAAAAAAAACGTAAAACTGGTCGCGGTGGATACCCCTTTCGCGGATTGTCCTCTGGCCACGGTCATGGGTCCGCACCGCGGCGGTCCTCAGATGAAACGCCTTGCCGTGGCGTATGAAGCATCCACGGGCAAAAAAGCTCTTGAAGAACACGGCAAGCTGTATCCGGCGACCAAGGCCATACTGGGCGCTGATATTCCGATCGTTCTGCAGGTCGGCGGAGACGTAGACCTGTTAAACGGCACTCGGGCGACGTTCGCGGCAACACCGTGGAAGTTCAGGCATGGGGACGCCTGCCCCGTGCGCATGATAGCTATGACCGATCCGCAGGGAACCTGCCGCATCGACCCAGGGCGGTAAAAAGGAGCGAATGATATGAGTTTGCAAATTTACGATCTAACTCACTGCTACGAGCAATTCATGCCGGAGTGGCCATCACACCCCGGAGTGGACGTGGATGTCCTGAAATTTCACGCCAAGGACGGGATATACGAGGTGAACTGGGAGGGAATCATGCATCGCGGCACCCACATGGATGCGCCCCTGCACGTGACGGAGAACACTCCAGACATCAAGGATTACCCCCTCTGGCGTCTCTTTGGCACTGGCGTCGCCGTCTCGATCCCAAAGGGCAAATGGGGCGTCATCACGCCCGAAGACCTGGAAAACGCAACGCCTAAAATCCAGAAAAACGACATCGTGATGATTAACACCGGATTTCACCATAAATACGCTGACACCGACGAATATTTTTCCTATGGCTGCGGCATAAACGGCGCGGGAGCCAACTGGCTGGTAAATAAGGGCGTAAAACTGGTCGGCTACGACTGCCAGGCGAACGACCACCCCATAGCCACAAAGCTCGTCGACCATGGTCTGGGCCCCACGCACCCTCACTTGATCGACGAATGGAAGGAAACATACGGGCGCGATCCTAAGGTGGACTTCCCATTGTGGGAGGATGGACATAAAAACCTCATGGTCAAGGGTGGCATCCCGGGCATAGAAAATATTGGGGGCCAACTCGACGAGGTGACTGGGAAACGCTGTTTCTTCATGGCTTTCCCGTGGAGATGGAACGGCGGAGACGGCTGCATAGTGAGAGTTCTGGCCATTATAAATCAGGAGGGCGACTTCCGTTTTGAAACAGGCAAAAAATAAAGGAGATGTTGTGATGCTGTTTTCATTGAGTGGAGAGAATGCGGTAGTAATTGGAGGCGCTGGCGGCATAGGACAGGCCATTGCGCAGGGACTGGCCGAATCGGGCGCGAAGGTACTCATCAGCAGCCGTAATCAGGCTTCGCTGGATAAGGCAAAAAAGGAAATTAAGGAGCATTGCGGAGCCGACGTGGAGACTTATTCGTCGGACGCGGCCGACGAGGCCGCCGTGGAAAAAATGACAGCCGAGATCGTAAAAAAATGGGGACAGGTTCATATACTGGTGAACGCCCAGGGCTTCAATAAAAAGCACAATGCGCAGGATTTCAACATGGACGACTTCAGCAGGATGCTCACTGTCAATGTCGTCAGTCTGATGAATACATGTAAGCACTTTGGACGCCACATGACCGAGAAGGGCTATGGCAAGATCATCAACGTCTCCTCCGTGCGCGGCAAAATCGCCACGGCAACGCCAGGCAACTGCGGTTACTGCGCCACAAAGGGCGCGGTCGACATGCTGACGCGTCAACTTGCCTCTGAATACGGCCCGAGCGGCGTCACGGTCAATGCGGTTGGACCTACCCTGACCGAAACTCCGATGATGTCGGAACTTATCGCCCAGCGCGGCGGCGACGCCTATCGTAAAAAGGTGGCAGACAACCATCCGATGAGGCGCATGGCGGTACCCGAGGACTGCGTCGGGACGGCGATATTCCTGGCGTCCCATGCGTCCGATTATGTGACCGGCAATATCGTATATCCTGACGGCGGTTTGACAGCGATCGGCTAGAAGGGATATCTAAATACCAATTTGAAATCAAAGGCCTGAAGGGTAAAGCGTAAAAACAGGTGATCGTTACTTGGTATACATGATTAAAAAATGATTAAACGCCCCGCGAATCCCAGGTTTGAACTTCTCTCGGAGATGCGGGGCGTCTGTTTTGCGCGGGTAACGAAAAAAGGGTGGCTCCTGATTGTCGAACGCCACCCTATTTTATTTTTTGATCCGTCCGATTGCTACTTGCCGGACTTTGAGAACAGCTCCTTATACTCGCCATACTTCTCATAAACCAGCTTCTTGTAATCCTCGCCGGAAAGATAGGTGTGAACCAAGTTGCTTTTCGCCACTATATCCTTGTATGTCGGGTCCTCGACTGCCACGGCAAAGGCATCCCTCAGGATCTTCAGGACATTTGCGTCCACGCCGGCCGGTATCGCAAGACCCATGTATGACAAAAGCGCCACGTCATATCCCAATTCCTGTAAAGTGGGGACGTCAGGGGCCGCATCCCAGCGTTTGTCAGTGGCGGACGCCAGCAGTTTCATCTGTCCGCTCTTCACATAGGAGATGAACGACGCCTGATCGCAGAGCGCACATTCTATAAAACCGCCCAGGATGTCGGTGATCAGGGCAGGGGTATCGGCATAGGTGATATAGCTGAATTTCACTTCGGCTGCTGCGCCAAGAGCGTCCATGGCGAAGGGCTGCGGGTAGCCGGTCGCGCCGAAGTTCATCCTGCCAGCAGCCTTCGCGGCTTTCAGAAGGTCATCAACGCTGTTGTACTTGGAGTCGGCGTTGACTACCAGACCATAGCCATACTGGCCGAAAGCGCAGATATAATCGAAATCGTCAGGAGTATAGGGCACATCCATCTGCCAGGGCACTATAGCCAGCGGCGCCAAAGTGGCAACTCCAATGGTGTAGCCATCGTTTTTCTGGTTCTTCAGCTCGGCTATGCCGACGCTGCCGGAACCGCCTGGAGCATTGGCTACGCCGACAACCTGCCCTAAAGGTTTTGACGCGGCATCCGCCAGAGCCCTGGCGGCAAGATCAGTGCCGCCTCCGGCGGAATAGTTGACGATCATCGTCACAATCTGACTGGGATAATTGCTGTCGCCGGCCATTGAGACGGAGGGACTGGAGATAAACAGCAGAGATACCAGACACAGAATCAGAAACCTCTTCACATTTTTCACGAAAACTCCTCCTTGAATTATTGGTCGATAATGACTTACGAGAACCTGACCCCGCTCGCTTATCGCATGAATCTTAATGAACGCACCTCCTTCATTTAAACGAGCTGCCTCCGCTAACTCCCGCTGACATTGAGCTCATAAACCGTCCTGAAGCTGCTTGTTTTTCCTCTTGCCATACAGAATTGTAAAGACCGAGATCACGGTTATGACCCAGAAGGCCCAACACAACGGAGAACGGAAGAAAACAGCAAAATCTCCGAAGGAGAGCTGAAGGGCCCGCCTCGCGTTCCGCTCGAATATGGGGGAGAGGATAAACCCGATGAGCATCGTCACGGTCGGAAACTCCAGCTTCGAGAGTACGAAGCCGATAACGGCAAAAAGCAACATTACCCACACGTCGGTCAAACTTCGGCTCAGTGCGTACACACCCACCACGCAAAGGACGCTGACTGCCGGATATATCAGCGAATCCTCGAGTTTAGCGATACTTGTAAAACCACGGTAGGTGAGCATCACCACAGTGAAGAGCACGATATTGCTCAAGATCAAACCCGCGTACACGTTGTAGATTGTTTGAGGGGATTCTGTGAATACCAGCGGGCCAGGCGTCAACCCCTGCACGAGGAAAGCCCCGATGAGCACGGCGGCACCCGTATCCCCAGGAACGCCCAGCGAGAGCAGGGGGATCATATTGGCGCCGCATACGGCATTGTTGGCAGACTCGGCGCCGGCAATGCCCTCGACGGAGCCTTTCCCAAAGAGTTCCGGATGTTTGGCGCCTCTTTTAGCGGCGTCATATCCAACCCAACAGGCCAGAGCGGGACCAAGGCCCGGCAGGGCTCCGATGACACAGCCGATTGCCGAGGACCTAAGCCAGTGTTTCCAGGAAATCTTTAAATCATCTCTGGTAAACTGGCTGTCCTCCTTGCAGGCAGGCGCCGGAAGATGCGGTTTATTCACAGCTTTGCGGACGCTGCCGGCCTGTTTGAGCAGCTCTGAGAAGGCCAGAGCTCCGATGAGCATGACCACCAGGTCGATGCCGCTGGAGAGTTTCAACACTCCAAAGGTAAAGCGCGGAGTCGTAAAGACCGCATCCATCCCGACGCACCCGAACAGAAGGCCAAGACAGCCGCCGATCAGTCCCTTGACCATGGAACGGCCGGCTGCTGAAGCTATTATTGTCAGTGAAAAAATCATCAACACGGTGTATTCCGCGGGGCCGAATTTCAGCGCGTACTTCGCTATGGGCTGCGCGCTTGCCACCAGCACGATGGAGCTGAAGAGGCAGCCAAAACAGGAAGCGAAAAGGGCGGCCTTGATTGCCTTGCCGGCCTTCCCCTGTTTGGCCAGGTTAAATCCGTCCACCACAGTGGCCGCTGCAGCCGGAGTACCTGGAGTGGCTATGAGTATCGCCGACATGCTGCCGCCGAATGTGCCGGCGTTGTAGGCGGCAAGCAGCATTATGAGCGACTGAGTCGGCGTTATGTAATAAGTCATTGGAACAATCAGGGCAATTGCCATAGTGGCCGTGAGACCTGGAATCGCCCCCATGACCAGGCCAATCAGGACTCCGCCCAGCAGATATATGAAATTTCCAGGTATCAGTACCGCTGAAAACCCCTCCAAAAGCATTGAAAACATTATTTAGCCCCCTCTATGGCAGCTGGAGCTTGAGAAAATATGTAAACGCCACGAAGATGACCACAGGCAGCATGACTGAGACAGCGCCCAGTTTCCACAATTTGCGCTGTCCATAGAGCCAGATCAATATCGCCAGGACGATGATCGTAGCTGGGATATAAGGAATGACATAAAGCAGAAGATTATATCCCCCAACCGCCAGCAGAGTGGCGCCGGCTAATAGGATCTCCTCACGGCTAATCTGGAAATTTTTTTGATCCGTCAGGTCTTTTTTTCGCCACCCTGAGATGAATAAACATACGGAAAGGACGAACATGACAGCCGTAATTGTACTGGGAAACGAACGAGGCGTAATAGTCTCGCCCGCGATGTTGCGAATTTGCCATGGAATTATGACAAAGTAAATAACTATTGAAAAAAGAGCCAAAAATACGCCCGAGTATCGCTCCAGCTGGCTTTCATTAAATGACACAGAAGATCCCTCTCTTCCGGTTTGAAGATGTCAGGCTGTAAAGACCAGCCATTGGTAAGGCGGGGTGCGCCATTAGCGACCCCGCCTCCGCCTGAGCAATCGATTACTGTCTAAAAAGCTCCCTTTTCCCAAGCCACCAGCCTGACAAACCCACCGTCCGCCATCTCGCAGCGGAATGGGAACGCGGCAATTATCAACCTCCTGCCGGTCACCTCGTCGATGTCGCCTCCCGCATTCTCTATGGTGCAGACGCCATGCTGCATGAACAGCCTGTGGCAAGGCTCATAATCAGGGAAATTCTCTCCAGGGTCCTTTTTGAGAGCCGCTCGGTAGGCCACATCGAGCCATGGCATCTGCTCCTTGAGGGGGTAGTGCCACAGAGGGCCGTCAGTCGCGCCCCACGTTCCGGTTATTCCTTTGATATGCTTCTCATGAATCAGCCACTTCGCAGCCTCCGGGCCGAGTCCTGGATAATAGTTGTAATATTTGTCGTTGTTTATGCGCCAGAAATGATGGAAACCAGTGTTGACGACGACCCAGTCGTTTTGCTTAATTTCGAGTCCATCGTTTTCCGCGGCCTTCTCAAAATAGGATGGCTTAAGTTCGACCCAGATATTGCCGAATTTAGCGGGATCTCCACCGGCCGCATCCCATTTTTGGTTGAACTCCACCGCCAGATGTCGCATGTCGAGAACGACGCCGGTACCGACGCAGTGTTCGAGAGGGATTTCGTTGAGGCTGTAGCCATAACGGTCCCTATCGACCTCTTCCTCGTGAAGGACGTGATTCGGAGCGTCCATGTGAGTCCCAGCATGAAGCGTTCCGGTATAGGTCATAGTCCGCTTATGGAAACGCCCGAGATACTGCCCTCTGGGGAACTGCAGATCTTGACGGGGACCAGGAAAGGGCCACAGAGGCGTATCGACGCCCCAAGGCATGGACAGATCGTAAATTTTCGTCATCTTTGTCTTATCAAGATAGAATTTCTTCTTGTCGAGAGGCATGTAAGCCATCGTCATATCCCCTTTCAAAACTCATTTGTGTCCGCGTAATACGCGCGGCAGTTTTTGACTACGTCCAAAAATACGTTGATCATTGCCTTGCTTGCCGTAATTCTGTAATAAGTGTTGATCTGTTCTATTATTCGCCCGGGATCCTCATCCAGCCTGTAACTGCAGAAAAGGTCATACAACCGGCCGCTCGGAAACGCGCTGAACCTGGAGATCCAGCAGTCCTCAATCGTTTTGCTCGTCCCGTTTACCTTCACGAACACCGACAGCTGGTTTGAAAACGCGCTGTCCAAACGCTGAGACAAATAAGTCGTCCCGCAGAAATAATCGTAATGAACCGCAGGTCGTCTCACCGTCTCAGGTTCGACCGCCGGGATTCGGATTGACGGCCAATATCGGCTGAGCAAAGACATGAGGTTGCCGTACAAGTCGTAAAGCGCCTCAATCAGGAGGCTGATCAGAGGAAAGTGCATAGTGTCCTCGATCTGCGCCACATAAAAATCCATCCCGACGTAAATTGAATTGCCAATGAAAATCTGTTCCAGTTCCGCGTCGATCAGCGGATTGTATATAGGCGTATGCGTCCCGGTAATCGTCCCAGTTTCAGGATCCAGCCTCATATTGACCGGAACGAACTTAAGCTTTGAGGGGCAGGAGTTCTCGGGAAAATCCGTGTAACCGCACACCAGAATATCCCGAGAGCCTTCATTCCCCACGATTTACGTCCTCTGCCGCGGGGAGAGGCTGACCGGCGCCACTCCCTCGCTTGGATTTTCGGACTGTGATATACCGATTATACAGAGACTGAAACGCCTGCATCAGAGTGTTTTTAGTAATGCTGTGTATGCGCTCGTCAATCTCTTTTGAGAAGTATTCATAACCGACATCCAAAGATTTTCCCACGAAGATGCCTGATACAAAATCCTTATGCATCCCGCTGTAAATTGGTATATCACAGTTTTTGACCATTCCGTCCGAAAGATCTATCTCCATAATGATCGTCAGGTATTTATGATGACTCAGATCCGTCTTCTCCGGCAACAACGCCATCCCACTGAACAGGTAACATTTTATGTCGGCGCCCATACATACTACCCTCCCGCCGCAACGATCAACCCAGGGTCAGGAAACGCCTTGCATCGGAACAACTTTTTCAGGGACTATGAGTTTGGCATCCGTCTTTGACAACACCTCCTCCACAGTCACGCCTGGCGCCACTTCCTTCAATACGAGGCCATCAGGAGTCTTTTCCAAAACACAGAACTCAGTTACGATGTGAGTGACCTTTCCTGCCGCTGTCAGAGGGAGCGTGCATTTTTTCAGTATTTTGGACTCGCCCTTTTTTGTGCAGTGTTCCATGGTAACGATGACCTTTTTCGTCCCTGTGACCAGATCCATGGCGCCCCCCATGCCGGGAACGATCTTCCCAGGCACTATCCAGTTGGCCAGGTTGCCATCCTGATCTACCTCGAGCGCCCCAAGCACGGTCGCGTCAACGTGCCCACCGCGAATCAGGGCAAAGGACATGCTGCTGTCAAAACAGGCCCCGCCGGGAAGAATGGTCGTAAATTGCCCGCCTGCGTTGACTATATCCTTATCCTCGCTGCCCGGCTCAGGAGATGGACCGAGACCTACAAAACCGTTCTCGGACTGCAGGATGATCTCGACTCCCTTAGGCAGATAGTTGGCCACCAAAGTGGGCATGCCGATTCCAAGGTTCACAAGATCTCCGTCATCGAAAAAAAGCGCTGCCCGCCTCGCAATGATTTCTCTGGCTTCCATCATTTCACCCCCTAACCCTGGACAACCATATCGACAACGACGCCTGGCGTGACGATCGCGTCCGGATCCAGTTCGCCGACCGGAACTATATGCTCCGCCTCGACGATTACATAATCAGCCGCCATCGCCATCAGAGGATTGAAATTCCTGGCGAGCCTGCGATAGACAAGATTGCCGAATTCATCCGACTTCCAGGCCTTGATGATGGCCTCTTGAGCCCGGAGTGACAATTCCAGCAGATATTTAGCTCCGTTCACCTCGATGGACTGTTTTCCTTCCTCAACCACCGTGCCGACTCCTGTTGGCGTAAGAACTCCACCCAATCCCGAGCCTCCGCACCTAATTCTTTCGGCGAGCGTTCCCTGAGGCACGAGTGTGACCTTTACCTCGCCGCTGTTCATCTGTTTGCCGGTCTCAGCATTCAAACCGATATGCGAAGTGATAAGGGATCGTACCCTGTGCTCGACGATAAGTTTCCCTATGCCGGGCACATCTGTAGTCCCTGAGTCGTTGGCGATTACGTCGAGGTCCTTGTACCCTTTTTCGCAGATCGCCTTTATAATATTCATCGGCGTTCCGGCATTGACAAACCCTGGGATCATCAGGGTCATTCCACTGCCGATCTTAGCCAAAGCCGCGTCAATTGTCGCAACTTTCGATCTCATCCCATTCTCCTTTTTATTGACAATGCAGCGCCCAGTACCAGCGCAGACAGTCTATTTAGGTGCGGCAGGTCCCATTACAACCATGGTTCTGCAGGCTATTTTGCCGGTGACTGTGATGTCCCTCTTTTCTCCAGGCCCGATATAGATCATGTCGCCCTCCTCGAGATCATAGGTGTTCGAGGCTTCGTCCTTCAGCGTCATCGTTCCTCGCAGGACAATATAGACGCGTTCTTTATCGGGAGACGCCGTCATTGTCGCTCCCCCGTCCGGCAGGAACTCGGAGATGGAGATATTGATACCGGCGGACCCCTCAGGCGGTCCGAACTTGCGAATTCCCCAGAAATTAAAATGATTTGGCGCCTGATAAACCGTTCCTTCGTTTGCCTTGATTAAACGCATGAAATACCACTCTCCCCCTTCATGACATTATGTCGTTCATCTGACATCGGCGCGCCTGTGAGATTCACGAATCCAGCCGCGTCAATACACAGCCTCCACCAAGTCGGCAACGCCCATCCCCCCTGCGACGCAGAGGGTGGCCAAGCCGTACTTTTGTTTGCGGCGCCTCAGCTCATGGATCAGGGTGACCAATATGCGGGCCCCGCTGCTGCCCACCGGGTGCCCAAGGGCTATGGCTCCGCCGTTGACGTTTATCTTGCTCTGGTCGAGCTTGAGCATCTGGATGCAGCCGAGGCTCTGCGCCGCGAATGCCTCGTTCAACTCAATCAGGTCGATGTCGTCCAGCTTCAGATCGAGCTTCTTCAATAATTTTTCCACAGCGAAAACCGGACCCAACCCCATGACCTTAGGGCTTACACCGGCGGCGACCGCCCCTTTGATAATCGCCAACGGCTTCAGACCAAGGGAATAGGCCTTGTCGGACGACATCAAGAGCAGAGCGGTGGCGCCGTCGTTGCGCCCGGAGGAGTTGCCGGCGGTCACGCTGCCGTTCTCCTTGAACGCCGGCTTTAGACTCGCCAGTTTTTCGATAGTCGTGAGCCTTGGGAACTCGTCCTGCTTGAAAATGACCGCCTCCCCTTTTTTTTGAGGGATGATCACGGGCACGATCTCGTCGTCAAACCTGCCGTTTTTGATCGCGTCGTCTGCCTTTTTCTGGCTCCCGTGTGAGAACAGATCCTGCGCTTCGCGCGAGATGCCGCAGCGCTCCGCGACGTTTTCCGCGGTTATTCCCATATTGAAGGTCCCATAGATATCCTGCGGCTGTGACCGCACCTGCCCCTCGGTCAACGAATCCACCAGCACGCTGTTGCCAGTGCCAAGACCGTACCTCGCGTTGCGCAGATAGAACACCGCATTGCTCATGCTCTCGGTTCCACCGGCGATGATCACTTCAGCGTCGCCGCTTAGTATCGCCTGACAACCGTTATTTACAGCCTGCAAACCTGAGGCGCACTGCCTCATCACGGTATAGGCCGGCACCTCCTCGGGAATGCCGCTTCTAAGAGCCGCAATTCGCGCCAAGTTTGACGCCTCTGAGGATTGTCTCACCTGACCGAAAATTACCTCGTCAACGGTGGACGTGTCTATGCCTGTCTTGTCCACCAGGCCATTGATCACTATGCTGGCGAGCTCTTCCGCCTGAACATCCTTCAATGCGCCGCCCAGTTTTCCAACGGCAGTTCGGACAGCCTCTACCACTACAACTTCACGCATGCCCCTACCCCATTTCAAAATTTGACCTGCCTAGATGCCGGTTGTTTTGCAACCTCGCTTCAAGCGTTAAATTGACCTCGAAATTTATTAAATGGATAAATTTATTTAATGATCGCCTCTCGTTCTTACGCCTGCTTTTTCAGGCCCATTATTTCCCTGGCCTCCGCCGCTGTCGCGATTTCCCGGCCGGCTGCCTTCGCCATTCCTATGGCCTGCTCGACGAGCTGCACGTTTGTGCCTAAAACGCCCTTCGACAACATGATGTTGTCCTCCAAACCGACTCTCACTCCATCGCATCCGGCGGAAAGACCCGCCAGGGTCATTGGGATACTCGACCTGCCGATGCCGGTGATGGACCACGTGGAGTCCTTGGGTATCTTGGGCAGCAGATAAGCGAGGCTGTCTATGTTGCCAGGCATGCCGCCCGGGACTCCGAGTACGAACTGATAATGGAGCGGAGTCTTCAGCACGCCTTTTTTCACATAATATTCCACGTTCCCGAGCATGCCGCCGTCAAAAATCTCGCACTCCGGCTTGATACCCAGCTCCTGTGAGATTTTGCCAAGTTTCTCCAAAAAAGCCGGCGGGTTGAGAAAAACGTAGGAGTTGGCCCAGTTCATAGTGCCTGGATCATAGGAACACATCTCAGGCTTCAGCAGGGGCAGATGAGCCACGCGCCATTCTTCCGAAAACTTCGAGCCGGAGGTCGTCAGGTTGAAAATGACGTCCACACCAGCCTTTGCAACAGCCTCTCTGGCTGTTTTGACGACCTTGACGAAAATTTCAGGGTCCATGGTGTTGGCGCCGGCTTCATCCCGGATGTGAAGATGGGCGACCGCGGCGCCAGCTTTTGCCACCGCCACGACATCGGCGGCGATCTCGTCGGCGGTTACCGGAACGTGAGGTGTCTGACTCTTTGTGGTGCCAGCGCCCGTCAGGGCGCATGTGATGATAAGTTTGTCGCTCATGGTAGTTTGCCTCCTAAATTATATAGAAAGATATTTTTTCCAATTGCCTATGTTCATTCAAATTAGTCAACTTAAACCGGATCGTCCATGAATTTTTTAGCGATCCTGAAAATCTCGAAGAGCTGTTTATCCCGTTTTGCCAGAAGCGCCTGCTTGTCTATTCCGGTATAGTCGTAAAAGCCCTTGCCCGACTTGAACCCCAGCTCGCCCTTTTCGATGTGTTTTGCAAGAGTCGCCGGCATGTCCACTGCCGGAGGGAAGGTATAGCTCTTGTTTTTGAAGTTGTTCGCGGTCATGTCGAGTCCGCCGAAATCGGCCCTCTTACAAAAACCCAGGACTACGGCGCGAGGGATGAAACTGGCTTTAACAGCCTTGTCAACGTCCTCGGGAGAGCAGAAATCATTGTCGAGCAGATAAAAAATCTCCTGATTTATGCACATCTGCAGGCGATTGGCTATATAACCGCGGATAAATTTCTTCATCAGGACAGGCGTCTTGCCGCATTTCTCCAAAAGATCAACAGTGATATCCGCGTAGGATTCCGGCGCCTGCTCACTCTTGACTACCTCGACGAGTGGGATGAGCTGCGCCGGCGCGTACCAGTGGGCGATTACCATCTGCTTCAGACGGCGGGCGGGAACTAAATCGAACACGTTGAGTCCGGAGGTATTAGAGGCGAGTATTACGTCTTCGCCTATACAGGAGTCAATCTGCTTGTAGAGGTCGATTTTCGCATCCTTGTTCTCTACAATGGTCTCCATTACAAAGTTTGCGCCGGCGACCGCTTCCTCGACCGTCAGCTTGAACGTGACCAACCCATAGGTGCTTTCGATCTGATTTTTCGACAACAACCCCTCTTCGGCAAATGTCTCCAGGCTCTTGTGCAGGGTTTCCTTCGCCTTTTCGCGGGTCGCCTCGCTGCGCGTCCACATGGTTACCTTACGTCCGCCCATCGCGAAAATTTGCGCCATCCCAGGCCCCATAGTGCCAGCGCCAAGAATAGTGATGTTTTTTACCTCATCAGCGGTTTTCATGAGCTATCTTCCCCTTTCCGAATCCACCCTAGAAGGCGTATCGGCAGTCCATATCCGTAAAAGCGACATTTAGCGTAGTTCCCAATTGGCTCAAAATTCAGAAATTGTTCTCAAGCGCTCCGTAAAACACGCGCTCATTTTTGGTCGTCCTAACACCTCCGGCATCCGGCAAGTATCCGCCGGCATAAGATAAAACAGGAACAGAGGAATAACAAAAAATGGGCCTATTTCAAGGATAGCGAGAGCCCCCTCCTTAAAATAGACTCACTCAATATGCAACGACATAATATCGTTACCAAAAGCAAGCTATTTATATTAAATCATACGATTTGAAAATTCATTGTTGTTTACATTAGCATGTTCCAGGCAGGATGTCAATACCAACTGCAGGGCAGACCAGGGTAACAGTATTTACTTTTATGAGATCAGGTGCAAAGATAGAAGGATGAATATACAATTAAGGAGTGATCCCCGCATGTGCGGGGGTGATCCTGCTGTAGGTCACATCGGCAGCAAGTGGCCTCTTGTGATCCCCGCATGTGCGGGGGTGATCCCGCAAGACGGATGATTCCATAATAGCGACGTATCGCCTGTCGTCATCTTTTATTATAGCTGTCCAATTCGCGTATTATGCGTTTGAGCCTGTTGTCCCCGCCCAGCGCAAAATGTTTTTTCAGAGCAAATAACAGGCCTGAAGCTATTTCACGTCTGGAAGCTTCTTGTGGAATTTTTTTTACGCACGTAAGTATATCAGGCAGATAAAAGATCGATTGGTTATCCTTGGCGGACAGTTCGAAGAGCTTCACGATAAATTGAGGCGTTATATCAGGCCACGCCATGAGGAAAAGAGACAGGGATAAGCCAAAATTGCCATTATTATGGGACCTTGCCGCGAAGAAAGCTTCTGTAGCCGCGACATCGCCCGACAGGCGGTAGCGTTTCATGCCTCGACAGAGCCTGCAAAAACAGCCAACCTGGTCGTCATCAGGCAAACTTTCCGCAACGTACTCGATGTGCCCGTTGGATAGCTCGCCCCACGGCATTTCGCTCAATGTGGCGCCATTGCTGTAAGACACAGCAGACATAGTGACGAGATAGCTTATCATGTATCTGAGCGTCTCCATCAGGCTCTCCTTGTCGAGAAGGGAAGATACGGGGCGCATTATCCCGACCGGCGTGACAGGCGACGTGAAAAAAACAGCGACATTTTCGACGTCATCTTTAGAAAGTCTGAGGGGCAGCAGACGTGACGCTTTGTCCCTTATCGCCGACAAAACTGTGGGAGAATATAAACCCATAAATACGAGGACAGGAGCGGTCATCGCTTCGTAAGATAGATTCGCTTTTACGGCGTATCCAACAAAATCGAAGCCATTCTCTTGGCACAGCATCTCGAAAGCGCTCTTCACACGCTCCGGCCACGGATTCTCCGGGCGCCATTTCCGCCCTATATCTCCGAGCGTCTTGAACAGAGCGATGCTCACTTCAACTTTCAAATGCAGGAAAAACTCCGGATCGAGAGTCGAAAGCACGTGGATCGCCAGATATGAGAGGATGTAGCGTTCATGCTCAGTCCATCCGTCGTAGTTAAACAGGCCCAAAAGAGGGGGGCCTTCATAAGCGGCGTCGTTCTGAGGGTTTAACAGCTGATCATACACTTTGGCGTACCAAAACTGTATGCGTGAGAATTTCACCTGCATCACCCGCACTGCCGATTCCCACTCGCGCCCGTATTTCCTGCCTCCAGTCTCGCACAGGTAATTCCACAGGGCAAAGACTGACGGGTGGCTCTGCGACCGGGGGATTTCCCCGAAGGCGGGATGTCGGATCACATCCAGTGGTTCGCGGAGTCTGCCTTTTTTGTCGGGTTTCGCAAGGTCGCACAGAAGTGAGGCTATGGCTCGCAACGCTTTGAACGTTCCTGCGGACGCCGTGTTCGCGGTCTCGAATTCCAGTTTTTCGGCAATGTTGAGGAATGTCGAGTACGGGGCGGCTGTTTTGGCATTGTGAAGCGCGTCGAACTGTTTTGCGAGTTTTTCAGGGAGTGAATCCTTGCGCAGGGCGAATATGCTTTTTTTGCCTTTTTTTGCGCCGGATAAGGCGGCGCGTATCTTAATGCGCGTCGTCCCAAACGGTTCAGGCAGTTCGGTATCGTCCGGCAATTCGGACAGCGAATCCTGCGCGCCATTTTTTAAGCCAGCTATATCCACCGCGAGACGAGCGCACCCGCGCAGCCTCGCGTCGTCCGGGCCGAGATTTTCTTCGGAGAGCATCATGTTTGCCACAGCGAAAGCGCCCTCGACATCTTTGAACACGAACAAAGTCTTAGCAAGGCAATTATAGTATGCGTCGCTCAGCATCGGCTTCTGTTTGGTTTTGTCCGACGCGGCTCTGTCCCTCATGTACAGCGATAGGAACGCCTCCCATTTTCCCTCGTTCCAACGCTGCGCCAGACGTTCGGAAAGAGATTGATTCTTCACAGGTTTTTTCTTAGTGTTTTTCTTCTTGCGTGACATATTTTAAGAGAACCCTTACAGATTATCCATCGCGGAGAGCAGTTCGTCCTCCAAGTCGTCAATTTCATCCGAATCTTCCAAAAGCGCCTGCTCGTATCTGCCGGCGAGCGCCGCAAAAGTTCCCTTATCCGCCCCGTCAGGCATAGTCTTCAGCAACTCTCTGGCCCGATGGACTACGAAGTTGATAGGGCTGCTTTGCTTCCGGAGCATCTCCTCGTCTTCCTCGTCATCGTCCATTATTTCCAGCTCCTGATGGCGGGATATCTGAGGCTGCCGGCTGTCGAAACGAACTTCGGTTCTCTTGCTGTAGCCTTTCTGTTCGGCCATGAGGTGAATGATTCCGTTCAGGTCGTACGCGTATTCGACTATTATCGGAGTTTCAGCCTCGGAACGGGCAAGTCGGAGTTCTGTTTTGCCGATCAGCGTATTATCCTCTGGTTCCTCCGATTCGCCTTGGTAGACCTCGAGTCTCGCTATTTTTTGGTTGTGTACGCTGGTCCAGAATTGTCTGGCCCGGTTAGCTGGGATGGGAGTATTTCTCGGTATTATAGGAACGCACAGCGTTTTATCCGTATATTCGTTCCAAGCGGCCAGGCTCAGCGTGTGCGACGTGACGTCGAGCAAAATTTGTTCGACATTTTCGCCCGTAATAATGCCTCCCTGTATTGCCGCCCCTTGAGAAACGCTCAGATCAGGATCCACAGGCGGCATACTCGCGTCGCCAAAAAGCGACGAGAGCATCGCGGAAACGACCGGCATCCTGGTCATCCCTCCGACCAGAAGCACTCTGTCTATGTCGCTTGCGCGCAGTTTGGCCTCGTCCAGCGCTTTTCTCACAAAATCGAGAGTGCGTTCAAGCAGGCGAGATGTCAGGCTCACAAACTCCTCCCTCGATATCTCCAGAGAGAGGGTACAGCCATGCCCGTCGGGCGTCGGGATATTCGTCTCCTCGATCAGAGCGGTTGCTTTCGACGACAGGCGAATCTTTGCGTTCTCCGCGGCTATCGACATCCTGGCTAACGCTGGAGCGTACTCCGAGAGATCCGGTGCGCCGCCTTCGTTCAGCGTTTCAAGCGCGAGATCCACAAGGCATCTGTCGAAGTCGTCTCCTCCGAGTTGAGTATCGCCGGTGCTGGACAAAACCTCTATAATCTCGTTCATTCTAAGCACCGAGACGTCGAACGTGCCTCCTCCCAGATCATAGACGAGCGCGTGTTTCCATGAACTGCCGCTGGACCTCGATTTGAGGTTTACGTGATCGTAGAACAGAGCCGCGGCGGTAGGCTCGTTGATTATTCTCTCGACGGACAATCCTGCCTTGCTGCCGGCGTCTATGGCAGCTCTCCTCTGAGCGTCGCTGAAATAAGCCGGTACAGTGATCACGACGCGCCTGACATCGCGTCCCTCTAAACGCCGCGCTTCGTCGCAAAGATAACGAAGGATCATCGAGGAGATGTCCTCAGGCTCGTATGTTTTATCCCCCAGCTTCAGCTCCACGGGCTTGCCCATGAGACGTTTCACCGAGCAAATCGACTGTTCGGGAAAGGCGACCGCCCTGTTCCGCGCTTTACGTCCTACGAGAATCTCTCGTCCGTCGAAACTTACCACGGAAGGCACTATTCCATCTCCCTCGATTGGTATGACGCGAGGATGCCCGTCTTCAATCACGGATATGCAGGAGTTTGTCGTGCCGAGGTCGATCCCGTATATTTTTTCACTCATCAGCAATCTCTCTCCACTCTATTTTGGTAACGTCGACCTCTGAAAGCAGATCGTCTATCATTCCGGACATCGCCTCCGCGTCAATGAGTGACGAGAGCCCGGCAAAACCTTCATCTCCAATTTTCCGCAATTCACTCTTGTCGCCCCACAAAAAACCGGCAAAGTTGGCGCCATTCTTACTGCCCAGCGCGGTTTCCGAAAATTCCGACAAAAAAGCGTCGTCGAGGCATATTTGTCTGTAAGCGCTGTTAATCTCCATGAACTTTTCGGGAAATCCCTCCGGCGGGTAACGCCGGACACTCCGTACAAAAGCTTTGCGTGCGTCTTCCGGTGTTGCGTCGCGCGCGATTTTTAAAATTTCGTAGGCCGACTCTATCATTCGTCTCCTCCGTTCTTTTCCGGGTTTGCCCTGTTTATGACCACTATGGCATATCTAAACGCTTCACCGTTTAAAGTGAAGCCGGGGCGGATTATCTCCAAAATTGAATTTAGAGGCGCTTCCGGGTCGAAGCGAACCGCGCATGCTTCGTGTATGGCTGGGTCGAAGGGTTCGCCCGCGCTCCCCAGAAATTCGAGCCCGAATTGTTCGAGCAAAGCGACGAGTTTCCCCCACAGAACGCGGATCTCGGGAGTATCGGGAGCTGAGGAACGCCATATCGCGAAATTTTCCGCAAAACCGATCAGAGCTTCAGCCTTAGGAGATTCCGTCGCCATCCTGCGCAGGATGGCCAAAATTTCGTTCTGACCGGCATAAAGACTTTCGATGGCCGCCTGATTGCGCCGCTCCTGGCGATTAGTCTGTGAAGATTTTTCTCCAAGTTCCAGGAAATGCTCTGACAGAAAACTTTCAAGCCTATCGGCCAAGGCGTCAAAAAGCCCCTTTATCTGTTCGAGTTTTATAAAGAGTCCAAACATAATACACCGCCAGAGTCCCACTAGTTGCGGGAAACAATATGATTACGATGTAAAATATTAACATATGGGGCATTGTATGTCGAACTTCCGGTTGAATTTTTCCAAAAATAACGAGACAGTCACTCTGTCATGCCGTTGCGTGAGCGGGGGAATATGCATACGGCTGCAACTTCACCAATAGGCGGAACGTACGCCGCCGCAGTATCTCGTATTCTTGCAATATTATGATATTATTCCCATAATAAGCTAATGGGGGTGATACTATGGCAACACATACGATAAACCGCCAGGAGATACATCAAACGATAGACGCACTTCCAGATACCGTAATGGGAAAACTCGCCGAATATGTTCTGTGGCTGACTGAGGAACAGGAGATAGCGGAGTTGGAGGCGAAATATGGGACAACGCCTAACGCCGAAACGATAGCGGCCATGAAAGACGCAGAGGCTGGTATTGGAGAATCTGTTACACTTGAAGAAATAAGAGCGCGCTGCAATGCGCTCCGTTAAGGAAACCAACGCGTATAAAAAGGACTTCAAGCGTGAATCGAGAGGAATATACCGCGCGGTGATGGCTGAAGAATTACCAGATGTCATATGTAAGCTCGCCGGTGATGTGAAATTACCTGACAAATACCGCGGTCACAATTTGACGGGTGAATGGTTGGATCATAGCGAGTGCCACATCAGGCCGGATTTCCTCTTGATATACGAAAAACGAGGGAATAATGAGCTGTTCCTTTCAAGGCTCGGCTCTCACGCTGAACTGTTGGGATTGTAGTATGCAAATTCAGTTATGAGAAACCCCGTTGACGCTTTTCTCTCTCATTGCCTCTGGCTCCTTCGGGACGAATATTCGCATTGACTTTGCTTATATTTGGTGATAGTATCGCGCAATTATCAATTATATTTTAATGATATACTGATTTATATACTTTGGGCATCTTAATTCGTGAATTTGTTCGATAAGTGTTGGCCTGTTTTATGACAGCCCGCACAATACTTGGGATGTTTATAGAAGTAAAAGGAGGCTGGGGGATGGGTAAAAAAATAGTGGGCATACGGAGCGACAGCAGCGCGCAGGACGATTATGCGATGGAGAGGGAGATGTTTGAGGGGGACGATATAGAG
>JAITNX010000199.1 GCA_031290235.1 Synergistaceae bacterium | reverse complement strand
GCTCCGAGCCTAAGGTCGCCGATTCGTCAGTGTACTCCTACAGCGTGTGGGAGGCGGTGAAGAACCTGTACGACAGCACCGACGCGGCCAGGTCGAGGGATTTCTCCCTGCCGACCGGCCCGAGGAAGGCTGCATATAAGCCAGTTACAATGATGAAAAAGGATTCCATCGGCAGACGTATCTTGCGGGCGGGGGACCTCGACAATCCTATCAGGACGCTGGTCATAGGAATTGTCGCGAACGAGAACGATCCCGACGTGAGGAACAACGCCAAGGTCCTGGAGGAGGTGAGGCGGATGAGGCTGAACCTCGTCAGGATGGCCGTCGCCGGACAGGGTGGCGACGCAAGCAAGATCGACTATAATAACATGTATAACGCTCCCTACCAGCCGTTTTTTGCCGACAACGTGGCATCGCTCCAGATTGCCGTCCAGAACGCGCTGACGTCGCTGAGCGCCGCTCAGGCGTTTCAACAGGAAAAAGGGGCGATGGTAGAACTCAAAGGTGATTCAAAGGGAGCGGATCATGGCCTCTTGTCCGCGATGTACCGCGTCACTTACAATAATCAGTGGGAGGGGACACTCAGGAAATACCGCACTGTCAGATCGGGCGACTCCATTGTCGGCATGACCCAGTCCGGCGCATGGGAGCTGGGAGAAAACCTGAAACAGAGGAGGGATACAGTCGGACTCAACATAATGCACTGGGACGGCGTCTCCGGAAAATTCAGGACGCTCAGCCCATCCGAAGCTGAAGCAAATGATATTTTCGGCCTCAAGGACAGGCTGGTCGTCTTTCAGAACGCGAACAGGCTTCCGCACAACGAGGCGTTTTACCAGTGGCTGCGCGGCTATGACTATTCCTATGTCAAAGGGACGCTCTATCCGCGCGCGAGTATACTTGCGGATTTTGGCCAGAGTTCAATCGCGCTTGTGGACAAACCGGCCTCATCCGCCGACACCCTTCCCGGATACAAAGCCTGGTCCTCTATCGAGTCCGTCAAGAACAATCCCGCAACTATTTATGCCCAGACGAACGACGGCATACTCCACGTGATCGATTCGGCAACGGGGGATGTAAAAAAGACGATCCTGATGCCCCCTGTCCTGCTGCCCACAAGGCTTGCCACCACCAAGACGAATCCGGCCGTGGGGGATAAGCTGTCCTGGGTGGATGTAACGGCGCCGGATGGAGCAGACGGCTCTACGCGGTCGATCCCCGCCTACATCCTCGACGGTCCGCTTCAGGTGAGGCGTTTTAGCGGCATCAGATTCGACAAGGGGTGGGGGACATATTTGCTCGGGTCTCTCGGCAAAGGCGGCAACGGGCTGTACATGCTGGACGTGAGCGATTACGACGATCCCAAGGTAATGTGGTATCACGAAAAATATAAGAACTTCCTGGTCTCGATGCCTCCCGGCGCTGCCGCTCCGTCATGGTCGGCGCCTGTATCGGGCGATTACGCGGGCTACGCGAAACTTGGATACAACAGCCCGAAACCGGCAATGGGCGTGGTGATGACGCCAGGCAGCGATTTGAGCGGCAATCCGAACATGCAGAACATCATTGTGCTGGCCGGCGGGGTTCAGACAGATCTGGATCCGCTAAACAACGGCGGTGAGGGCGCGACGCTTCTTGTGCTCGATCCTAAGGACGGCAGAGTCTTAAAGGCGTTCGGCGGCGATTCGCTGGAGAACTCATCGAAGTTTGGCAGCGGGGTCATGGGCGCCTTCCCCCACATGGGAATGATTGTATCCGAGCCGACGCTGTTCCGCACCTCCGATAAGGAATCCAGATATGCCCCGTACGTTACAGGCAGGGCTTACGTAGCGGACAACAGGGGAAATATATTCGCGGCTTTCTTCGAGGAACTCATGGCCGACTCGCGGGTGAATCGCCTGTCCCCCGATAAATGGAAAATCAAAATGGTGGCGACGCTTCAGAACAGTCTGGCCTCTGTCGCCTCGAGCGTCAGTAATTACGCTGTCCCCTATGGCGTCACTCTCGATATGGACGATAAATCGATCTGGGTTGCCGGGGGAACGTCGGATGTCACGGCCAGAAAAACGGGCGTCAATGATCCAGGCGTGATCTCCAACGATCTGCAGATGATCTTCGCTTTCAAGACCGGCGACGGCCAGAAGACGCCCCTTGCGAGAAACGACATTCAATCTTTGGACAAATTGCCGGGCACGGCCATGACCAGCGGCGGAAATGGCTGGTATATCCCTCTGGACAAGACTAAGTCGAATTTCGACGAATATATGTCGGCAAAGCCGCTGCTGGTGAATGGAACGCTGTTCGTATCGACATTTACCACGACAAAATTCAATCTCCAAGGGGCGGATGATCTGTGTGCGGCTTCGACTAGGATAGTGGACGGTTATAGCCGCATATACGCGCTGGACACCAGGAACGGTTCGGCGAATCTCTGGAAGTCGAAGGACGGGAAAAAAAAGAAATATATCCAGGTAGACGGCATCAGAATAAGCGGCCTGACCCACGTTAAGGGCATGCGCAACGGCGACGGCAGTTCGGCGGTATTGGCCTCCTTCGACGGGCTGGAGAAAGACGCCTTGCCCAAACTGGATCAGGAGAATGCCCGCTACGTCAATGGGTTCAGCGCGATCGAAATAAAAATTTTGCCAGGCAAAACGAAAGCCGACCTGTCCCCTGGGCAGAGCGTGATCATTTATTGGCTCGAGAAGTAGGGGAACGAGTCATCGAACTGCGGGGGCGCGTTTATCGCGCCTCTCCCATCAATTGACTACATGCAGATCATGATCCAGCGGTGTCAGACGCTCCGGGCCGCTCTGGCGGATGAAGATCGCGTCCTCTATTCTCACGCCGAACTTTCCAGGCAGATATATGCCTGGCTCGTCGCTGAAGCAGTTCCCCGGTCTCAGCGGTGTTTTATTGCCGCTCGTGATATAGGGCGCCTCGTGAACGTCGAGTCCAAGCCCGTGCCCTATCCGATGCGTGAAATATTCTCCGTACCCGGCGGCTTCAATGACGTTTCTCCCCGCCTTGTCCACATCCTCGCAGGGAAGGCCGGGTTTTATGGCGTCGAACGCAGCCTGGTTCGCACGGAGGACTGTGTCGTAAATCTCCTTGAAGCCGTCCGGGATCCTCCCAACTACGAAGGTCCTCGTGGTGTCGGCAATGTAGCCAGTCTCCTCGTCCTTGCCTCCGAAGTCGAAGACGACCGGATCCCCCTCTTGAATGATCCTATCGCCCGCACTGTGATGAGGGAGTGCGCTGTTGGGGCCGGAGGCCACTATCGGGGACGGTTCGTTCACGCCGCGCTCCGCGGAGTAGCCGGTGAGCAGCCGGGCCGCCTCCCGCTCCGTCAATCCGCGGATGCCGTGCTCGATCAGGCGGAGGATAGCCGAGCATGACTTCTCTTGCACTGCCTTGATGAGGCGATATTCATCCTCATCCTTGATGATTCTCATTTCGTCGAGCAAGACGTCCGCAAGCTCCCAGCCCGATTCGCCAATGAGCTTTTGAAGCCCTGTCAGCACCCAGCTTGGAGCGTGCCTGTCAATGGCGGCTCTTTTGACTCTCGAGCCCTTGAGCAGCCGGCCGACAATTTCAAATGGGTCGCCGCTTCCGTCCGACCATCCGTGGCACTCAACCAGGCTGCGGGATTCTTCCCCCAGGTTCCCCAGCTCGAACGCGGGGGCGACGAAGTGGACGGAATTTGAAAGGATTACGCAGCAGGACAGCCGCTCCATCATCCTTCCTCCTATACCGGCTACGTAGAATAAATTTGTCGAAGGAGTCAGGAATACCGCATCCAGCCCTGTTCGTTTCATCCCGGCCTGAACGCCGGCTATTCTGTCGCTATATTTCATATCCGTCCCCTCCTGTGAATATTATTAAATCGTCACAACAGGCTTGATAAGATCCCTCGTTTTGTTCTTCATTAGCAGCAGCGCCTCCTCGATGTGCTCGAAGCCCTTGTATCTGTGAGTCAGGAGCGGGGTCACGTCCAGCTTTTTGTATTTTAGGAGATTCGAGAGATATTCCATGTTCTTCCTGCCGCCTGGCATCAAGCCTCCGATTATCCTTATGTGGCTCATGCCCAGGCCCCACGCCACGCGGGGAATCTTTATACAGTCCCCGCTGCTGAAGTAGTTGACGTTGGATATGATTCCAGCGGGGCGAATGATCTTTACGGCCTGTTCGAAAGTCTCGACGCCGCCGCCGGCGATTATGACCTTGTCGACTCCGCGCCCCTTCATGGCCTCCTTTATCTGATCCGAGATATCCCCATCCTTATAGTTGACGATATCCGTAGCGCCGTATTTTTTCGCCGCCTCTACGCAGACCGGCCTCGAACCGACCGCGAAGATCCTGGCCGCGCCCCGGAGGTTCGAGCCGGCTACGGCCATCAGGCCGACCGGGCCTATCCCTATGACGGCTATGGTCTCGCCGTAAGAGACCTCTGCGTTATCGGCCCCATGAAATCCGGTGGGGACCATATCGGTGAGCATAACGGCCTCCTCTATGCTCACGTTATCCGGGAGGATCGCCATGTTCCCGTCCGCCTCGTTCACGTGGAAGAACTCGCCGAAAACTCCATCCTTGGATGTGGAGAACTTCATGCCTCCCAGCATTCCGTTGGAATGTTGGGAGTAGCCCATCTGGGACGCCACAGCACCCCAGTCCGGCGTAATCGCCGGGACTATGACCTTGTCTCCGGGCTTGAAATCTTTCACGAGGCTGCCGACCTCCACGACCTCGCCTACGGCCTCGTGTCCCATTATTATGTTGCGCTTCTCGCTCGCCGCGCTCTCCCACACCGTGTGTACGTCCGATGTGCAGGGCGAGAGCGCCAGCGGGCGCACAATCGCGTCCATCGGACCGGCTGTGGGTTTCTCCTTCTCGATCCACCCAACTTCGCCAAGTTTGAGCATTGCGAAACCCTTCATCGTTTTGACCTCCCTATTTCGGTATTTTTCTTGTACCTCAAAGCCGCATGATCTTTGAATATTTAATATAAGTGAAGAATTATGTGATTAGCAAATAATTTCACGATTTATCGTTGGATATAACATATATCAAGCTGTCACTGGTGTCAAGGGTACTATGCGACCCTGAAACGCCGGGCTCGCTTACTTGTTGAGTCAGTAATGATGCCCATAATAAATTTCTCGAACAGGAGCTGCAAAAGGTAACGTTCGACCTCGAAGGAGGAACGAACCGCACGGATCTGCTGGCTGCGGTCAAGCTCAAGAACGGCGACAAGCAGCTCGTGCTCGCCCACCTCTTATACTCCTAGCGGTGAACTATCTGTTAAAATTAGAGGGAGAGGACTATTCGAGGATGTTTATCGACCACCTGGAATCCCTGAAAATGAAGGAGGAGGACAAAGAAATGTACGTTTCAGTTTTTGAACGTGTTTACACAGCCAGGGGCATAGAACGTGGCATAGAGCAGGGCATAGAGCAGGGCATAGTGCAAGGCATAGAGCAAGGCAGAGAGCAGGGCAGAGAACAGGGTATCGAGCAGGGCAAAAGGGAAGTTGCTAAGAATTTTTTGGCTGATGGCGTATCGCCTGACGTCGTGGCTAGGAATACTGGACTCTCTATCGATGAAATCCTCGATCTGATGAACTGACGGACAATGTCCGGGCCAGCAAAAAAGGCGCCGCCCTTTGCTTCGAGGGGCGGCGCCTTTTTTGCTTTGGGTTTATCTTTGCCCTTACCGCTTTGCTTTTACTTATTTCCTCACTTCTCCAGCCAGTAGTTGATTATCGTCTGGCCGGGCTGCAGTGTTATGCCGACGGCGTCGTGGGGGAGGTTGGGGATTTCGAATAGTGTGGTGATGTCTTTGACCTCTTGGATCTGAGGGCCTACGGGGGTGGCCTTGGGGTTGAAGGCGCCGGACAGGTTGTCGTAGGTCACGAAGACGCTCGTCTGCTTGCCTACTGTGGCGGAGGACAGGCTGGTTATCTTTATGCCGTCCAGCTTTACGGACTTGGTCTTTGTGCCGTCGGCAGTCTCCCACAACACCGCGCCGCCGGTCGTCATGTCAATGGCGTACAGGCGGGCGTAGCCGTCGATGGGGCGCACGGGGGCGCAGATCAGCGGGTCGTCGA
>JAITNX010000187.1 GCA_031290235.1 Synergistaceae bacterium | reverse complement strand
CCGTATCTTCTCGGAGATAAGCGCGAACAGCGACTGTAGTTTGGCATCGTGTTCTGGGGTAATATCCTGAATCATCAGCGTCAGCAGTTCGAGGATTTCCGAGTCATCGCTGAGTTTTTTGCGCCAGGAAATATAGTCCATATCGGCAAGGTCGATGTCGAGTTTTTTGCCGCTGTTTTCAAAGAAATCAGTGTTGCGGTCGTCGCCGTCAAAGTCGGCATCGGTGAGTTCCTGCGTGTTGATAATCTTGCGGCTTCCGCTCTCGTATGCGTCAATCTCGGCGATTGTGCCGTCAATCACCTTCCCCACCCGCTCAAGAGTGATGCGGAACGACTCCACGGAGCTTTCGAGCCGCTTCAAAAGGTTAATGTTCATCAATCGGCGCAATCCGCTTTCACGTCCGGCACGGTCGATGTTTACGCTCGTGTCGACATACTTGGCACGCTTGCTGTCAAGCAGGAACTCGGTCGGGATATAGACGGCGAGATTGAGTTTCATCAATTCCTCGTATATAGCGTCGTAGTCGATTGCTGACGGCAGGTTGGTAAGTTTCGGACGGAGGGAAATCGGCTTCATCCTTTCGGGGAACTTTCCAATCTCAGCCATATCGTAATAGGTTTCGATATGCTTGCGGGAACGGGCAATCGTCACGCTGTCGAGTATCGTAAAGAAGTCGAAGTCCAGCGACCTCAGGAGGCTCTCTGTCGTGCGGGCTTCTTGGCCGAACTTGCTCCACTTGTTGAAAGAGGTCTGCGCGTTGCGGAAAATCACATCTATCGGTTTTGCCACGCCGAGTTTGTCGTTTATCAGCGCAGGGTTGCCCTCGTAGGCGAGTTCAAGCTGATGCCGCAAGTCGGAAAATCCGTTGTTAACGGGCGTCGCCGAAAGCATAAGCACTTTCGTCTTAACGCCTTTGCGGATAACCTTATTCAGCAGTTGTAGATAGCGGTTCTCGCGTTTGTAGCCATCGCGTCCCGAATAATCGCCGCCATTGCGGAAGTTATGGCTCTCGTCGATGACGACCAGGTCGTAGTTGCTCCAGTTCAGCTTGGAAAGGTCGATGCTCCCCGAAAATCCGTGGCTACGCGACAAATCCGTATGGTAAAGCACGTCGTAGCGCAAACGGTCGTCGGCTATCGGGTTGTTTAGATAGTTCTCCTTAAATGTGAACCAGTTGTCGCCGAGTTTCTTTGGACAAAGCACAAGCACGTTTCTGTTACGAAGTTCGTAATACTTTATGACGGCGAGTGCGGTGAATGTCTTGCCCAATCCGACGCTGTCAGCTAGGATACAGCCGTTGAATTTTTCAAGTTTGTTGACTATCGCAAGTACGGCGTCCTTTTGGAAATCGTACAGCTTTTGCCAGATTTTAGTTTCTTTAAAACCCGTAGCCTCGTTCGGCAAGACGTCTTCGCTGATGTCCTCAAGAAACTCATTGAAAATGTTATAAATCGCCACAAAGTAAATGAACTCAGGTGAGTTTTCATTATAGGCGGCTGTAATGCCGTCAATGACCTGTTCAGTCACGTCTTCAAGCAGCTTCTTGTCGCTCCATATCTGGTCGAACATCGTGACATAGGCTTCCGTAAACGGAGATTCAATTCTTTGTACGAGATTCATAATATTGTTACCTCGCTCACAGCCCAAGTCCGAAGTTGTAAAAGCATTCAGCGGCGCGTAAGTTATTGTCCCGTCTGCTTTTGAAATATTTGCAAAACCACTCATTGCGCTGCCTGTCACATTGGAGCGAAATTGTACCTTTTTCCGAATCCACTCGGCGCACTCGCGGGCGATTGCTTTCTGCGTCAGCTCATTGCGTAACTTGACTTCGAACTCAGTTCCGTAGAGGGAACGCTCGCGGTTTAGCTGAGGGATATAAAACTCCCGTTTTGCTTTCGGGGCTTTCTCCTGAAGGAATGTCGGCGAGGTGAAAACAAAGCGCAACTCGGCAATAGAGTCGAGTTGTTTTTTCAAGGCTTGGTAGGCATATATCGAAAAACAAGCGGCGGCTATCGAAAGTTTATCACCCTTTGCCACCGTTGCCGTCAAGTCGTCTCTGACTGTTTTATTCACGTTGTCGAGAATTCGCATATATTTTCCCTCACTTGTTTTTCACGAATAAAATTATATGCGGAAGGCGCAATAATCGCAAACCGGGATAGAGAGCAACATCCCAGTCACTTCCCAAGAACAAAATAGCATCGCTTTTGCCGCGTTATGATAAAAATGACACGAGCGACCTCTCACATATCTTTTCACCGCCTTGATTTGCCTGCCTTTTTCGCCTCTCAGCACGCACTGAGGAACCGTTAAGTGGCGGATAAAGGGTTTCGCGTTTAGGCTCAAAACTGCGTGATAACAGCAAAAGTACGCCACGTATGACGATCAGCTGGTATAAATTTGAAATCAAAGACATGAAGGGTAAAAACCAAGCTATGCCATTGTTCAGGCAAATTAAAAACATATCTGCTAGGGGGCCGGCTGCATTGTCTTGTGCTGTCTGAACTTGGGAAAAAATACCAGCCGTATATCCAGGCGCCCTCACGGCTGCCCATAGGGAGACGCCCACCAGATTCCGTCCAGACCGAGGGGCGTTTTGGACGAACCAAGCCGGCCGAGCCAGAACATTTCGGTCAGGTCGTACTTATTTTGAGGCATTCCGTTCGTTTGACTCCTTAGCCAGTCCAAGCGCTATTCTGCCCCTGGCCTCGTCCACTTCCAGCACCTCGACGCTCAGGCGGCTGCCTGGCGCAAAGCGCTTCGCGTCGCCCGGCTTGACCCTGCTCCTGTGGAGCAGGCCGTCCTGGTGGACTCCGACATCGACGAACATGCCGAAGTCGGTCACGTTCGACACGATCCCAGGCAGGGTCATCCCCGGCTTCAGGTCCGACAGCTCGTGTACGTTCTCGTCGAACGAGAAGAACTCGAACTCGCCCCTTGTGTCGCGCCCGGGCTTCGCCAGTTCCGACAGGATGTCGCGCATCGTGGCCTCCCCGACATCGGAGTAATTCCCAGGCTCGATTCGCGCGCGTAGTTTCTCATCGCTCATCAGCTCCGCCACTGTGCAGCCAATGTCGCGCGCGAGCCTGGCGACCAGGCCGTAGTTCTCAGGGTGGACGGCGCTCGCGTCGAGCGGGTTGCCGCCTCCCGTTATCCTCATGAAACCCGCGGACTGCTCAAAGGCCTTAGGACCCATCCTTGGAACCTTGCGAAAGTCCTCCCTGGAACTGAATCCACCGTTTCCATCCCGGAATTTCACGACGTTCGCGGCGAGAGTGGCGCCGAGTCCGGAGACGTACTTCAACAACTCGCGGCTCGCGCTGTTCACGTCGACGCCGACCTGGTTGACGCAGTTTATCACCACATCGTCCAGCGCCCCCCTAAGTTTTTTTTGGTCCACGTCGTGCTGGTACTGCCCAACACCTATCGACTTGGGGTCTATCTTGACCAGCTCCGCCAGAGGATCCTGAAGCCGCCTGCCTATAGAGACCGCCCCCCTGACCGTGAGGTCGAGGTCCGGAAATTCATCACGCGCGACCTCGGACGCGGAGTAGATGGACGCCCCGCTCTCGCTCACCATTACGACGTTAATCGGCAGGCCCAATCCGCGCAGCCACGAGTCGGTCTCGCGCCCAGCCGTTCCGTTGCCGACAGCGGCGGCGCACAACCCATATTCCCTCACGAGTTTCGCGACGACTGTTCCGGCCTCCTCCGTGCGGTTCTGGGACAAGTGCGGGTATACCGTCTCGTAGTGCATCAACCCGCCATGCTCGTTCAGGGCGACTAGCTTGCAGCCGCTCTTGAAACCGGGGTCTACAGCCAGTATCCGCCTTCCTCCGTATGGCGAGGCCATAAGAAGGGAGTGGAGGTTTTTTGCGAACACCATTATGGCGTCGTCGTCAGCCGACTCCCTGAGGACAGCCCTAAGCTCCGTCTCCATCGACGGGCCAAGCAGCCTCTTATAAGAGTCGCGCAGCGCCTCGTCGACCTGCTCGCTCTCCTCTCCGTCGCCCCTGATAAACGCGGCGCGGAGTATGCCGAGCGCGGCGCCCTCCTCTGGCTCTATTCCGAGCTTCAGAAATCCCTCCCTCTCCCCCCGGAACAGGGCGAGTATCCTGTGGGACGGCGCGCCGTATACAGCTGTTTCCGCGTCGTAATAATCGCGGTACTTTCCGGAGTCCCCTTCCGGCATTTTTTTAGGCGCCGATGAGTATATAACGGCCCTCCTGGCATAGAGGGATCTCACCCTGCCGCGCGCGCCGGCATGTTCGCTGACCGACTCCGCTATTATGTCCCTCGCCCCCGCCAGGGCGTCGCCGACGCTCTCGACTCCCTTATCGGGCGATACATATTTCGCGGCCGCGTCGGCGAGAGGGAGACCCGAATTTTTTTGCTTCATTATATATATGGCAAGCCCGTCGAGTCCTCGCTCCTTGGCAATCATGGCCCTTGTCCTGCGCTTTGGCCTGTAGGGCAGATAGAGGTCCTCCAGTTCGGCCATCGAACGAGCCGACTCCAGCGATTTTTTCAGCGCCTCAGAGAGCGCCCCCTGCTCCTCGCAGGACGCTATGATCGCCGCCCTTCGCTTCTCCATCTCCATGAGCTTGACGCTCCTGTCGCGAATATTCATTATCGCAACCTCGTCAAGGCTCCCCGTCGCTTCCTTCCTGTAACGCGCGATAAACGGAACCGTGCCGCCGTTCTCCAACAGCGCCAGCACAGCCCTCACACCCGAGAGGTTGATCCCCGTCTCGGCCGCCACCGCCTCCGCAATCCCGACACCCGGGATAAAACCGGATTCCGCCATAAACAACACCGCCTCCCGCCATGATGTGTAAAGATTATAGCAAAACAAATCACCAATCGGGACGGCGTGAGAGATAGTGTGCGCGGCAAAGGGGTCAAATGGCGGGCTTCTAGTCGTCAACCCTGCCAAAGAGCAGGGTCAGTGCGCCGAATCCATAGATGAAGAGCCAACCGGCCAAGAGTTTTTTATCGGACGGCCTGCCGGGATCAGCCAACTGGATGCCCAGCCACATGAGGGAGAGGACCAGCGTCTGGTGGGACGCCCGATATGGGATTCTATCCTGAAACGACCTCAACAAAAACGGGGCTACGAACGCAAAGAGGGCGACGACGAGATACCACGTCATCTGGCCATGGCGGATTTTATGTTTTCCATGGCCTCAACGAGATAATCCTTGGGCTTGCAGTAGGCCAAACGGACGAAACCGGGGGCTTCAAAGGCCTCGCCCGGGACTAAGGCGACGCCAGCCTTCTCCAGAATATTGCCGCAGAACTCCGCCGCGCTCATGCCGGTCCTCTTTATTGACGGAAAGAAGTAGAACGCTCCTCTCGGCATCACGAAGTCGATTTTCTCCATCTCCTTCAGATACCCAGCCACCAGGTCCCGCCTCTCTTTGTACTCGCGCACCATGGCCCTCACATCGTCGTCCGCCCTGTCCAGCGCCTCGGCGTAGCCGTACTGCGCGAAGATTGTCGGACAGGTCGTCATGTAAATATGAGTCCTCGTTGCGTACGATGAGAGCCACGACGGCATCCCCAGATAACCCACCCTCCAGCCGGTCATCGAGTAGGTTTTGGACGCGGCGCCGACCGTGACGGCCCGGTCCTCCATCCCAGGGAGGGATGCTATGCTGACGTGCCTGCCGTCGTACTGAAAGTGCTCGTAACATTCGTCAGAGACAACGAGCAGATCGTGTTTTTTCGCGATCTCCGCTATCCCCTCCAGCTCGGCGCGGTCTATTATCGCCCCTGTCGGGTTGTTCGGTGTATTTATCATTATCATCCTTGTCCTGTCGGTCACCAGAGGCTCCACGGCGGAGGCCCTGAGGACGAAGCCGTCCTCCTGTTTGCAAACCGCGGCGATCATTTTCGCGCCGAGGATTTTGCAGGTCCCGGGGTATGCGCCAAAACAGGGCGTCGGGACTATGACCTCGTCCCCCTCGTTCAAAACCGTCATCATTACCGCCATCAGGGCGCCCTGGGCCCCTACGGTGATCAGGACGTTCTCGGGCGATATATCTATGCCGTTCTCCCTCTTCAGTTTTTTTGAGACCGCAAGCCGCAGCTCGTAGACACCCTTCAAATCCGGGTAGTGAACGAAGCCGTCGTCCAGCGCCTTTTTGACCGCGTCCTTCGCTAGTTTCGGCGAGTCGAAATCGGGCCGTCCCATCTCCAGATGATAGATTTTCCTGCCCTTCGCCTCCAGCTGGTTCGACAGATTCACAATATCATTTATTCCCACACTGGTCGCAATATCAGTAAATCTCCTGCTCGGCAGCTCTATCTTCTCCATTAATTTCATTTCTCCCCCTTGTCGATAAAATCAAAAAATAAAATTGGCGCCGCATCCCCCAAAGGATCAAAGACCACGGGACATATTGACTAAAACCATGCTGAACCACGGAACGTATGCCACCACCAGAAGGACTGCCACCATGGCCGCGACGAAGATCATCGAGTTCGCCGCTATCGCGTCTATCTTCTCTCCTGAGACAGTCGACGCCACAAACAGATTGGCCCCGAAAGGAGGCGTCACGAATCCAATCGCCAGGGCCATCACCAGGAAGAGTCCGAAGTGTATCGTGTCGATGCCGAACTGCCTCACGACTGGCAGAAATATCGGCGTGAGTATTATCATGGATGAAAGGTTGTCGATAAAGCAGCCGACGAGCAGCAGAAACGCCAGGATCATAAAGAGGACGACTTCCTTTGACGAGGAGAACGCCACAATCCACGCCCCTATCCTCATCGGAATGCCCTCTATCGTGAGGTACATGGCGAACGACATTGAAAGACCAAGTAAGAATGTTCCAGCGCCAGTGACTATCACGGTCTCCCTCAGGGCATCGACCAGGCCCTTGAAAGTCAGCTCCTTGTGAATCAGGAACCCAATCAGCAGCGCGTAGGCCACCCCAGCCACAGCCGCCTCCGTTGGAGTAAAGACCCCGCCGTATATTCCGCCCATGATTATGACCGGGACCAGCAGCGCCCAGAAGGAGTGGCGCAGCGAACTGAAAACGGCCTTCAATGAAAAATGGTCTACAGCTACCGGATAATTCCGCTTCTTCGCGATGAAGTAGCACGCGATCATCAGGGTGAACCCCATCATCAAACCCGGTATGATGCCGGCCAGGAACATCTCGCTGATCGAGGCGCCCGTTATGACCCCGTACAGGACAAACGGTATCGAGGGCGGGATAATGACTCCTATGGAGCCCGCCGCCGCCGCCAAGGCCGCCGCAAAAGGGCCGCTGTACTTCTTCTCCTTCATCTGGGGTATCATGAACGACCCGATGGCCGACACGGTGGCCGGGCCGGATCCGGATATGGCCGCGAAGAACATGCAGGCGGTCACAGTGACCATAGCCAGCCCACCCGCTATAAAACCGACAAGGCTCTCGGCGAAATGCACCAGACGCTTTGAAATGCCGCTGCCGCCCATGAGATTGCCCGCCAGGGTAAAATATGGGATCGCCAAAAGCGGGAAGGAATCTATCGAAGTAAAACAGTACTGCGAAATCATGATCAGCGGCATATCGCTGAAAAACCACATGCTCACCGCCGTTGCTATACCCAGCGCTATGCCTATCGGCACGCTGATCACCATACAGCCGCCCATCAAAAGAAATAAAACGGCTATGTCCATGCTATTTTATCCCCCCTAACCCCTGGCCAGCCTGAGTTCCCTGAAAAAACGCAGAAACTCCAGCACAACCTGGTACGCCATGAAAAATGCCCCGGCAGGAACCGCAAGGTATGGGATCCACATCGGCAGCCCCATAGCCGTGGATGTCTGTCCCTGAGAGTGAATCATCACGCACAGCTCAGCCGACTTGAACCCCAAAAAAATGGAGAAACCCAGCCACAACAGCAGCACGAACAGCTCTATCAACACGCGGTTCACCCCCTTTGCCAGGTCGACGAGCGACGTCACGCGGAGGTGTCTGCGCTTCTTCACGGCGTAACCGGCGGACAGCCACGTCTGCCACACATACAGGTATCTCGCCAGCTCCTCGCTCCATGAGAGCGAATATCCAAACACATATCTCATGATGACCTGCAAGAATATCAGGGTTGTAGAGAAGGCTAGCATCGCCATCAACAGGTACTCGTCAAAATTTTGGATTATCTTCTTCACATGTCTCCCCCATACGGGCCGCTGGCCGCTCCTTTATGCCCTTTAGGTCCCGTGGACTATGTTCCCCCCGAGCACGGTTGCCGTGACCGAGGCGTCCTTTATTTCGTCCTCCGGACACTTCATGATATCCCTGTCTATTACCGCAAAGTCGGCGAGCTTGCCCGCTTCTATCGAACCAATCGAGTGTTCCTCGAACGCCGCGTAAGCGCCCCATATAGTGAAAGCCTTCAGTGCCTCCTCGCGGGTTATCCTCTGTCCGGGAAGCCAGCCGCCCTTAGGCGCCCCGTCCCTGTCCCTGCGGGTCACGGCCGCGTATATGCCGTGAAAGGGGTTCACCAGCTCGACAGGCGCGTCCGAGCCGGCCGGTATGACAGCGCCTCCGTCGATGAGCGACCTCCAGACAAACGCCCGATCGAGCCTCTCCGCTCCTATCCTGTCCTCCGTCATGTTCTTGTCGGATGTGCAATGGACGAACTGCATGGAAGGTATCAGGCCAAGGGCGAGCAGGCGCTTCATATCGCCCCGCTCCATTATCTGGGCGTGTTCTATGCGGTACCTGTGATCCTTTGGTTCCGGGATCTCCCCAAGAACCCTCTCGTATGCCCCGATCACCTGCCTGTTCGCGGCGTCGCCTATCGCGTGGGTCGAAAGCTGGAATCCGTTCCTGCGGGCCTCCAGCATGAGCTGGTACAGGTCCTCGTCGGAGTAGCGGCCGTTGCCCCTGTGGCCCGGCCTGTCCCGGTAGTCGTCCAGCATCCAGGCGCTGCGCGCTCCGAGCGAGCCGTCCGCCAATATCTTGACTCCCCTCACGCTGAGCCTGCCGCCAAACTCCCCGGACAGCGGCCCTCTTTCGTAAAGCGCCGCGGCCGTCTCGACCGACACGTATGCGATGAAGGACATCTTCATCTTGCCTCTCCTGTACATATCGCCGATAAAATCTATCGCGTCCGCGTCGAACGAGCCGCCGGCCATGTCGCAGGCTGCTGTCAAACCCATGGAGAACAGGTCCCTCTGGGTCAGCATGTACGCCTCCTCGCGCTTGGCGGCGGAGAGCGGCGGTATCGCGCTCTGAACCGGCAGTGCCGCCGTGTCCACGAGGATGCCAGACGGCTCTCCCGCCTCGTTCCTGTGTATCTCGCCCCCGAACGGATCCGGGAGACCCCCGTTGATGCCAGCGATATCGAGCGCCTTCGAATTC
>JAITNX010000157.1 GCA_031290235.1 Synergistaceae bacterium | reverse complement strand
ACGTACTCGAAACAGGGGAAAAAGGGTCGCGTGTTCGTCACTTACAACAAGCTGACAGGAGAAAACAACCTGGACGGCCTGAATGAAAAGAGCGTGTCGCACGTGAAGACCGCCGATATGGACGCGGCGGTGATAGACGTATCGCACGGGGGAGAAAGAAAGCTGTCGCCTGGCGAGACCGTGATCTTCTACTGGCTCAGTAAATGATGTAAATCAAAAAATCAAAATGGCTTAATCCGGGGATGAGCCTATCATCCCCGGATTAAAGTGAGTAAATGACACTGGGCGGTTCTTTTTCTTTGGCTTACTTTTCATCTGCTTACTTTTCATGGCTATCACCCCTCCCGTGTTGCACTGCGTTGCCGGGTGTTGATGGGGCGTCCTCCCGCGCCCCGTTGTTATGGGGCCGCGCTCGCTTAGATTATATATGAACAGACTGAGATCGGAACTTGCTGTTACAGAGTTGCGCATGTGTTTTAGAGATTGACATCCGTCTGATAACATGATATTTTAGTTGTAGTTCCAGAATAGAGTTGTAAATTCATAATTTATTCAACCAAATATAGCATCAAGTGTTGGGTATCTGGTTGATAATAAAATCATTGCATAAAATAGCTTGTTTATGGTAATGACTCTTGTCATTATAAATTAAACGAGTCTGTTTTGGAGGGTTGGGTTTGTCGTTCAACTTTCTGAGGTAGGCTCTTTTTTTGTCTCTTGCCGCCATATCGGTAGAAACGCATAGCTAGTTTTTGAACTTCCTATTCTCTGCGTGATATGGTCTGTTTGTGTGATGTTTTGTTTGCAATTTAACCATAACTGAGAGTCTGCCCGAACTTGGAGGATGTGATCGCTAAATGGGCTTGCGGCGGTAAAGAAGGTTTTTGGGGCCGATAAACGCCTGAGGTAACGTATGTGATGGATAATTTTGGTCAGCGGCAAATCGCACAGGTCGCGAGAAGGGGTTGGTGCATCTGATTAGTCTGGCTGTTACTGGCATCGTGATTCTCGTCATTCTACTCTTTCTGGGGATGAACATTGGTTTAACCATGGCCATCGTCGGCTTTGGAGGATTTTGGGTCATAAGGGGATTTACCCCGGCTTTCGGTTTGCTGAAAACAATTCCTTTTTCAAATGCGATGAACTACTCGTTTACCGTGATTCCGCTGTTCATCCTAATGGGACAGTTCGCGTTTCATTCCGGGCTCAGCGCTGATTTGTACGAGGCGGCCGACAAGTGGCTGAGCCGATTTAAAGGCGGGCTCGCCATGGCGACAGTGGCCGCTTGCGCCGGCTTTGCCGCTATATGCGGCTCGACAGCGGCTACTGCCGCCACAATGTCGGTCGTAGCCCTTCCCGAGATGCGCAGACATGGATACCATGACGGTCTGGCCACCGGGGCGCTCGCGGCCGGCGGCACTCTTGGCATCCTCATACCGCCGAGTACAGGGTTCATCATATATGGAATAATCGCCGAGCAATCGATAGGCAGGCTTTTCGCGGCCGGAATCTTTCCAGGCATAGTCCTGGCGCTCTGCTACATCACATCGATTGCGATTCAAGTTAGGCTGCACCCGGAACTGGCCCCAGGCAGGAAGAAATATCCCCTCAAGGTGATGATCCTCTCTTTAAAGGGCACCATCGGCATGGTAGTCCTCTTCCTGGCAGTCATAGGCGGAATGTTCGCCAATCTCTTCACCGCAAGCGAAGCTGCAGCCCTTGGCGCCGCGCTGTCGCTCTGCTTCATGGCCATCAAGAGAAAGTTCACCTGGAAGACGTTTGTCACGGCCCTGCGAGACACAGTCAAGACGACTGCCATGGTCTTCCTCATCTTGATAGGCGCCTACATCTTTGGCACCTTCCTCGCCATCACGCGATTGCCGATGATCCTGGCCAGCTTTGTACAGAGCCTGGCCGTGAACCGATATGTGATCCTGGCAATCATAGTGGCGATTTATATGGTCCTTGGCTGTCTAATGGACTCGCTTGCCATGGTCACGCTCACCGTGCCGATATTCCTCCCTATTATAAAGAGCCTTGGCTTTGACCCGATATGGTACGGAGTCCTCATGGTCATGGTGATGGAGATGGGGCTCATAACGCCGCCGGTCGGCATGAACGTCTACATCGTGGCCGGAGTCGCGAAGGACGTCCCTCTCGTTACCATCTTTAGGGGCGTCACACCGATGATTTTCGGCATGGTCGTAGCGATCATCATTGTCATAGCGTTTCCTCAGCTTTCGCTGTGGCTCCCCGGTTTATTGTTCGAATAGGCGCTCCGCGGTTGAACGGCAAAATATTGCGGATCGAGAGGAGGTGAAGCCAGAGACTGACGCATAAGACTGAACGTGCGCAAATCCCGCAGAGGCAAGTGATAATTGAGACCGGCAATGTACATTTGGTTAGACGAAAGGGGAATTTGAGATGAAAAAAAGGAATTTATCGATGCTAGTGGTAGCGATGGGATTTTTTGCGTTGTTGTTGGCAGGCAGCAGCGCCTTTGCGGCCGCTGAATTCACCTTCACGGTGCAGAACCATGATCCGGCGACCAGCATAGGCGGCCAGTATCTCGAAGCCTGGTGCGGCAAGATCAAGGAGGTCTCCGGCGGACGCATCGATTTCGTTTATTATCACGGCGGTTCGCTTGTGGGCGCGGCCGACGCGGTCGACGCCGTTGAAAACGGCACGGCCGACATCATCTGGACTGCTCTCAACCTCTTCGCTGGCAAGTTCTCCGTAGCGGAGAGCATTTTAGTTCCGATGAACGGCATAAACGGCGCCAGGATGGGCGCCAAGGTCATCATGGACATGCTGGCCGAGATACCGGAAATGCAGGCCCAGTTCGCGGCCTACAAGGTCATTCAGCTCTCGACGTGTTCCTATATGCCTCTGAGCATGACGAGCAAGAAAGTGGAAAAAGCCGACGATTTAAAGGGACTGAGGATGCGAGTTGCCGGCACGCCGGTAATCTACTGGGCCAAGGGAGTGGGAATAAGCCCGATGACCATCCCGACGCCTGAGACATACGAATCCCTCCAGAGGGGTGTCATAGATGGCTGCGCGAACGATTGGCACAACATAGCGGCCCTAAAACTCACGGAAGTTACAAAGTATATCATGGATGTCCCGATCGGAGTCAGCCCCCTTGCCGTGTTGATGAACAAGGATTCCTACAACGGCCTGCCGGATGACCTCAAGGCGATAATCGACAAGTACAGCGGCGCCTATGCCAGCGATATGGCGGGCGTATACTGGGATTCCACCAGAGCTTGGGTTCTGGACAACCCCGGCAAGGTGGAGATCTATAGCCCGAGTGAGCAATTCGTCAAGGATATTAGCGCGGGAAATGATGCGGTAAGGACTGAATTCATCAATTATCTGAACGGCAAAGGCCTGGAGGGAGAGAGGATTTACAAAAAATTCCAGGAGATCATCGAGCGCCACAAGGGCAAGTTTGACTTCTCCAAGCCGGTGAACATCAGCGATTTCAAAGGTTGATGATCGCGTCGGGTCGCGAATGACCGATCGAAAGAAAGGAGGACAAGCCCGATGAAAAAACTTACTGTTCTTTCCAGATCCCTGTGCCGCTATCTCAGCTATTGCAGTATGGCTGTGCTTGCGCTCATCATGAGCCTGATGACGGTCGACGTCATGCTCCGGCATCTGTTCAACAGGCCTATCACCGGAGGGTACGACGTCATCACCATAACCATGACGATTTTGGTGTTCGCGTCGTGGTCGTATGCCCAGACTGAGCACAGTCACGTTCACGTGACCATGTTCCTGAGCATGATGCCCCCAAAGTTGCGTTTCGCCTGCTTCGGGTTCACGTCCATACTTTCGACCGGTATTATGGCGTTTGCAACGGTGGCTACGTTTCAGCAGATATTCAAGATGATAGCTGAAAAAATCAGTACAGGAACGTTGTTTTTGCCGCTTTGGCCCTTTATGGCAATCGAAAGCGCGGCTTTTGCGGTATTCACGATGGTGCTGGCGTTGGATACGGTCAAAGCCTTCGGAGCTATTTTCAACGAAGAGTTGGCGAAAGAGGTGCAGGCTTTCTGGACTTGATGGTTTAACAGCCAGTCAAGCCGGCATGATCGCCTAATGACAAATTATTCTATATGCTGTAGGCTGTAGATTGAAGCCTGTCGCACATAAGGCAAGAGTGCGCAAGTATCTTCGGGGCCGAATCATGGCCCCGGAGGGATTTGCGTCGGTTCTTTCTATAATAATACTGTTGGGTTTCGATGTGAAACCAGGGGCGGGATGCGCGGATAACGCTCAGGAGGTGAGTGCGTGGGAGAGCGGGCTGGCCATGATATAGCCATAGATAAGCTGCCCATGGAAGGTGACAGGATCCTTGACGAACTGGGCAGGGGAAATATGGTGATTGCCCGAGCAAAAAACGACTTTCTCTACCTTTTGGAGTCACAGGATGAATTTCAGCTTTTTTCTCATACGCCAGGTATGCCGGAGGGTGGCCGGAAACAATTTCCAAAGGACGAGAAACACACAGCGATCATCCGCAATCTGACAAACTTGGTCGACGCCCTTTTTCTCGTGGAGTACAGGGCTGAATATCACAATATATTTGGGGTCATGGCCAGCGCGGAAGATGGCATACTTGCCATGTTTCCGGGAGACGACAGAGACGCTGACGCGGATGTTGAGTTTATAATTCCAGATCCAAAAAATATAAAGAGGGAGGTAGAAGGAGTTGCCGAGATTCAACACGAGCGATCATAAAAATCTCAGTGAAACGATGAAGCATTATCTTGATAAATATCAAGGCGACATCATCTGTCCACTTCAGATCTGGTATGAGGCGCTTGGCGGCTACGGCGCGCCGACCCCGGCAGATATGAACGCGATGGGCGCCGTGCTTGACGGCCTGGATAAATGGAAGCCCGTAGGTGAAACACGGTACGAAAAATTTGGGAAACAGCCCAGCTACAGCCGGGCATGACGCGTCCCGCCGGTAAGGCGAAGGGCAGCTAATTCCGGGTCCGGGTGAACAGTCAGATGGGAGGAATAATCTATGCCTAACGATATAATGGTACAGCATTTATTTAAATTAAACAAACTGTATCGTGGGCCGGACGGGAAAACATTTAAGATCGTGCTGTCGGAGGTGTACAACCTGAGATGCTTTGAAATCGTCGGCGGCAGTATGGTCGGACCCATGGTGAAGATCCATCCTATATCGGATTACGCAAAAAAGATGGTCGTGGTAGATGGCTGAATCTTCGACCATTCAGTTTGCTAAATTAAATTATTAGTATGAGCGGGAGGGGAGCGTATTGGCCGAAAAAGTGACCCACAGCATCTGCGTTGGAGGTCCCATCGCAATTCATACGGAAAACGGCGTGATCCGGAGGATCAGGCCGATCATTTTTGACAGGAACGATCCGCCAGGATGGGTGATTAAAGCCAGGGGAAAAGAATATACCCCATACAGGAAGTCCACGGCGGCATTCATAGCGCTGACCGAAAAGAACAGGGCGTATTCTTACGACAGGATTCGTTACCCCATGATACGGGAGGACTTTGTAGAAACTCCTGACGGACAAAACCGGAACACGGAAAACAGAGGCAGGTCCGGTTACCGCAGGGCAACATGGGATGAGGCGCTGGGTCTTGTGGCGAGGGAAACCACCAGGATACAGGGAGTCTACGGCAAAGAATCCGTCACCGCCATCACAGGCTCTCACCACAGCTGGGGTCTGCTCGGTTATAAATTGAGCGCCTTCGCGCGATTTTTCAAGATGCTGGGTTATACTCAGATTTTGGACAATCCTGATTCGTGGGAGGGCTTCACCTGGGGAGCGCCCCATACATACGGCTACTACTGGAGGCTTGGCGGCACGGAGGCGTTCGACCTTCTGGAGGACGCGCTGCAAAACGTTGAGACCATGATCATGTGGTCCCATGATCCTGACAGCACTAGAGGCGGATATGCCGCTCATGAGTCGACTATGTGGAGACACTGGCTGAACGACATGGGAGTGCAGTTCATTTATATCGATCCGTTCAACAACTTCTCCGCGGTGAAGCAGGCCGACAAATGGATTGCCCCGCGTCCCGGGACCGACGCGGTACTTTGCGAGGGCATAGCCTACGTGTGGCTGACCGAGGGGACTTACGACAAGGAGTATATAGCGAAACACGCGCATCGTTTCGACGAGTGGGCTGACTATATCCTGGGCCATGGAGTGGATCAAATCCCCAAGACCCCGAAATGGGCGGAGGACGAGACAGGGATTCCGGCCGCGGACATAAAGGCCCTGGCCCGCCGTTGGGCCTCTACGAAGACAATGGGCGGGTCCGGCCTGAGAGGCGGATTCGGCGGAGTATGCCGCACAGCTAACGGGACTGAGTTTGCCCGTCTGATGTGCCAGCTTTTTGCCATGCAGGGGATGGGAAAACCGGGGCAGAACATCTGGTCTGGTACGACTGGAGCGCCGATGGACTATGATTTCTGGTTCGGGGGATACTCCGATCCGCTGTCTCAAATCGCCAATCAGCCAATAGCGGACTATACGGCAGTGAACTGCGTCACTCAGAAGCTGTACAGGCCGAACCTGCCGGATGCGATCCTGGACGGACATTATGAATGGTATGGCGAGGGCTTCTGTGGCGGCGGAATAGACCTGGAATTTACAGAACACATATACCCCGAGCCTGGCTGCGGCAAAGTTCACATGTTCTACCGTTATGGCGGTACCTTCATGGGCACGATGCTGGATACCAACAAATGGGTGCGCATGTACCAGAGTCCGGAACTGGAGTTTGTCGTGAACCAGGACATCCACTTCCACGGCGAGGCCAGGTTTGCGGACGTCATCCTCCCAGCCTGCTCAAATTTGGAGCGCTATGATATAGGCGAGATGTGCAACTCCGGAAACGGCGGCTATCAGTCCCACTCCCAGACCGGCAACAACTGGCAGATAGTGGTCTTTCAGGACAAGGCTATCGAGCCTCTGTGGGATTCCCAGTCGGATTACTGGATATTCTCACATCTGGCGGAAAAGCTGGGATGGGGCGACAAGTATACCGAAGGACGCACTGAGCTGGAATGGTGCAAACGATTCTGGGAGAAATCCGACCTTTGCGAGAAGATAAGCTGGGAAGATTTTATGAAAAAAGGCTACTATATAGCCGGAGTCCCAGAGAACTGGGAGCGCCACTACGGGTTCCGCTGGTTCGCCGAGGGCTATCCCTGCGACACTCCGAATCACAAGGATTTTCAGGAGGAGGGAAAACTCGGCACCTTCACCGGCAAGTTCGAGTTTGTCTCCGAGTCCCTGCTGTACTGGGCGCCGGACGACGAGGCCCGCACTCCCATAGCAACTTATAAATATAGTTGGGAAGGGCATCACTCGATCAAGGCGAGACAATATCCCTTCCACATGGTCTCGCCTCACCCGAGGTTTGATTATCACACCCAGCACAACTCATCCACACCATGGATATGGGAGATCCCCGAGAACCGCAAGTACGTGAACGGAAACCCGTACCTGGTCGCGAGGATACACCCGAAAAAAGCCGCCGAAAAGGGCATAAAAGAGGGAGATTTCGTACTGCTGTTCAACGAGCGGGGGAGCGTCCTCTGCGTGGCCCGCGTTACCTACAGGGTTGAGGAGAACACGATACACGCTTACGGTTCGTCCGCCATTTACAACCCTGTAAAGCCAGGCGAGACATCGATGGATATAGGCGGCTGTGTCAACGTCTTGACCCCGGGCAAGCTGATAGGAAGTAAGGTGCCTGGCATGGCGCCAAACTCGGCCATGATAGATATAAAAAAATATGACGGCCCGATACCTAAGCGCCAAGGTTTCGAGCAAAAGCTCGACGCCGTCGCGAAGTCTGCCGACCCGAATGCCGAGACCTGTGAGGAGATCATAGAAGGGCACGGTTTCGTAGCCATTCAGTCGAAGATATCCAGGTTGTACCTACAGGAGAAGGAGGCGGCCGTAAAATGAGATTGGGCATAGCGATTGACTCCAGGCTGTGCATGGCGTGTTACTGCTGTTTTACCGCGTGCAAGGACGAGCACTGTGAATTTGGCTCGGCCCTCTCAGCGCCTCAGCCCATGATGGGCCAGTTTTGGATGGATATCCGCGAGTGGGAGAGAGGGGATGATTCCCGCCGCATAAAGACCGCCACAGTCCCCACCCCTTGCTCTCACTGCCAGGACCCAGCCTGCGTGAAAGCCGCCAGGGACGGGGCCGCGTATAAGCGTCCCGACGGAATAGTCATAATAGATCCCAAAAAGGCGAAGGGACAGAGGGCCATAGTGGACTCTTGCCCAATTCACGCGGTCTACTGGAACGAGGAGTTGGAATTGCCCCAAAAATGCACCATGTGCGCGGAACTTCTGGACGACCCCGATTACCTGGCGTACCTGGGCGACCCCAAGTTGAAGGTCCCGCGCTGCGTTGAGGCCTGCCCGAATAACGCCCTGGTCTTTGGCGACCTGGACGATCCGAGCAGCGAAATTTCCAAACAGATTGCGAGCAACAAGATCACTCAACTCGAACCCCTGTCGGGACAGGAGACGAACGTCGTCCACCTGAACGTCCCCACGGTGTTTTTTGCTGGCACAGTATATTACCCCAAGGAGGAAGAAGAGGTCTGCATCGGCGCGAAAGCCAGGCTGGTCTGCAAGGAAACGGGGGAGTCCTGGGAGACTGAGACCAATTACTTAGGGGACTGGGAAGTTGAATGGCTGCCAAAAAACAAAAAGGTAAGCGTGGAGATCACGCAAGATGGATATAAACCGGTCTATTACGAGACGGTGACGGACAGCGATCACTATGTGGGGATGACTTATCTGGAAAAAACCTCCTAGAAACGCGGATCAAAACCATACTTCGCGGCGGGATTCAGCGGGGGTTCCCCCGTTCCATGATCGAATCCCGCCGGCCAACATATAGCAGGAGAGGACTATGAGACCAAGACAATATATTCCGGTGGCTGCTGCCTGTCTGGCCATTCAATTTTGTGCAGGCGTGCTTTATATGTGGAGCGTTTTTGCGGGGCCGATACACGGCGAATACGGTTGGGACCAAGCTGCGGTATCCTTTACGGCGTCTCTGATGCTATTGGTGTTCGTGGGCGGCATGGCTTTGGGAGGCGGGATTGCGGACAGGATTGGCCCAAGGCTTGTTTCATGCGCCGGAACGATTCTGTTCTGTCTTGGCTGGTTTTTGTCCTCATTGTTGGGCAGTGAAAGCATCCCATGGATGATATATCTGTCCTACAGCGGCATGTCGGGCATTGGGGCTGGGTTCGTCTACAGCTGCGCTTTGTCGTGCATGCAGAGATGGCTGCCCAACCGCAAGGGGTTGGCCTCTGGCCTTTCTCTCAGCGCGTTCGGTTTCTCAGTCGTGTTTTTTACGCCTGTCGCCGAGTTGTTGCTCTCCAGGTTCGGGGTAGCCGCTACATTTCGCATTTTTGCGTTGATATTTTTTATCGTCATGATGCCAGCCAGCCTGTTCATCAAATATCCAGCGGAGGTTTCGAGCGG
>JAITNX010000110.1 GCA_031290235.1 Synergistaceae bacterium | reverse complement strand
ATTGCTTTGGCGGCTGTTGACCAATCAAAAGAACCCGATGGATTCCGTGGAATGAAATGGGGAGAAGACAGAAAAAATATTTATCATTTAGTCTTTAATTCCAAGGAGGAAGGAAATGGAATATCTGATTATTATAAGGATAATGAAAAAAATAAGATTGGAAGCGCTAGCTTAGATTATATTTTATATGGTTTTAAGAATGATAAATTTTGCCGGGTTTTTATAGCGACCAGATTTAAAGGCAATTTAGATAAAATTGCACAAACGCTGAAAGAAGCTTATGGAGAACCATCTTTTGAACGTGCAACAAGTATTTCTTGGAACTTCTCAAATGTTCGGATTTTCTTTCACAGTGGTTTTGGTGTTCTTTATGAATATAAACCGACGCTAAACGAAGCTGAAAATAGCACGAATAATACGCAAGAACAAGAAGTAAACAAGAAAAAAGAGGCTATAAAGGGAGTAGAGGACCTTTGAAAAGCCTCATGGGAGTTGACATTGTGGACGCTGAACGTTTCATCGCGCTTATGTCCCGCGAACCTTTTGATTATACCGAATGGCGTCAAAATCTTGACGAAGGGACAAGCGTTAGGGAACTGAGCAAAAAAGCGATGGAGTATCAAAAAACGCTTCGGAATGAGTAAAACCTGTATAAATGCGAAACACAGTGGAGGGGCCGAGACGGTCCCTCCACTGTAAGAGCCAGGCAGCCAATCACCTATAAATGAGCGGCCACCTGTTCGATAACTCGAAATTTTATCCGGCTTATGACCGCTTGAGCTGAAGCAGCTTGCTCTCGGCCGTCTGAAGCCTTGGGGCGGAGATGTGAATCACTCCGTTCTCGAAAGAGGCCTCGGCCCTCTCGGTGTCCACCCCGAACGGGAGCGACACCTCGTAGTTGAAGACGTGGACGGATTTTTTGCTGTACCAGGTTCTGCCGTCCTCCTGCTCCGCGCCGTCGCCTTTCTTCGTCTCGCCCTTGCTCCTGATCGATATGCTTTCCTTCCGGATCACGACATCGAGGTCTTCGGGGTTTACTCCAGGCGCTTCCATGGAGAAGTACAGGCTGCCGTCCTTCTCGTAGAGGTCGAAATCACGGAAGCCGCGAGTTCCGCTGGTGTCCGAACCCCAGAGCAGCCTGTCGAACAGATCGTCGACATCCCCTATCGTCCTGTGACCAACCGCTGGCGCAAATCTCCTGCTGTAAGGCGCTAATGCAAACATTTGACATTCCTCCTATCAATATGTGAATATACTTGAAACACTTCAGGCCATCAACTACTAACCTTCGCTGACCATAATGATAGTATAACAGATGCCAAATATTGTCAAGGGTTTAGTCAAGGATTACGTCAGCTCGGCAAAGTCCACTTATCGTCTATCCTGAATTCCACATCGAACGACTCCTTCTCCCGCAGTGAGACGACGTTGTTGTGCAGCGCCCGAAATTCGTTGACGCTCTCGGTGTGAATCGGCACGATAGCGCGAGGGCGGACGTGCGATATCGCTGTCTCCATCTGGCTCCTGGCGGCGTGGCCGCTCGCGTTGAGATCCGTTATTTTCATGCCGCACGATTCGCATAGGAGCAGAAAATCCTGCACGGGCTTTGCCCTCTTGTAGCCGTCCCAAATCGAGTAAATCAGCGTGCCTCCGCTGATCGAATCCTTGTTGTTTCTGTACAGGAGCCTCAGAAAATCGCCGAGAGTGGTGCGGACCAAGCAGACGAGGTCGCGCCGCTTCGCGATATCTATGACGCTGTCAAATTTCATTTTGCCCTCCAGAATATATTTGTCCGTTCGCGAGGACTTCGCTTCGTTGATTAAATTAGGGGTGAACCCGATGGCGGAGGATATATTTATAGAAGAAATCCTATCGGTCACCGCTTTTGTAAACGGGTCGACGGCCAGAGTTCTTCCGCTTCTGCCGCACGCGTTATAAATGCTCTCGATCCTGTCTATGTTGGCCGTCTGGCAGAGGACGAATACGTTGCTAGGCGTACTCTTCATCACGCGAGAAGCCGCGAATTCAAGATCCTGCTCGTAGACGCTGCCGGGCGAGTTTATGTTGGTGCCCTCGCAGACCATCACGTCGACGCCGGCCATGGCTCCATAGTCGACGATGTCCAAATCTCCGAAATCTCCGGCGTAAAGCACTTTCCTCTTTCCGGACTCTATCAGGAACATCATCGCTCCCAGCGCGCTGTGCCTGACAGCGACAGGCAGAACCCGTATGTCCCCGATCTGGATCGGAAAACCCGGCTCCATGACCTGTATTCGCGCAGCGACTGGCGGCGAGCTGACGAAGTCCGAGACGATGCCCAGCACTTCCTTCGTTTCGCTGCCAGCGTAAACAGGGATATCGCCGTTTATCTGATCCATGAGTCCGCAATGGTCGAAGTGATAGTGAGCTATGAAGAGGGCGTCAAAGGCGCTCTTGCCCCTCGTCAGTCCTGGGATCTCGACGGTGTCCTCGTACTGCCGGTCATCCAGCACGGGGAGGTTCGCGCCGCAGTCGAACATGATGCGGGTCTTATCCGTCGATACCTCCAAAATACTCCAGCCGATCTGTCCGGTTCTCCTGTGTATCCTCAATTTCACTGTCATACCCCCTAATATGAGTATATACATAACAATATAGCATAAGGTTTGAGTTTTCGTTTACCCTTTTTTTATGATAGAATTATAGGGTAATCTATTATGTAACAGGAGATGGTGTTATGCGCATGTTGTATACTGGTTTTACTTTGGCGTTAGTAACGGTGTTTTTTGCGGTGTCAGCCGCCTCCGCTGGGCTGTCCCTTTCCGCGCCGGCGGAGTTCGACCTGTCCTCCGCAATGCAATTTGAGCGGTATCTGGCCACTGGCAGCACTGAGGAGATAGAGAAGCTCCTCGTTCGTCTCGACTCAGTGTCCCTGACGAATGAATTGAAGTCCAGCGCCAAGGGCGGCAAAGCTCCGCTGACGCTCGTCGTCTATGGCTGGATGTCCTGCCCCGACTGCGAGGTCGTGGTCCCATACGTAGAGGCGATAAAGAGGCTGAACCCGAGCGTCTCCACCCTGTACTTCGGAAGGACGGATGAGTCCAGGGATCTGATGAGGAAGCTCGTCGGCGTTTACAGGACCCCGACCGTGTTCGCGGCTAGCGCGGACGGCACGCTGCTTGGCGCTTACTACCTCGAATATCCCATTAGCGTGCGCGAGCGGATGGAGGCGGCCGTGGGCGACGACGCAAAAAAAGCAGTGATAAAGGAGTTCAGGGGCGATAAATACGATCTGGAGCTTCAGAAGGAATTGACCGAACTGCTTGAGAACGCGTGGCGGGCAGGCAGGGCGGGGCGATAGAGCAGGGCTGTACAAATGGCAGCCGGAGGGAATGGGGGCGAGAGCCAGTTCTCGCTCTTCAAATCCCGTAAATTCGCGCCGCTCTTTGTGACGATGTTCCTTGGGGCGTTTAACGACAATTTTTTCAAGAGCGCTATGGTTATCCTTATAACGTACAGACTGGCTGACAAGGCCGCGATCGACGCGAGGATTCTGGTGACGCTGGCGGCTGGCGTCCTGATTTTGCCGTTCGTCCTCTTCTCGTCGCTCGCGGGTCAGTTGGCCGACAAGTATGAGAGATCGTCCCTGGTGCGGAAGATAAAGCTGGTAGAGATCGCCGTAATGTCGGGCGCTGTCGTGGGGTTCATTTTCGAGAGCATATCGGAGCTAATGGTCGTGCTCTTCCTGATGGGGGCGCAGAGCGCGTTCTTCGGTCCCCTCAAATACAGCATTCTGCCTCAGCACTTGGAACGAAGCGAGCTGATAGGCGCGAACGCTCTCATAGAGAGCGGAACTTTCCTCGCAATACTGCTCGGCACGATCTTCGGCGGCATATTCGTCCTCGGCGATTGGGGCATACCGCTCGTGAGCGCCCTCGTGACAGGCGTAGCCGCCGCCGGATGGGCCGCTAGTTTTTTTATACCTCGAACGAGGGTCGTAAACCCCTCCATGAAATTTCGTTTCAACGTATTCAAGGAGACCCTGGCGTTGGTGAACAACGTCAGGCCCAGGCGCGACATATTCCTGTCGGTGCTCGGGATATCGTGGTTCTACTTTGTGGGCGGGACTTTCCTCTCTCAGTTCCCCACGTACGCGAAGATGGTCATTGGGGCCGACGAGGAAGTTGCGACGCTGTTTCTCGCAGTCTTCTCAGTCGGCATCGCGGCCGGGTCGCTCGCTTGCAACGGGCTGCTGCGCGGCGAGGTCTCGGGGCGGTATGTGCCGCCTGCTGCGGTTGGCATGTCCGTTATCAGCGTTCTGCTGTTTTTTACAAGTATCCGCCCTCCCCTGCCGGATGGCGCGGAGCTGATATCTATTTTGGAGTTTCTGGCGTCGCCTATGAACATTGCGGTCCTTCTCTGTCTTCTCGGCATATCGTTTGCCGGCGGCCTCTACATAGTCCCGCTCTACGCGATAATCCAGAGCAGGAGCGACGAGGCCGACCTCGCCGGCGTCACCGCCTGTACGAACGTCATGGACTCTCTTTTCATGGTGATCTCCTCAGTCGCCACTACCGCGATGCTGGCCGCTGGCCTGTCCATACCTCAGATATTCCTCGCCATGGCGGGGTTGACCGGAATAGCAGCCTGGATAATTCGCGGAGCGGTGCGGGATCAGATGCGCCAAAACGAGACAGCGCGATAATCAAAATTTTATCAATGCTGCGGATAGTATAATATAGATCGATAGGTTGGTGGGAGAACATGAAATACCTGTTTTGTTACGGAGATTCCAACACTTGGGGACACATCCCCTCAGAGACTCTCAAGGGAGTCTTCAACCGTTATGAATTTGACGTCCGCTGGCCCGGTGTCCTTCAGAACGAACTTGGGGCCGATTATCACGTCTATGAAAACGGCATGAAGGGACGCGCCGCGATCTATGACGATCCAGGCGCGAGAGGGCGCTGCGCGCAGCACGATCTGCCGTTCGCGCTGGACATAACTTCACCCCTCGACCTCGTGATCCTGATGCTTGGCGGCAACGACACAAAATCGGGCGCCGGCTTGGATGCAATTGACATAACGAATGGCATGAAAAAATTGATAAAGTGCGTCAAGCACTCCAGGTGCGGGCGCGACGGCAAGCGCCCGGAAATTCTCCTCATCTCGCCGCCTGGATCGTTTGGAGACATGAGCAAATCGTGCTTCAGACCGTTCTTCGACGAATCGTCCGAAAGGCGCATAGCTGAACTGCCGTCCCTGTTCCGTCAGCTAGCCGAGCGCGAGGGCACCGGCTTCATGGATGCGACTGAATACGCGCAGAGGGGCATAGACGGCCTGCATTTCACGCCCGAGTCCCACGCGAACCTCGGCCGGGCCATTGCGGAGCGGGTCAGGGGCATGATGTGATGGTATTTTTAGTTTTAGTTTGATAATATAGTCTGATATAAACGCGATGTTGGGGGAGGTTTCGATCTTGAAAGGTTATCGCCTGTTACGTTGTTCTCGAGTGTTTTATCCCCTGTTCGTCTCCCTCATGGCTCTTCTCGCCCTTTCTCGGCCCATCCTGGCGGAGTCTTCCGACGGGCCGTTCGACATCTTCGATTTCGAGGGGCCAAGGATGAAGGACCTTTATTACGTCATCACGCGGGACATGGACGCGTGTCTTTTGGCGATGTCCACAGGCAATCTCGACGTGCTCTCCGACATCTACAGGCCGGCGGACGTCGAGAGGCTGGAGGCGCTCGGATCGGCCGATCTGTCCCTGGCCTCGTCCTTTCACGGGTTTTACATCACGTTCAACGTCCGCAAGTTCCCATGGGATCAGACGATTCTGAGGCAGGCTGCCTCCCAGGTCGTGGACCGCAGGAGGTGGACCCGCGACCTGTTCTCCGGTTACTGCGAGCCTGTTGCGGGTTTCCTGCCGCACATATCCCCATTCTATGAGCCTGACGTCGTCGTTTTTCCTCCCGGAGTCGAGGCAGCGAGGCGGCGTCTCGCCGATGCCGGGTGGACCTGGGATTTCGCCGGGTGGCTGGTGTCGCCGGACGGGCGGCATCTCCCCACTACGAAGATCTTCTGCCCGCCTTCGTCGGTGGCGGCCACAACCACCGAGATAGCGGAGCTGATGTCCGAGGCGCTCCGTTCGATAGGCGTCCCTGCTGAGGCGGAGCCGATGGATTTTCAGACGATGCTGGCCCGCATCGACGTTCGTGACTTCGACGCATGCACTAACGCCTGGAGCATGTCGCGCGACCCGGACGTGCTCTACTCGTTTTACCATTCGTCCATGGACGTGGAGGGGGGGTACAATATGAGCGGCATTTCCGACCCGGAGCTGGACGAAGTCCTGCACGGCCTTCGCTACGCGCCGGATGAGGACGCGGCTCGCGCCTTCGCGTCAAAAGCCCAGAAACTGCTGTCCGAGATGGCGCCGGTCATCCCAATCTACAGCCGTTACTCCATATCCGCGATGCGAAACGACTGGGATGGGGTCTTCATGACCGACAGATCGACGTCCGACAACACGCTCTCCCTTATATCCATGAGGCCCATGGGTGGCGGCGAACGCCCGATCTACTGGAACATACCGGAGGAGATAAGGACGCTCAACCCGCTCGTCTCCTCGACAGCGTACGATTGGACAGTACTCGGCACGATATACGACACAATGATCTCCTCGAACCCGTATACATTCGAGGACAGCCCGTGGCTCGCGGAGAGCTGGGACATAACGACCGGCGAGAGGGGTTCCATCCTCTCGTTCACCATGCGGCCCGGCCTCAAGTGGCAGGACGGTCGTCCCCTGACGGTGGAGGACGCCGCTTTCACCCTTCAATATATCAAGGACAACAACGTGCCGCGCTTTTACGACAGCGTGAAGGACATAGAGTCCATCGAGGCGGACGTCGAAAACAGGACGTTGCGCGTCTTCATGGCCAATACCAGCTATTGGCATCTGCACAACATAGGCGGGATGCTGATACTGCCCAAACATATCATGGAGGGCGTTCCCAATTGGAGGGCATGGCAGCCTACGAACAAGCCTCACACGGCCCTCGATGGCACGGTTCTGACTGAGCTGATCGGGACAGGTCCCTTCACATTCAGAGAGTCCAGGACGGGGGAGTACGTTCACATGACCAGAAATGAGCACTTTATGCTGTTCCGGGGAGGAGCGGGGACAGCGAAATGAACGCCATGTCGAAGCGCACGCTCGGTTCTGTCGTCGTCCTGCTGGTCGTGTTGGTGCTGAACTTCTTCCTCTTCCGCATAATGCCTGGGGACCCTCTGACCGGCATAGTTGACCCCCGATTTTCGCCGGAGGCCAAGAAGCAGCTGGCGGCTCAGTGGGGACTAGACAAGTCCACGCCGGAACAGTTCGTCGTCTACATTCGTGAGATGCTGTCGTTTAGGTTCGGCCTCTCCATGATGACGGGGACCCCTGTGTGGGACGAACTGAAAAACCGAGTCCCAAACACGGTGGCCCTCCTGCTGCCGGCGCTGATCCTGTCGTCGGCGCTGGGCCTGGGACTCGGGGTGAAGGCCGCGCTGAGGCGAGGGTCTATCGTCGAACGTATCGTCCTGTTCTGCGGGGCCGTCTCGTTCTCGTTCCCGTCGTTCTTCGTCCAGCTCCTGCTGCTGATGTGCTTCGCGTACCTCTGGCCGCTTTTCCCATTGAGGGGTACGATGTCCATCCCACCGCCGGAAGGTCCCTTTGCGATAATCGACTACATCTGGCACATGGCGCTTCCTCTTTTTTCGCTGGTCGTCCTGGGATTCGGCGGATTCGCTTTGTATATCCGAAACATGATGGTGAAGTCCATGGGGGAGGACTACGTCCTCATGGCTCGCGCGCGCGGCCTGCCCTACAGGCGGGTTGTGTGGAACCACGCGTTTCGCTCCATACTGCCGCCGGTTCTGACGATACTCCTGCTCTCCCTGCCTGGGGTTGTCAGCGGGGCTGTCATAACGGAGAGCGTCTTTTCTCTGAACGGAGTTGGGAGATTTCTTCTGGAGGCCACAAATTCGCATGACTATCCGGCGGCCGGCGCGGCGTTTTTTCTGCTGGCGCTCCTGACTGTTGTCTGCAACCTACTGGCCGACCTGCTCTATGTCCTCGTCGATCCTCGCGTCAGGCGCGAGGCGGCCAGGGGTTGAGGGAGAGCGCCATGAAGTCGTATCCGAGCGCGATAGGCCTCGTATTATTGGCGCTTCTCGCAATATTTGGGCCTGGATCGCTTGGTTTGAGGGACGGCCAGACAGCGCCGCCTTATTCGAAGCCCGACTGGCTGGACAGTTCGATAGCTTCGACCGCCGTCTTGCACGTGACAAGCGGCGGAAACGAAGGCGCGGCGGAGTCCCTGGCTTGGGACTACGTAGCCCCGCTTCGAGTGTCTCTCGCCGGGCGACTCGATGAAGGCTCGGTCATCTGGAGGACGCCGGAGCGGGAGTTCATTCTGACGGACCAGCCAGGGGAACTCGATCTCGACGCCAGGGACATCCCATTTAAGAGGGCTCTCAACGTCAGCCCGTTCGCAAACATGCCTCAGGCGCTCTTCCCGTCGAGGGGGGAATACAGCCTGGTTCTTACCGGCAGCGGCGACGTCACGATGAGGATGGAGGGCGGCCGCTGGGGCTGGCTCGGCACGGACCACAGAGGACGCGACGTTGCTGCCCTCTTCATCAGGGGGATTCGCGTTTCGCTGATCGTTGGGATAGCGGCCACGATAATAGCCATGCTGCTCGGTGTCTC
>JAITNX010000090.1 GCA_031290235.1 Synergistaceae bacterium | reverse complement strand
CTTTCAGGTAGCTGGCGTAGTTATCATGCCGGACAATGTGAGCGACCGGATGACGAGGATAAGGATAAATAAAATCGGCCACTGTGTTATTCAAGCATTGCCTTCACTCGATAAATTTGACAAATATTCCAACTTCGATTTGATCTCTTCATCATGCGTCAATTGGTACAACAAACCATAATATTCAACTGAGGCGTCAACATATTTATCGTCTTCAGCTTTTCGAGCTATAGCATACAATATTTCTAATACCTGTTTATTAGGTCCCAGCCGCCAATCCCCGCCAAGACCGGATATTATATCCTGCATTATTTGTTCGTAAGCGTTTGCCATAAGTTTTCTCCTTCGTCGATAACTTCTCCCATAATACCGACATCCGAATCATCCCAGCAGTTTAAAAAGTCGATGATATCCTCCTGTAGTTTCTTTGCGGGAGCGATAAACGCAATTAACGCTTCATACTTTTCCTGCACTGGTATAAGTATAACTCTTGCCGTACATAACCGAAAATATTCTTGAACAATGCTCGGTGCCGGGCGAGGAGAATATGTGCCACCACGCCACGGCAAACCCGAGTTAGGACGATTGCAGCCTCTCCCTCCATACTTCCTTCAGCCGCTCGCCAGTCGGGGTCGAGCCCAGCCCGCCCCTCATGGTTCCTCTGAGCTCGGTCGGCAGCAACCCCTGGACGTTCACAAGGGCATCCACTACCTCGTCGACCGGGATTGCGCTCTTTATGCCGGCGAGCGCCATGTCCGCGGCCGCGAGGGCGTTCGCCGCGCCTATGGAGTTGCGCTTGATGCATGGTATCTCGACCGGGCCGGCCACAGGGTCGCATATGAGGCCCAGGATGTTCTTCAGGCTCATTGCCACTCCTTCCATGACCTGCGCCGGAGCGCCGCCGGCCATGTGTACGAGGGCCGATGCCGCCATGGCGCTCGACACGCCTATTTCGGACTGACAGCCCCCAAGGGCGCCGGAGACCGGGGCGCGCCTGGCTATAATCACACCTGTCATCGCGGCCACGAGCAGCGCGTCCAGTATCGACTCCTCGCCTATTTTTTTCTCCTCGGCCACTGTGAGGAGCGTCGCGGGCACTACGCCGCACGATCCGGCGGTTGGAGCGGCGGCGACGCGGCCCAGGCTGGCGTTTACCTCCATCGAGGCTATGGAGCGCGCCACCGATTTAGTGAGAATATCGCCCCCCACCGTCCTTCCCGCCTTCATGGCGTCGAGCAGGGCGCGGGAGTCGCTGCCGCTCATGAATCCGGCCAAAAGTTTGTTGTCCCCTCTGAGGCCAATCTCCATCGACTCCTTCATGACGGACCAGATGGATGCGACGCAGCTCCGGGTCCTCGATCTGTCATAGCCGCTCCTTCTCGACTCGTAGTCCGCGGCCAGATCGTGAAGGGGGCGTCCGGTCTCTTCGGCGCTCCTCAACAGCTCGCCGAATGTGGTGAAGAGGGGGTCGGAGTTCTCCAGCTTGTATGGAAGCAGGCTGGTTATCGGATAAACCCCGCTCACTCCGCTGAGACGTCTGACGGCCTCGCGCGCGCCTTCCGGTGCCGGGGAGGCCGTTATAAACTGGACCATCTCGCCGTCCGCGCTCACGGAGGACGTCACGGACTTTACGTCCCCGAGCAGAGACGCCGCCGCGCCGCGGTCAAATCCGCCGGACGAGCGCACGAGCAGAGCGTCCTCACAGCCTCGCAGCGATATCTCGAATCCGTCGAACTCGTTCATCAATATCTCGCCGCCGCCGACCGAGATGCCTGCCGCCCTCATGCGAACGCAGCCCCTCGCGAGGGCCATGTCGATCGTGTTAGGATTGCGGTCGGAGTCCCTGACCGGGTGGAAATCAACCCTTATTCCCTTAGACCTCGCGATATCCGTCGCGCGGCCTATGTCGGGAGAGTCCGCATCCAGGCCTATGAGTCCTCCGACAGTCGCTGAGTCGCTCACGTGTCCTTTGTACGTCTCGGCCAGTGCGCCGTAAAAATATAGGTCGATCTCCTCGGGCGAGCCGCCCAACAGCATGCGTCCCATCCTGCCGATCCGCAGCACTCCGGCAGTGTGAGAGCTGGACGGGCCGGTCATGATGGGACCCAGTATGTCAAAGAGGCTCACAGTGCGGGACTGCGAATCTCCGTCGGGCTTTGAGCCAGGACAGTGGGCCTTACACGAACTCATACGTACCGCCGATTCCCTTCTCCACTGCCTTGTTATAGGCGATCGTCGCCACCGCGACGTCCAGCGCCCCAGTCCCTATGAGGATTGTCAGCAGCCTCTTGTTGGCGTCCGGCAGGGGTTTCTTGCCGGCGATTACCTCGCCTATCGTGCCGTAGATGTTCTTCTCGGAAATCTTCCCCTTTTCGACGAGGTTGCCCAGCGCGCCGCGATGGAGCGTCTGCCCTATATGATCGACTATTATGTGGTCGGCGTTCAGTATGCAGTCGTCGTCACACTCCTGGTATGAGCCGATCGGGACCAGGATGGTGCCGGGCTTGAACCATTCGTACTTGAAGAACTTGTCCTTGGACTGAGTCACGCATATCGCGACGTCCCCGCCGCTGGCCTCCTCCGGGGTCTTGGCCAGCACTATGCTGCCGGCGACGTACTTCCGCATCTGCTCGGCGTAGCTCTTCAGGGTCTCCGGGTTGACGTCGTAGACCCGAATCTCCGTTATCTTGAACAGCTCGGATATGGCCATCGTATGAGTCCTGCCCTGCATACCGGCGCCGTAGAGGCTGACTTTTATCTCGGGTTTCTTCCACAGATACTTCAGGGCGACCGCGGTCTGGCTGCCGGTGCGGAGGTTCGTCACGTACTCCCCGTCAAGGACGGCGCGGAAATTTCCTATCTTGGGGTCGATCAGCATTATCAGCGACGTGATGTAGGGAAGCCCCATCTGCTTGCGTTCACCCAGGAATCCCCCAGCCCACTTGATCCCCGCGGAGTCCAGCCAACCGATATAGGCCGGCATCGCGTTCATAAACCCCTTATAGGGCGGGTACTCGGCGGTTTCACCCAGATCGAGGAGGACTTTCGTCGGATTGACGACGGTCCCGTCTCCCATGCCCTTGAACGTCTTCTCTACCGCTTCCACTACTTCCTTCATGGTGATCAGTCCCTTGATCTGTTCCTGGCTCAACAAAAGCGTCGGTTTTGGCATTTAACATTCACCCCTCGAATAGTTTTATGGTCCCTCATCACTCGTTTACCGAGTTCAGTCCAAAATTTGATCCGTCCTATCCGCTCACTTGCCAGCCTCGCGGACCAGCAGCGGAACGTTGATCCTCACAGTGTCGCTGAATCCCAGAAAGATCCTCTTATTTACCGCCACATCCTCATTTCCGCCGCCGCCCGGGATCTCGACAGCGATGTTGTAAAACGGCCCCACTGGCGTGACGCTGTCGAAGTCGTCCTCGTATATCTCGAACTCGCCTTGATCGGGGTCCCTCACCATTACAGTCTCAAACGGCTCCAACCTCTCGCCGTCCATCTCGTAAGCCTTGTTATCTATGAAGACCGTGTGCTGTTTCCCGATGAACATCAGAAGGGCCGTCCCTAGCACCACCGTTATCAGGGCGACGATCCTGTAACGGTTGAAGAAATTCATCTGCCCGCCCTCCTCATCCGGTCGAGGCGGAAGTCCCTGCGGGCGCGCTCCCGCTCCCTGTTCCTCCTCATGGAGTGCAGGACCAGCGCGACAGCTATTATCCCATACGACACGCACACCCGGAAGTACTCCCCGAGCTGCGCCTGTCCCATCAGGGTCTTGCCGGCGTTTGGAGACACCACGAACATCATGTGAAACAGCAGCACCCCCAGGAACACGTTCGATATCCTGGCCCTCGACACCGTGGCGCCTCCCACGAGGAGCGAGGCTATGGCGAACATGCCGGCCTGCTCATGGGCGTTGTAGGTGTTCATTATGCCTATGTTCTGGAGAAATATTATCTGCCCGTAGCAGGCGAGGATGGTGGATATTATGATGGCCACCACCCTGGTGCGCTCGACCGGTATGCCGGAGGAAGACGCGACCGCCATGTCCTGGCCGGTCGCCCTCATATCCTGCCCCAGCTTAGTCCTGCGGAACCAGATTATCATCAGACAGAAGACCACGACAACGGCGTACGTGGCTACCGGAACCCTGATTCCCCACAGCTGGACATCGATCAGCCTGTCCAGCACTCCCCTGGTCCCGGCGAGGTCGATGCTGCTGCGCACTCCCCAACCGCGCGATAGAAGTATCAGCGGGTTTTTTATCGGTATGAGATAGCCCATCGTGTACATGACAACGAACTGGTAGAGGCCGTTTATGAAGAACCCGAGTATATAAGACGTCACCATCTCCCTGCCCTTGGCCCTGTTGAGCACGGCGCCGCACACAAATCCGAGGAGGATCGCGATCGGAGTCCCGAGGACAGCTGCCGTTATCATGCCTGGGATTCCTACTATGCCCCAGTCGGTTACGAAGATCAACCCGATCTGTCCAGCCATCGCCCCCAGCACCATCCCGAAGTTGAGCCCCATCCCGGCCATTATGGGTATGAGCAGGGAGAGCACGAGAAACGAGTTTCGCGACAGCCTGATCAGCATTTCCTGAATCAGGTGTCCGGCGCTGAAGTTCGACAGCGGTATCGCAAACGCCGAGAAGACGATGAATATTATAGGCACAGCGTTCTGCATGAGGAAGAACTTCAGCTTATCGCCCATCTCACGCCCGCTCATCTGCGTACTGTCCCCTTTCTCGTCAGGGCATACAGGATCATGCCGTTCGAGGCTACTATTCGGAGGACCTCAGACATGTCGGACTCTATCATGCTGTTTATGACGGACGGGGTCATCGTCACGATCCCTTGAAACAAAAACGTCCCTATGATGACGTTCGACAGCGTCGCCTTCTTTATTGACGCGCCGCCCAGCAGTATGGAGGCCACGGCCGGGAACGCCATGTAAAATGGGGCCATGTAGAGCTGGATGAAGCCGAAGCTCTGCTCGTAGACCAGGATGCCCACAGCGCCGAGGACTGTGGATATCACCACTGAAAGGGTGCGCATCCTGTCGACGTTGACCCCGGCCGCGCGCGCGAAGTCGGGATTTGTACCGACGGAGGCCATCTCGGCCCCTGTGCGCGTCCTCATGAACAAGCTGACTACGCAGCAGACAGCGGCCATGAAAATATACATGCCCAAGGGAAAGAAGAAGTGTCCGCCGATGTTGAACGACAGAAACTCGTCCAGCACCCTGTTCCAGTGCCCGCCAACGCTTATCGTGGTGCGCAGCCCCTCCCCTCCGTAGCCCCATAGCATGACGGGGCTCTTAAACGGCAGCAGAGTCCACCCCAGACACATGAGAGCCACGACGAAAAAGCCAACGTAAGTGGCTATCATCATCTCGCCGCCCTTCACCCTGTTCAGTATCTGAGCGTAAAAACACCCCAGCCCAACCGCGAATGGCAGGGCAATGAGTATCGCGAGTCCAAAACCCTTGAAGCCGATGACGTCGAGCTCTATGCTTATGCACGCTCCCAGAAGGCCCGCTATCACGCCCAGCGGAAGCCCGAAGTTGAGCCCGCACCCCGACTGAATCATCGGGACCATCGCCAGGACCATTATCCCGTTCATCCCGAACCTTACGAAGACGTCGCTCAGCGACGTGTCAACCCTCACCCCCACGAACGGGGCCACCGCAAAGAGGGAGAAGAGGAACAGCGCTATTATCAGCCTGGGGAGTCCAATTCTCCCGACGAAATTCCTGACCGTCATCATCTCATCCAGCCTCCCGAGTGCCCAGCATCAATATGCCGAACTCGTCCGCCGAGGCGCTTGCGGGAAGTATTCCCGACACCACGCCCTCGTCCACTATCGCTATCCTGTCGCATATCGAGCGCAGCTCCTCCAGCTCGGACGATATCATCACGACGGTTACGCCGCGCTCCTCGTTGACGCGGCTCAATGTCTCCAGCACCAGCTGCTTCGCTCCGACATCTATGCCCCTGGTCGGCTCCGACACGAAGAGCAGCTTTGGGTCTGTGGCAAACGCCCTGGCGAGGCAGACCTTCTGCTGGTTCCCGCCGGAGAGCTCCACGACCCTCTGGGTGGGTCCGACGCACTTTATCGACAGGGCGTCTATGTACTCCATCGCCGCGTCGCACATGGCCTCCTTGTCCTGAATGTTGAGCAGCCCTCCCAGGAATTTCTTCAAATACGATCCATTTATGAGCATGGCGTTGAAGGTCACGTTTCTGTCGATGCCTTCCTCCAGCAGGAGGC
>JAITNX010000072.1 GCA_031290235.1 Synergistaceae bacterium | reverse complement strand
GATGCCAGTCTGCTGTTTGTACCAATCCTCGGAGACCCGCGCGAACGTCATGGCCTTGATCGCTGTGGGTTTCAATGGATGCAGACAAAGCAAAAACCCGCTTTATCAGCGGGTTTGTTGGATTTTCTTGGACTTTGTTAAACTTGGTATTGGTGGAGGCGCGGAGAATCGAACTCCGGTCCAACAGGGGACCATCCGGCAACGCTACGAGTGTAGTCAGTGATTTAATTTTGACCTGGGGACTCCCACAGACAGGATTCCCTTCGTCTATTTCTCCCTAGAGTCTCGAACTGCCGCCAGAGAAAACTGCGGCGGTTCCAGCCGTCTTTTTGACGTCGTTCCGGGTTCCAACGACCGAGCCCCCGGGCGGCGTGACTGCTTTAGTTAAGCAGCCAGTGCGAAATCTTCGTTGGCAATTATTGTTTTGGAGTCGGATTAACGAGGATCCTCCATCCTCGGCTCGCTCTCCCAGACCTTCCATCCTGCTGTCGAAACCTGTCGCCCCCAGCGTGTGAATCAATAATCCCTCTTGCTCCGCTCCCTAATGGTTCTGCTGATCTCCCGCTCAACGTCCCTAGAGGCTATCGCGTCGCGCTTATCGTGTATCTGTTTGCCCTTTGCAATGGCGAGTTCTATCTTTGCTCGCCTGCCTCCCTTAATGTACATCGCGAGGGGTATCAAAGTCAACCCCTTTTCGCGCGATTTAATCTGGAGCTTTAAAATTTGCCCCTTGTGGGCCAGCAGTTTTCTCGGTCTCATGGGCTCCATGTTGTAGTGCGTTCCCTTCTCGTATGGCGATATATGCACGTTGTAGAGCCATAATTCACCGCCGTCTATGCGAGCGTATCCGTCCCTCAGATTCACGTGTCCCGCCCGGACGGACTTGATCTCCGTTCCGGACAGCACGATGCCGGTCTCCAGCGACTCCAGTATGAAATATTCGTGACGCGCTACCCTGTTTCGTGCTACATTCTGGTCCGCCCGTTCCTCATCGTGCACTTCATACATGGCTGTAATCTCCTCTTATATTACGACACAAAAGCCCCCGGCATCAGCCGGGAGCTCTTAACCCACTTTGGTCGGGGCGAGAAGATTTGAACTTCCGACCTCCTGGTCCCGAACCAGGCGCGCTAACCAGGCTGCGCTACGCCCCGAACGGGAGCCATTGTATCACCCTGCCTATCCGCCGTCAACGATTATTTGGCTTCGTCTGCGGAGGAGTGACAGTGTTTCCGTAAACTGATATTTCTTTGTCCCAGTCGCCCTTCTCATAGCTTTTACGATTCACCCCGGCCGGGATTATTTTCCATAAGGAGACTCCATCGCTGCCCGAGCCTTGAAGGCTCAGCGTGAAGTTGTCCTCCAGCTCGAATGGGATCACAACGTACGAGTCGTCCTCGTAAACTCTGCCTTTAGGGGCTTTCGTGTAGGGATTTCCTGAAGATGATACCGCGCTCCAGCTCTTTACGCCCGGTTTTGTGAATAAAAGCGTCCCGTATGTGCCGTAACCGCTCAGGAAATATCTGATGAAATCAGCGGCGTCGTCTATTTTTTGGCCGGAAGACGCAATGGCATGGACGTAGCGACCCAGCGTCTGAACGGGAGTCGGCGCCGCCATACCGCGCATTCCAGAACCCAGCTGTGATATCGCGGAGGGAAGGTCTCCCGCCGCAAGGGCGCTCCTGGCCGCTTTCTCCGCATTGCCGGCTCTATAGGCGTCTAGCGAGGTCATTATCTCGAACGTCGACCTCATCATGTCCGGCATCTCTGCCATGTCCTGCGCCGAGGCGCCTCCGCCCGCTGCAAAGGGTTCCGACCAGCGTTCTTTAAGGCCGATGCCGCCGGCGTTCGGCTTGAGTGTCGCAACTATCCTGCAGCTGCCCTGCGATGGTGGAAAGATGGTTGGAAGTTCCCCGGCGAGATTCTCCCATATAACCCTCCCATCCATTTCTTGCAGGCGGCCCACGGTAAAGCCAGGCATCGTTGTGGGGGAGTTCAGCCCTCTTTCCCCTTCGCCGAAAAATTTCTTCACTACTGGATCTTCCAGCGCGGGAGTGATCGGTGTTCCCGCATCTGTCACAAGGTCGAGGCGCAGCTCCGGGGTTATGCCGATGGCGGAGAGCAGCGAGACGATGTCCGTGTTGGGGTGGAAGATGTCCTGTATCGTTACTTCCACCGGCATTTCGCCTCCAGTCGCATCCGCCGCAATTGGCTTGACTTCCAGCATATCGAGGTTGACGCCGACGTCGAACGACGTCTCTGCCGCAAGGCCAAGGCGGGGAACCGATACTGTTATCAGCTCGTTCACCGGGAACTCTGTCGGCAGCGGGCCGGCCCATCTGTACGCCACCCTCAGCCGTGTACCCATCCTGTACGTGATGGAGCCTGACGGACCCGGCGATGCCTGTGTCACCACGATGCCCATGCCGGACTTGGACTCGATCCTCATCTCTTGCTCCTCGCCCGAGGGGCGGCCGTCTTCTGACAGCTCTATTTCGATCTCCTGCGTCACACCGTATACGACGGGCATTATTGGAAGAAGCGGCCTCACGGCGAGTGTCGCAGCCGCAGTCGCCGCTGATGAAGAGGCAATCGTGATAAGAAGCGCCGCGGCAATGGCAATGAATGATCTCATCTTGCACATTCTCCGCTCCTCATTCCCCGGTCAGGCGCTCAAGTTCCATCAGCGTCTTACCGAGCATATCAAGCTCGTCGCCGTATTTGCCCCAGTCTCCGCTTCGTACGGCCGCCCCCGCGCCTTCGTAATGTGTCAGGGCTTCCATTGCTAGTTCCCGCAGCGTGGAATCCTGGCGCCATTCCACCGATGATGCCGAGGGCTGCGCATCCGGCTGTGTTTCGCCCGTAACCGACGTTGGAAGAGCCTGGTTTGTTCTGGCAGCGCTTCCGAAGATCTCCAGTACGGCCTCGTCAAAGGTCTCTCCCCACGCTACCCTTCCGCCGGTGGAGAGTATCACCCGCTTGAGCTCCGGCATCTCTCCCCGCTCGGCTTTGAGGTACAGAGGCTGCACGTATAGGAGCGACTTGCCGATGGGGATTACCAGGAGATCGCCCCTTATGACGTCCGAACCTCTCTGGCTCCACAAGGAAAGCTGCGACGATATTGACGTGTTTTGGTCTATCAGCGCCTCTATCTGAGCCGGGCCGAACAATAACTCCTGCTTGGGGAACTGATAGACCACGAGTTCGCCATAGTGTTCGGCGTCGCATCTGCCCGCTATCCAGCCTATGAGGTTGTTGCGTCCGAATGGCATGAAAGGCGCTATCAGCGTAAATTCGGAGTGGGACTCTTCCATCAGCTGAATTGTGACGTAGTTTGGCCTGATGCGCCGTTCATATCCCTGAGGCGTCGTCATCCAGACGTCCTCCCTGTTGTAGTACGTGTTCGTGTCAGTCATGTGATATATCCTATAGACCTCGCTCTGAACCTCGAAGTATTCCTCCGGGTACCTGAAGTGCGCGGCTATATCGTCGGGTATCGCGTCCATAGGTTTGAAGAGGCCCGGAAATATGCCTGCCCAGCTTTTTATCAACGGATCGTTTCGGTCCGTCACATAGAAGGTCATACGTCCGTCGTACGCATCCATTGTTACCTTGACACTGTTTCTTATATAGTTCACGCCGGAGTATGCCGCCAGCCCTATTTGGGCTGCCGTGGCCTGGGGCAGCGGCCGCGAGTACGGGTAAGCTGAACTCGCCGTGTACGCGTCCTGAAGCCAAACTATCCGGCCTCCGACTATGACGGGGTATATATCGTTCTCCAGTATCAGGAAGGGGGCGACCTTTCGTATAGCGTCCTTCACATTGCGGTTATACAGCACCCTGCTCTCCGGTGTAAGGGAGTCGGTGAAGATTATCTCCGAGTCCCTGAATTTAATCGCGTATAACAGGCGGCGCGCCAGCGAGTGGAGTGGGACTCCGCCTGAACCCTCGTAGGAGCTGCGGACGTTCGAGTCGCCCATGGGGTAGTCGAACTCCTTGACGTCCGTCTTTACGAGCGCGTATGAGTTGCGTTTCTCGCCGTAGTAGATCTCGGGCCGGTCGAGCGCTATCGGTACTGTCGACCTAGGCGGCAGGTCCTTTATGAAAAAAACTGGAAGGCCGCCCTCCTCCATCTCGTTGACCGGATTCATGACTATTCCGTAACCATGGGTGAATTCGAGGTGCGAGTTCACCCAGGTCCTGTTCTGAAGCTGCGCCTGGTCGAGTTCCCGCACCGAGAGCATCACCTGTCTGTCCTTGCCGTTCAGCCTGTAACGGTCGATGTCGATGTCCTCGAACTCGTAGTACGTTCGTATCTCCTGGAGCTGTTTATACGTCCGCAGAAGAGGGGCGTAGTCCCAGAGCCGGATGTTCTCCACAGTGTCGGAGTCCTCTCTCATGTCCTCAGTCGTCACATCTGACTCGGGCGTCACCTGAAACGTCGTGACGCGATCCAGAGTGAACGCCTTCCTCGTCGCGTCTAAATGTCGTCCGATGAACTCCTTCTCAAGCTCGTATTCATTGGGTTGCACTATATAATTCTGAACGACAGACGGCAGGACGGTCTGCGATAGAAATCCTGCGGCGAGAAGCACCCCGACAAGCGCGACGGACGCCCTCCACATTGGCTTGTAGAAATTTATCAAGAGGAGGGCAGAGGCGGCTATTGTCGATATCGAGAGCATGGAAAGGCCAGGCAGCTTCAGATGTAAGTCGACATATCCAATGCCGTAAACGATTCCAGTTGGCGAGTAGAGCAGCTCGTATCGCGACATCCACAGGCCTGCCCCGAACGCGCACAAAAATATAGCTGCCAGCGACAGGACGTGAAGCCTGGCCCTGCTTATGAGCATGATCTTTGCCCCCTCCGAGCGAAGCGAGCGGCAGAGCATGTAAGCAAGGGCGCTGCCCGCAAGCGACGTGAGGCAGAGGTTCACAGCCCACGACTGTATGATCCTGGCGAGCGGCAGGGTAAATATGTAAAACCCGATGTCGTGCCCGAATATCACGTCCGTCTCGCCAAATGGCGAGCTGTTCAGGAATTGCATCACAACCGGCCAGTCGCGGAGATGTCCTATGCCGGCAAGGATGGCTAATAGTACGGCGCATGCCGTAGCATATAATGGGTTAACCAACGTTGCGTCTTGTATGCCGGAAGTTTTGCGGAATTCCTCCGTCCCTATGCGTATTGCCATGCGCCAGTTGAAGTTGTAGACGGCGAACGTGACGACAGCGCTCAGGACGAATATTGCCGCCTGTGGCAGCAGCCTTCTCCATAGCACCGAAACTAGGCCCAACGACTCGAACCACAGGACATCGGTGTAGAACTCCACGGCGCCGCTGAAGCACATGATGAATAAGAGGACAAGGGCGCCAATTATTAGGGGGATCTTGGGGACCTTGACGTCTTTGTTCCACGGGTTTTTCCAATCGGCGCCGCCCCAGCGCGGCTCGTTTTCGCCGTCTCCCTCGGACCAGTTGCTCCCGGGCCTGTTTTTCATCAAGCCGCGAATCAATTCCCCAAGCGTCATCGGCTACAGCCTCTCAATCGCGAATCTCTTCACTTGTCTCGTCGCGCTGTCCATCGCCATGGCCACGAGGCTTGTCTTGCCCTGCTCGAAGCCGCTTGCGCTGAAGTTAGCCCTGAGCTTGGACATCATCTCTATGACTGCCGCGGCGTGCGCCTTGTCGTTGTCCGTCACCCTGAGCTCGATTATGTATCTATATCCGTTCTTGCTGACGTCGGCGCCAGTCACCTCGGCGTAGTTGTAGCCGTTGGCCAGGGTGCTGAGGCGCGATGCCCATATATATGTGAGGAGGACAGAGTGGTAAAAAGTGCTGGCCAGGTTGGTCATGGGCGGCTGACTCGCGTATCGCGCCTCAGCTCGCAGGCAGAGGTCTTCCGGGATTGTCGATAGGATCAGGTTGAAATATTTGATTATATCCTCGGTCCTGCCGTGCTCCAGCGATTTTTCGAGCAGGGAACTCTTGATCGCCGCCCTGTAGTCTCCAAATCTGACGTATATGACGAGGTTCGCGACGGATGAAAGTATCTCCGTGTTCGGAAAATCCAACGTGAGGATAGCTCCGTCCCTCTCCCTCACCGAGAGATAGCCGGCTTGGAAAAGATAGCTGCCCGGCGGTGAGTTCTCCATCTCGGACGTTACCGTGAAACCCTCGTCCACCACGAGGCCCCTGTATGCCTCCAGGCCATTTTCGCCCTTCCTTATATAATCCGCTACGGCGGCTGGCGTATCGACGTCGAACCAGTAGTTCTTGAACTTGCCCTCGTCGAAGAAGTTCAGGACGTCGTGTGGGTTGTAGAGGCGGCTCACGCCATCGAACGAGAACCCGCAGTAGTAGTCGCTGAGCTTCGCGATGAGCTCGTCCTTCGTCTCGCCCCTCACCCTGGCCGTAGCGTTAATATATCCGGCGAACCCGCACTCCAGCTCGTCTTCAGTGAAGCCGAGCATCCGCGCGTATTTGTCCGACATCGAGATATCCTTCATGGAATTTGCGTCGGCGAAGATGTTGGCCTTTGAGAGCTTGCTTATCCCAGCCATGAATACGAATCGCAGGCACGAGTCGTTTGTCTTTATCTGAATATAGAAGTTTCGGAGGATGGCCCTGGCCTCCTTCCCCGGTTTCGCCTTGTGTACAAAGTCCAGAGCCGGCTTGTCGAATCCGTCTACGAGCATTACCACAGGGCCGCTCTTCTCCGCGACCTTGAGGATGAGAGTCCTGAATGCGTCGCTAGGCGTCATATCTCCCGGTATCTCGACCCCATTCTGCCTCCCGCTCTCACGCACGAGCTGAAGGAGCGATGAGCGCAGCGACCCAGTTCCATGGTCGGTCGCGGCCTGATTCATGTCCAGGCGAACTATCGGGTAGGTTCTGTAGTCGGGCCGGTCGAAGTATTCCTCCGCTTCGAGTCCCTTGAACAGGTCCTTCCTGCCTGAAAAGAGTGCCTCTATCGTCGATATGGTGAGAGATTTGCCGAATTTTCTTGGCCTCGACAAAAAATACCGGGATCCATTGTCGATCATATCGATGATGTACCTCGTCTTGTCGATGTATACGCAGCCGTCGCTGCGGATTTTCTCGAAAGTTTGTATCCCTATCGGCAATTTGAGAAGTTTGCTGTTGATCGAGTTTTCCCCGCCATCCATAAATATCCCTCCTAAATTCGCGTTATTTTACAATATTATTATGTCAAAAATATAATCAAAAAAAATCTAGTGCTTATCTGTTTTTTAGTATATCATATATAGTAGTCAGCTCGTAGAGTTGTTATAATCCTTTGCTGTAAAACCCAAGGTTCAAGGGGGGGAGGAGGCTGGCCGGTGGTCATTACTGTCGACATACTTAAAAAGATCAACAACTCGATCGCGTCGGGAAACTATCTCACGATCGGCCAGATTGCAAAGGAGTGTTCTCTTGACGAAAAGATGCTGACTCATGTTTGCGGGGATTTAAGCAGATACATTACTTCCATGGGCTTCCTGTTCTCCACCATAGATTCATACCTGGAGGAGATGCACAAGCGCATGAGGATGATGGGAGATTGTTACAGAGCCATTCAGAAAATGCAGCTTGACAACGGTGTGATAAAGCCATGGCAAAATCCTGCCGAGACTCCGATCCTATGGTGACTCCGGCGGATGGTGAGGATTAAAATTTCATATCCGGCATAAGAATTATGAGGTAGATCCAGTGTAAACCGAGTGTGTTTTATGTCCGCTGTGATCGTGAGTTGAAGGGGAGGCAAGATCATGTCATCGAGACCTAAGGTAACGCTTGACGGCAACGAAGCCGCGGCTTTTGTCGCTCATGCGACCAATGAGGTAATTTCCATATACCCGATAACGCCGTCGTCCAACATGGGCGAGTGGGCAGACCAGTGGAGTTCGGAGGGACGTCCCAATATCTGGGGCACTATCCCGTCAGTCGTGGAGATGCAGAGCGAGGCAGGAGCCTCCGGGGCGTATCATGGCGCCATTCAGGCCGGGGCGCTCGGCACGACCTTCACCGCGTCGCAGGGGCTGCTGCTCATGATACCGAATATGTTCAAGATAGCCGGCGAGCTGTCCAGCACTGTCATGCACGTCTCCGCCCGCACAGTCGCGACTCATGCCCTCTCCATCTTCGGCGATCACTCCGACGTTATGGCGACGCGCTCGACCGGGTGGGCAATGCTGTGTTCGAGTTCGGTGCAGGAGGTCATGGACATGGCCCTCATATCCATGATGGCCACGCTGGAGGGCCGCGTTCCCATTCTGCACTTCTTTGACGGATTCCGCACGAGCCACGAGGTCATGAAGGTCGAGCAGCTCGCTTACGACGACATGAGGGAGCTGATAGACGACGAACTCGTCCACGAACACAGGGCCAGGGCGCTTTCTCCCGATAACCCGGAGCTTCGCGGGTCGGCTCAGAACCCGGATACGTTCTTCCAGTCCAGGGAGGCCTGCACGCCATATTTCGAGGCGATGCCCAACGTTGTGCAGAGGGCCATGGATCGTTTCGCGGCCCAGGTCGGCCGCAAGTACAAGCTGTTCCAGTATTTCGGCGCTCCCGACGCGGAGCGTGTGATAGTCATAATGGGAAGCGGCGCTTACGTCGCCCGCGAGGCGGTGGAGCGCATGATGGCGAATGGCGAGAAGGTCGGGCTTCTGGTCGTCCGCCTGTACCGCCCGTTCTACGCGGCCGCGTTTCTCAACGAGCTGCCCTCCACGGTCCGCTCCATAGCGGTTCTCGACCGCTGCAAGGACCCTGCGGCTCCTGGCGAGCCGCTATACATGGATGTGGTAGAGGTTTTGTCTGGGCATCCTGACATCACGATAATAGGCGGACGCTACGGTTTATCATCGAAGGATTTCACACCGGCCATGGTCAAGGCTGTATATGACGAGCTCGACAGGCTTGAACCAAAACGGAGCTTCACCGTGGGCATAGAGGACGACATATCTTTCAGCAGCCTGAGGTACGATCCGCACTACATCACTGAGGACCCGAAGTGTGTCCGCTGTCTCTTCTATGGACTTGGCGCGGACGGGACAGTCGGCGCCAACAAAAATTCTATAAAGATAATTGGAGAGGACACCGATTTCTACGCACAGGGTTACTTCGAATACGATTCAAAAAAATCCGGCGGTATCACGACGAGCCACCTTCGCTTCGGCCCTAACCCGATCTACGCCTCGTACTTCATCAACAGGGCGAATTTCATAGCCTGCCATCAGTTCTCGTTCCTGGAGCGCTACGACATGCTCAGGAACGCGGTTGACGGCGCTACGTTCCTGCTGAACAGCCCTTACGGCAAGGATGACGTATGGAACCATCTGCCGCGAAAGGTGCAGCGGCAGGTAATCGACAAGCGCGTAAAGCTCTACACGATAGACGCCGTCACCATAGCGAAGGATACGGGCATGGGCGGTCGCATCAACACTATAATGCAGACGTGCTTCTTCGCGATAAGCGGAGTGCTGCCCAAGGACGAGGCCATTGCCGCCATAAAGAAGTCGGTCAAGAAGACATACGGCCGCAAGGGCGAGAACGTGGTCAAGATGAATATCGACGCGATAGACTCCACTTTGGCCAACCTGTTCGAGGTGAAGGTCCCGGCGGAAGCGACTGCCGAGTTTGACGTCAGGGACGCCGTAGCGCCTGATTCGCCGCTTTTCGTAAGCTGTGTGCTGGGTCCCATGATGATAAACGAGGGAGACTCTCTTCCAGTCTCGTCGATGCCGGAGGACGGCAGCTATCCGACGGGGACGACCCAGTATGAGAAGCGCAATGTGGCCATAGAGATCCCGTCCTGGGATCCTGAAACGTGTATTCAGTGCGGCAAATGCGCCCTTGTCTGCCCCCACGCGACGATTCGCGCGAAGATCTACGACGGCGGACTTCTGTCGGACGCGCCCTCCGCGTTCAAGTCGAAGGACGCGAACTGGAAGGACTTCGCCGGCATGAAGTACACGGTGCAGATCGCGCCGGAGGACTGCATCGGCTGCGGCCTGTGCGCTCAGAACTGTCCCGCGAAGAACAAGACGGATCCAGCCAGGAAAGCTCTCAATATGACGGAGCAGCTTCCGATTCGCGCCTCCGAGCGCGAGAACTGGGAGTTTTTCCTCGGGATTCCGGACGTCGATAGGTCCAAGCTGAACCACAGCTCCGTGAAGGATGTCCAGCTTCTGCACCCGCTCTTCGAGTTCTCCGGCGCGTGCGGCGGCTGCGGCGAGACTCCGTACCTCAAGCTGCTGTCGAGCCTCTTCGGCGACAGGGCGCTCATTGCCAATGCGACCGGCTGCAGCTCCATCTATGGCGGCAACCTACCTACGACCCCGTGGACTTACAACGACGATGGCAGAGGACCCGCGTGGGCCAACTCCCTCTTTGAGGACAACGCGGAATTTGGCCTCGGATTCAGGCTCACGCTGGACAAACACCGCGAGTACGCCACCGAGCTTTTGCGGAGGCTTTCTGACGATGTGGGCGCCGACTTCGTGAGGCAGATAATAGAGGCGTCCCAGTCGACTGAGAAGGAGATAGTCGAGCAGCGAGCCAGGGTCGAGCTTCTGAAGGAAAAAATTTCGTGGCTCGATAACAACCACGACGCCGAGGAGCTGACGTCCGTGGCTGATTACCTGACGAAAAAGAGCGTCTGGATAATTGGCGGCGACGGCTGGGCATACGACATCGGCTACGGAGGTCTCGACCACGTGATAGCTTCGGGCCGCAACGTAAACATTCTCGTGCTGGACACCGAGGTCTACTCCAACACCGGGGGCCAGATGTCGAAATCGACCCCGAGGGGCGCCATAGCGAAGTTCGCGGCCGGCGGCAAACGCAACGGCAAGAAGGACCTCGCTCTGATGGCGATAGCATACGGCAGCGTCTATGTGGGGCGCGTGGCGATGGGGGCGAACGACGCTCACACCGTGAAGACGTTCCTCGAGGCGGAAGCGTACAACGGGCCGTCGATAATAATAGCCTATGCCCACTGCATAGCTCACGGCATAGAGATGCACTTGGGCCTAGAGCAGCAAAAGAAGGCTGTCGACTCCGGCCACTGGATGCTGATGCGCTACAATCCGGACCTCGCCTCTCAGGGCAAGAACCCGCTGACGATAGACAGCAAAGCGCCGACCCTGCCATTGGCGGACTACATCTACAACGAGGTCCGCTACAAGGCGCTCAAGACCGCGAGTCCGGACATAGCCGCGACTCTGCTGGCGGAGGAGGAACACGAACTCAAGATGAAGTGGCGCTTCTATCAGCACCTGGCGGCCATGGATTATACGGCATAGGAATCGGGCGGGCGGCCTTCCGTTAGTTGAGAGGCCGCCCTTCACGTTTCATCCTGCGAAGAGGGATCCAGTAAAGAATTTCCAGGACAGCCAGAGCCGCTCCGGACACGAGAGAGATTGCCGTCAAAGCCCATGCCATTCCGATGGCGGGGGAGAGGTAGCCGACTATGAGGGGCGTCAGAAAAAAACCCGCGTCGTAGAACAGAAGGGCCATGGCCGTACCTTTTGGGCGCAGGGCCGGTTCCAGCGTATCGCTCAGTATAGCGTGCAGCATGGGCCAGCCCGCGCCTATCCCGACGCCGTAGAGGATTCCGCCCGCAACGAAGGCGCCGTTGGACGGCAGGAAAGATATCAGGATCATCGAGCCGGACATCACTATTCCGCAGGGGGCAAGGAGAACGGAGCGGGGGAGTACGTTGATGAGGGAGGAACCGGCGACTCGCACCACCACGGCCGCTATCGACCCGCTCATTAAAAAATATGACGCGGCAAGGCCGTTTTCGGCCGCGAGCATCGAGACGTCCACGATGATGGCGTCCACCAGCGCTATGATAATGCCGGTCAGTATGAGAATCAGGAACGTGCGGGAGGTGAGGAGGCCGCGATATGTTCCCCAGCGTTTTTCTCCGTCGCCGCGTCTCTCCGCCGCCGCGGGCATTTTTACCCTGCCGCCCAGGTACCAGCACAACGCGGATATTATCGGACCCATTGCGAGATATATCTTCTCGTGAGAACCCAGCAGGAACCACTCGCCAAGAGGAGTGACGGTGGCCATTGGCAGCATCCCGCCTGTAACGAGAAGCGAGAGGCCGGCGCCGCGCATCTTTTCGGATATGCTCATGGCTTGGTGAGCGAAAATCCCCGTCGTGTAAATCCCGAAGCCGGCGCCCGAGAGCGCCCTGCCGGCGAGGAGTATGGGCGCCGATTTGGTGAGGAATAGCGCGGCTCCTCCGGCAAAGCACATCGCGCCGCTCCATATCAGCGTCCTTCTCACCCCGATGTTCTCCAACAGCCAGCCGCCCAACGGACGCGCGCACATCCCCATGAGAAAATAAATCCCCAGTATCCATCCCGTCAATGCTGGAGACAGCCCATATTCCTTCAGTACGTTTCCGTAGACGAGGTATATATGCTCCGAACAGTGTATGGCGTAAAAGGGCAAAAAAAGATTGACGAGGAGTTTTGTGTCCTCCGACATTTTAACCCGACCAGGCATTTTATCCGCTCTTCCCCTCTGTATATTGTCGATCGGTAATTATAATACAAATTCGCTCGCTTGTTGTATAATACTTTTGTA
>JAITNX010000048.1 GCA_031290235.1 Synergistaceae bacterium | reverse complement strand
CAGCTTCCAGTGACCTCGCTTGCGATATATACCGGCAATATCACGCCAATAGAAGTTTACTCGGCATCGTGCTATGGAACGGAGATCAATTTCAGATATAACGTTTTTCATGTGGCGAGCGCGGACATAAAAAAATTAGAGAGCGACGAAAGAATTTTTGCGCTCGTGGTGTTGGCGGCTCGAAGGATGCTCGATGCCGGCGAAGACCCCGCAGACAGGGGAAAATATTCGCTGGAGCTTCTGAATTTGACTCGGGAGCGGGGATATGACTCCAAAAGAACAAAAAGCATCCAAAAGTTTATCTACCGTATATTGAGAATTAGCGACAAAAAAATCGACTCCAAGGTGAGGGGGGTATGGAAAATGCAGCTCATTCCGATAGACGAGGCGATACGGGAAATTCAGATACGTGACGCAAAGGAGGAAAAGGCTTTTGAGATTGCGCTGAAAATGTTGGCTCGAAAAATGCCTGTTGGCGACATTGTGGACCTAACGGGATTGGACGAACAAGACATTCTCTCGCTCGACTAGACTGGTCGCCAATAAAATCGCATCTGCTTTCGAGACAAAGCACAGCTTATGAAGCAGGCAAATTTTCACAGTTGAACGAAAAATACGGCGGGCGGTAAAACGCCTCCGCCCGCCAGTGTTCATGCCAGTCGCCTTCCCATCATATCCGCGAATGCCACAAAATCACTCCGCAAGCTGGCCTGCCGCACTCGTAAGATTTAAGTGAAAGAAGTGAAAAATACTTCGCTGTCGAGATACATCTTTGTTCGCAGTTGTATGATAATATAAAGCGAGATGGTTTTCTGTTCATTATTAGGTTGAGATCCTGCTTCTGTTCGCTCTTGGCGGAAGAAGCGCTGGAAGATATGTTTTCCGACAGTGAAATCTTGAAGGGAGACGCGCGGAGATGAGGTTTTCACGACTTGCGACAGCCATTATGCTTCTTGTTTTTTTGTCTGCCGAAAGCGAGTGTTACGCTGAGGGAATGCGCGACGGGTATTACGCCGCCGAGGCGGTCGGGTATGATGGCGAGGGCTGGAAGGATTTCATGACTATTTATGTGTCCGACAACCGCATTGTGAACGTGGAGTTCAACGCCCGGAACAGCTGCGGGTTCATACGGTCCTGGGATCTGGATTACCAGCGCAGGATAAAGGCTGAAACAGGCATGTTCCCCGGCGAGTATCTGCGTACCTATACGTACGAACTGCTCAACCAGCAGGATCCCGCCAGTGTGCTCGTCATGGCCGGCGCTGAGCGTTCGCATGAGGCTTTCCAGCTTCTGGCGGGGGCGGCTATCGACCACGCGAAAGTCGGGGACAAAACAATCGCGCTCGTGGACCTTACAGAAAACAGGACGGAAAACGAATGACGCCCATGCAACGCGCGCAAACCGGAAGCGTCACAACAAAAATTCGAGCCGCTGTTCTGTTGATAATCATTACCCTGGCTATCGGTCTGATGTTCGTAATGGGATTTTTCATGAGTTCCCTGACGAACAGCATAATGCTGGACGCGCTCCAGCCCATGGCCAAAACAGCCGCTCAGAGCATCGAGGGGAATCTGCACATTTTAGCCGAGCGATTTTTTATGATTCGGAACCAGATCATTGCATCCCCTTCCTCCACAACAGCTGAAAAACAGCAGATACTGGAAATGATCATCTCCGGCATAGAATTCACCTGGATAGGCATCTATGGATCGGACGGCAAGCTGCTCACCGGAAGCCAGGAATGCCCGCGCAGAATTTCCGGCAGAAAGCTGTTCGCCTCCATCAAAACGACGAACAATCTGGTGATAGAGGATACTTCCATAGGTTCCAACGGTCCGGAAATCACGATGGGCATGCCGGTAATCCAAAAAGAATACGGCGATGAGGACGGCGGGCAGCCGGTGTATTATCTTGTGGGCAGCTACAACTACGAAATCCTCAGCGACATTCTGCACAATATCAAAGTCGGTCCCAACGGCACGGCTTTTATCATCAACAACCAAGGCCGGCTGGTAGCTCACATGGATCCGGACAAAGTGTTCAGCCGGGAATCTGTCGCCGACAGTTTCGGTTTCGGCCCGGAGGCGGAGGCGGTACTCCTGCCAATGAAACAGGGGCTGACCGGCGCCATGGAGATACTCGGCACCGAAGGCAAAATGTTCGTCAGCTTTTCACCTATCCGGGGAACTCTGTGGTCGCTGGGCATACAGGCGCCGCGCGACGATTTCACCGCTGCCGCAAGCCAGGCTCTCTCCATAGGAACGGTTATCACCCTTTCGTCCATTGTGATATTCTCCATTTTTATGACATTTCTCATCCGCAGGGTTCTTTCCGTTCCCCTGGGCGCCATCACCGACAGCGCGGATAAACTGGCAGGCGGAGAATTTGGAAATCTGTTGTCGCCGAAGATCATCGACCGGCGGGACGAAATTGGCCGGCTCGGCGCGACGTTCCTCGCCATGTCCAATTCCATCCGGAGCCTGATTTTGGACATCGGTCGGCTTACACTCGGGGCGAGGGAGGGAAAACTGGGGGAACGCGCGGACTATACCGAGTATCAGGGAGATTACCGGCTTATCCTCTCCGGGATCAACTCTACGCTGGATGTGTTTTGTTCACATCTGGACGTTCTGCCGGAAGCCCTGATGTTTCTGGACGAGTCGCGCCGGGTTCTCTACCTGAACAGAACCATGAACGATCTGCTGGAGCGCCACGGCCTGGACAAAGACGCTCCGGGCCTGTTGTTGGCGTTATCCGCTTCTGACGCCCTGCCTCCCGAGGCCGAGTCTTTATTCACCACCCAGGGAGGAGGGGGGAACACATTTAAAGTGGACGTGAACATCAGGGACGCCGAGGGCGAGGATCGGGATTATGACCTCAGCCTGTGGCGCGTTGGCGGCGATACGCCGCCCTCGGAAAATCGGGGTGAGCGCAATGTTTGCGTCATGCTGATCCTCAACGATGTGACCCAGCTCACCAGGGCCAAAATCGGCGCGGAAGCGGCTTCCCGCGCCAAGAGCGATTTTCTGGCCACCATGAGCCACGAAATACGCACGCCGTTGAACGCCGTGATTGGGATGACCTCCATCGGCAAGTCCGCCACAGATATGGAAAGAAAGGACTACTGTTTCGGAAAAATCGATGACGCTTCGACGCATCTGCTGGGCGTAATCAACGACATTCTGGATATGTCGAAAATAGACGCTAACAAGTTCGAGCTTTCCTTCACTGAGTTCGATGTCGAAAAGATGCTCCAGCGGGTGACCGATGTCATAGCCTTCCGCACCGACGAAAAGCGGCAGAAGTTATCCGTGCGCATCGACAAGGCGACCCCCCGGATCCTGGTGGGGGACGAGCAGAGGCTCGCGCAGGTGATCACGAATTTGATGGGCAACGCGGTGAAGTTCACGCCCGAGGAGGGTTCTATCGGTTTGAATGTGCATCTCATCAGCGACGACAACGGCTTGTGCGTCGTCCAGTTCGAGGTGACGGATACCGGCATCGGCATCAGCGAGGAACAGCAGGGGCGCCTGTTCGGCTCTTTCGTGCAGGCCGAGAGCAGCACGTCGCGCAGATTCGGAGGCACCGGGCTCGGCCTCGCCATATCCAAACGCATCGTCGAAATGCTGGACGGAGAAATATGGATCGAATCCACGCTGGGTAAAGGCTCGACGTTCGCGTTCACAGTACAGGGCGTCCGGGGCGAGGAACCCGACTCTTTGACGGCCGGCGTGAACCTGAAAAATATCCGCGTGCTGATCGCCGCCGCCGAGCCGGATATCCGGGAATACCTGGGAGAAATCCTCAATGAAATGGGCGTCGCCGTCCGCGACGCCGCCGGAACCGGCGAGGAGGCCCTCGCTCTCGTCGAGCGGCGCGACGCTTACGACATCTGTTTCGTGGATTGGAAAATACCCGGAATAAACGGCGCCGAGCTCATCCGCGCGATACGGGAACGAAGCGCGAATAATTCCATCGTCGTCGTGAGCTCCTCCGCGGAGTGGAGCGCCATAGTGGACGAGGCCAAAAGCGTTGGCGCGGATCGCTTCCTGCCCAGGCCTCTTTTCCACTCTGTCGTCGCCGGCGTGGTCGACAAGTGCCTTGGCGCGAAAACCCTTTCCGAAGATGACGCTTCGTTGCGGGAAGCTGACGTATTCGATGGATACCACCTCCTGCTGGCCGAGGACGTGTTCATCAACCGCGAGATCGTGCTGGCCCTTCTGGAGCCGACACTGCTGGCGATCGACTGCGCGGAAAACGGCGCGGAAGCTGTGAGCCTGTACAGCGCCGAGCCTGAAAAATACGACATGATTTTTATGGATCTACAGATGCCGGAGATGGACGGTCTCGAGGCCACGAGGCGAATCCGCGCTCTGGACGTTCCCATGGCTAAAACTGTGCCCATCATCGCCATGACGGCCAACGTGTTCCGCGAGGACGTGGAAAGGTGCCTCGCCGCCGGCATGAACGCCCACATAGGCAAACCCCTGGACTTTGAGGCCGTGCTGGAAAAGCTGCGCGAATATTTGCCCCAGGGACACGCGCGAGGGTGACGCAGCTTGAGCGATCATAGTTATATTTTCTGGAATTTACGATAAACTTTCGGCTGGCGGCCTTGACAATTGGGGAGAGCTTATTATACTAAAACTTATTGAAGGCTTGGTGTTCCTAAATAGGCGAGCCTGTTTGGTCAATCTTTAACTGGGAGTTTACCCTATTCGGGGTCGATTTCACAATACTTAATTTTACGAGGAGACTGAATATGTTAAAAAAATGGATATTGATCATCATGACCCTGATTGTGGCTCTCACCTTGGCAATACCCGTTTGGGCGGCGGAGCAAAGAATCGACCTGGATGCCAGGTATCGCGACGACGACGGTGATTTGACCGCTGACCAGCCCTTGGATTCCAAAGAATGGAAAGATCCCGACACGCTTGTGTTTGCCGACGCGCCTCTCGAGGATGTCGCGGAGTTTAAGACTATCTACGCCGATTTTTTGAAATTCCTGTCCCAGAAGACCGGTAAAAAAGTCGAGTATCGCGTCCTGGACACCAACTCCGGCGGCATCGAGGACATGCGTTCCGGGCGTCTGCACGTGGCCAGTTTTTCCACCGGCGCCACATGCTACGCCGTAAACTTGGCTGGCTATGTGCCTATGGCGGTCAAGGGCACTGAGAAATCATTTCAGGGTTATCAGCTCATCGTGCTGGTGAAAAGCGACAGCCCCATTCAGGAACTGTCGGATCTCAAGGGCAAAAAAGTCGCTCACACCTCTCCTACTTCCAACTCCGGGCATATTGCCCCCGTCGCTCTCTTTCCTCAGGAGGGCGTCACGCCGGGCGAGGATTATGAAATAGTTTTCTCCGGCAATCACGAGAAGTCCATCATGGGCGTGGGAAATGGCGACTACGAAGCCGCCTGCGTCGGCTCCAGCCTGTTCGATCGCGTGGTCAGCGGCGGGGACGTCAATGAATCGGACTACCGGATCGTCTGGGAGAGCAGCACGTTTCCGACGTCTTCTTTCGGATATGCCCATGATCTGCACCCGGACCTGGTGAAAAAGATCAAAGAAGCCTTTTTCGAGTATCGCTTCACGCCGCCGATGATAAAGGCGTTCGGCGGAATGGATCGCTTCTTCCCCATCACTTATCTGCGTGATGAGAAGGTCGCCCGTCTCGTCGCCATCGCAGGCGGCGAGAAATTCGACGAAGCGGGTCTGAAGGCCATGGCCGAAGCGGAAAATAAAGCCGCAGAAGCAAAGAAATAAGAGCATACCGGTAAATAAATAAATTTATTGATCCCAGACTCCCCTCGCTTCAGCGGGGGGAGTCTGTCAACCCTCCCAAATTTTCAGTTTTCTTGCTGGAAGGTCCAACTGGTTCAGCACTCGTCCTACCGTCTGGTTCACAATGTCCTCGATGGTGGCGGGATGACTGTAAAATGCCGGAACCGGCGGCATTATAATCGCGCCGCATCTGGCGGCGCGCAGCATGTTTTCCAGATGAATCTGACTGAGAGGGGTTTCCCTGGTCAACAGTATCAATTTTCGCCGCTCCTTCAGACAAACATCCGCTGCCCTGACGATGAGATCGTCGGCGAAGCCGCAGGCAATGCCAGCCAGAGTTTTCATGCTGCACGGAGCGACCACCATTGCGTTCAGCGGGAACGACCCGCTTGAAATGACGGCCGCCATGTCTTTCTCTTCATGGCAAAATGACGCTAAATCCTTTACATCCTGTACCGACTGGCCCGTTTCCTCCGTGATTGTATATTCGCCCCATCCGCTTATGACCAGGTGGGTTTCGACTCCCAGATATTTTAATTCTTCCAGCAGCCTGACGCCAAAAATGGCGCCCGACGCCCCGCTAATGCCAATCGCTATTCTCAAATCGTCTCCCCGACCTTCCCTAAAGTTTTTGCGCGCGCTGTTCTATTCTTAGTAAATATTATAAACTGAAGAGGTATAATTATTCAATATGACTCCGAGTTGCACAGCCAAGACACCACGGGGGGTGTTCGAGTTGAGTCTTTTACAGCCAGTACGCGAGGATATGATGCCGCGTTTGAGAGCGTACCTTACACGGGCGGGCTACGCTTCCCTCGTCTCGGAGGTGTCGCCGGATATACTTGACGTGGCGAAGGAGATATACGCCAGGGCGCTTGAAATTGCCGTGCCCTTGGCTGCCGTCGCCCATTACGGCGGAGACGAAATGCCGGCCGCCTCCCTTCCCAATGAGTTGACGGGCTGCCGCGAATACAGCGTCATGCTCTTCTCGCTTGGAAGAGGGATTGACGAGGCGATAGACGGATATTTCTCGAGCGGCGAGCCGCTGAGGGCGCTTTTTTTAGACTCGTGGGGTTCTGAGGCAGTGGAGGCGCTGGCCTGCAATGTGGACGAAGGATTGAGGAAAAACCTCGGCGATGGTACCATTAGGTTCGCCCCGGGATATTCCGGTTTCGATATTAGGCATAACTTGGGCTGGCTGTCCATGATAAGGGAGCGTTGCGCCGAACCTATGGAAGTCTCGGTCAATGCCGACACAGGGATAATCACTCCGAGGAAGACTATAATCTGCATGATCGGCTGGAGGTAAATCCGGTCGAATTAATTCGGCTAAATCAAGCCAGGTGGGGAACGAGATGAGAATAGACGATTTACTGAAGAACGGCCAGACGATCTCCTTCGAGGTGTTTCCTCCTAAGCCGGGCATGGACGCCGACCTCTCCGGGATAAGGAGCACGCTCTCGGCGCTCGGTGCGGCAGACCCCGACTTCGTCTCGATTACATACGGATCGGGCGGGAACAACAGGTCCAGGGCCATAGATATAGCCGACATAGTGATCTCCCTCAGGATGAGAACTCTCTCTCACCTGACCGCCGTCAGCTATACGAAGGAGGAAATATCGGGCGTGCTTGACGCCCTGACTGACAGCGGAGTCGAGAATATCCTTGCCCTGAGAGGCGATATCCCGCTAAATTCCGCCCCGGATGTTATCCACTGGAAGGATTTTCGCAGGGCGAGCGAGCTGGCTCGATTCGTGCGCTACCGCGGCGAGTTCTGCATAGGCGGCGCGGCCTACGCCGAGGGTCATCAGGACAGCGTATCGCCGGAGGCGGACATTGAATTCATGAGGGAGAAGGCCGAGTGCGGCGTCTCTTTCTTCATAACGCAGCTTTTTTTTGACAACGATGCCTTCCTGCGACTTCTGGAGAGAAGCGGCGCCGCCGGAGTCAATGCGCCTATCCTGGCCGGGATAATGCCGGTTCTCAGGGCTCGCCAGATACGAAGGATAATAGAGATATCCGGCTGCAAGGTTCCAGCGAAGCTCGAGGGGCTGCTCGACCGATATCTGGACGACGACGCCTCCATGATGGATGCCGGGATTGACTACGCCGCGGAGCAGATCTCCAGCCTGTGGAGCAAAGGGGTCGCCGGGGTGCATATTTACACCATGAATAAATCTGCGGAGGTGCTCGAGATTTTGAGGAGATGCAATCTGGAGAGGGGCGGCGGCAGATGATTTCGAGGGGCGAGTTCAGGCGCTTGATGGAGGAGCGCACGCTGCTGCTGGACGGAAGCTATGGCACCAGTTTCTTCGAGATGGGCTTTGGCGGCGTCCCCGCCGAACTCCTGAATCTAAAACACCCGGAGGCCGTCGAGGGGCTGCACAGGGCCTACGTCGAGGCAGGGTGCGACATCCTGCTCGCCAACACCTTCGGAGGTAATCGCTTCAAGCTGGAGGAGAACTCACTGGACGCCATGATACGCGAGATCCACACGGAAGCGGTTCGGATAGCGCGCAAAGCCGCGAATGCCGCGGGCGGCAGGAGGATACTCGTTTTTGGGGACATCGCTTCAACCGGAAGACTGCCGCGTCCAAGCGGTGATGGGACGTTCGACGAGTGTCGCCGGGTATACGCGGAACAGGCCTCGCTGTTATTGGAGGCTGGCTGCGATGGGCTCATAGTGGAGACCATGACCGATATCAAGGAGCTGAAGGCGGCCCTCATAGCAATAAGGGAGACGTCCCCGGACGCGCCTCTCATTGCGCACATGGCCTTTGACGCCTCTGGCACGACGCTGACAGGCGCATCCATAGACGTCTTTGCGGCAGTGGCGAACGACCTGGAGGTCGACGTACTCGGCATGAACTGTCTCGTGGGACCAGCGGAGACGCTTCAAAATCTGAGGAAGCTGGCCGCCTTGACTGATAAATTCCTCTCTGTTGAGCCAAACGCCGGCAACCCTCATTTCGATGGGCACAGGACGACGTTTGAGACGGACGCCGCGACATTCGGACTCTATGTCGAGGAGTTTGTCGAGGCGGGGGCGTCCGTGATAGGCGGCTGCTGCGGCACTACCCCGGACCACATAAGGACGATGGCCGCCATGCTGAAGGGGGTCCCGCCGGCTTCGCGCAGGCCGCGCGGCGTCTCGCTCCGCCCCTTGCTCGCTTCGAGGACGTCCGTACACGATCTTGGCGCGGGTTTTACGATTATAGGCGAGCGCATCAACCCAACCGGCAAAAAGCGCCTGCGAGATAGCATGAGGGCCGGCGATTTCGGGCCGATGCTGGACGAGGCCGCGGCTCAGGCGCGAGAAGGCGCTCACGTTCTCGACGTTAATTTTGGGGTTGAAAAATTTTTCAGCAAGGAGAGAATATCCGACGCGTTCGTAGCTCTCGACCGCGCGACCTCCCTTCCGATATCGCTGGACGTGCAGAGCGTCGATCTCATGGAGACCGCCCTGGCCGAGTATCCGGGACGTCCCCTGATAAATTCGAGCGCCTGCGACGAGGCGTCGTTATCGAAGAAACTGCCGCTCCTCAAAAAATACGGCGGCGTGATGGTTCTGCTCGCGATGGAGTCCGAGATATCGAACGATCCTGGCGAGAGGGTGTCGGCCGTGGAACGGGCGGTAGAGTTCGCGGGGAAGATGGGGCTGGGGCGCGATAGGTTCATGATAGATGCCCTCGTTCTGTCGCGGGGCGCTGGGTTTGACCACAATGTCACGCTGGAGACCATAAGGATATGCGCTAAAAAAGGGTTCCAGACCACAGCCGGTCTCTCGAACCTCTCTCACGGCCTTCCCAACCGCTCCGGCTTGAACGCCGCGTTTCTCTCGCTGGCAGTGGATGCGGGGCTGTCCGCCGCGATAATTAACAGCGGGGACAACGTGGTCATGGAGACACTGTTCGGGGCGACGATGCTCAAAACAGGCAAGATGGAGGAGACGATATCTGACGAGGATCTCGATCCCTTGGTGGCGGCTCTGCTGTCCGGCAGGTCAAAAGTCGTGAAAGCGATGGTGGACGAGCGCCTGGCCGGTGGCATGCCTCCGATTGAAGCGAGCCAGAGCTTCCTCGGCGACGCAATGGAGCGGGTCGGCGATCTGTACGAGGCGAAAAAAATTTTTCTCCCCCACATACTATTCGCGGCCGAGACCGCGTTTCCTCTCTTTGACCAGCTGAACGCGATGATGGCCGGCACTGCCGCGAGCCGCGGCAGGGTTCTGATCGCCACTGTGGAGGGCGACATACACGACATAGGAAAAAACATAGTCGGCACGGTCCTTCGCGCCGGCGGTTTCGAAGTGATAGACATGGGAAAAAGCGTGACGTCGAAGGAGATAGTGGCCAGGGTCCTGGAGTGCTCGCCGGACATCGTAGGCCTGTCCGCGATGATGACTACTACTGTCGGAAGGGTGTCGGAGGTCACGGAGTCCTTGAAGGATGCCGGCCTGCGGGTTGCCGTGATAAGCGGCGGCGCCTCGATGAACTCCGAGCTGGCAGACCTGTATGGCGTCCGCTACGCTGAAAACAGCAGCGGAGCCCTCGCCCTCTGCAAGGAGCTGACTGGGGAAGTTTGTAAATGAGCTATTTATGATGGCGTCTATCCGCTACGGCCATTCGTAGCCGCCCATCTTCAATACTGTGCGCTTCCACTCGCCGCTCTCCAGGGTTTCCATGAAAATTTCGGATGCGGGATGTTCGTCAAAGCGTTCGGAAAACACTAACTCATAAGGCTCGTGAGCTATCGGTATGAAATCAAGCCCTAGCGCGTCGGCCGCCGCTTTAATGCCGAGCGTGGCGTCGGCTACTCCGGAAGCCACCTTATTCGCGGCTTCCATGTGAGTGATGGATATCCTGTTGTATCCGGGCACTACAGACGGGGTCAGCCCATTTTGGCTCAGCATGAAATCGAAGAGTACCCTTGTGCCGGCTCCAGGCTGCCTGTTTTCAAAGATTATACCGCCAGAAGCCAAATCAGAAAAACCACGCACTCCTTTAGGATTGTCCCTCGCCACGATGAGTCCCTGTTCGCGCCGGAAGATCAGTTTTCGGCGCCATTTCCTGCCTTCCGCGAAGCGTTCGATAAAGCTCGTGTTGTACGTTCCATTCGCCGGGTCGAGCAAGTGGGCCGCGGCCAGATGCGCTTCCCCTCTGCCCAGCGCCGCGAGGCCTCCCATGCTCCCGACGGTCCTTATGGCAAAATCCATCCCCCTTTGTCTCACAAGCGAGACCAACAGAGCTACAGCGGGATCATCGGAACCCTGAAATAACATCCTCTTGGAAAAATCGACGTGTCTTGTGAGACGCACGGTAACTCTCGCTCCTCTCGGCTGTTCCAGGGTTTTTTCCGGCAGAAACGCTATCCCGTCTGATTCGGCGAGGGCCCACAGTACGCTCGCTCCCGCTGAGAGAGGCCAGCAGAACAGGTTTCCTTCGACGTCCGCGCACTTCAACCGGAGCCATTCCGCGACGCCGGCCGGCGACGAATGATGGACCATGAATTTTGCCTCTGTCGTCACCGCAGATCCTATAGCTTCGGATATGTCGTCAATGCCATTCCTGGCTCCGGATAATCTTTTGAGCAGAGGGTACACGAGCGACCAGAGCGTCACAGCGCAGGACATGGGAAATCCTGGGGAGCAGACGACCGGCGTTCCCTCGATGACGGCCGCCATCGCCGGCCGTCCGGGTTTCATGCGCACGTATCGGAAGATCATACGCCCCAGCCGCGAAAAGATATCCGCGGAATGATCTCTCCTGCCTTTTGCCGAGCCCGCGCTCAGCAGCACGAGGTCGTATTCGCTTACCGCGCGTGATACGGCTCCGGCTATGGTGTCGGGATCATCCGGCAGGATCGGGCCTACATCCAGGGGGTATCCCCACACCGAAAAAATTGACGCGGCGTATTCTGAGTTGGAGTCGACCACCAGTCCGGCGTCGATTTTTTCCTCGGACAGCCATCGCTCTTTTGACACTATTTCGTTCCCGGTGGGAATGAAGATCGTCCGAGGCCGCGGGTGAACGGAGACGCGCTCGATACCGGCGCACAAGAGAAGCGACGAGAGGGCGGGAGTGACACGGTCGCCTTTGCACGCCAGCCGTTGTCCGTTCATGACGTCTTCCCCGATGGCTCTCACGTTTTCCCCCTGGGTATGGCAACGGAAGATTTTTATCTTTTCGTCATCTTCCCCAGCGGTCCCGTCTAGCGAGGTATCCTCCACCATCACGACGGCGTCGGCGTCGGCGACCGGCATACCGGTGTTGACCCATGAAAAACTTCCGTGGCCGAGTATGACAGGGGTAGCGGTGGTGGCGCCCGCTGTGGAGGAAGCCATAACGGCGTAACCGTCGACAGCTGACGCGGTATAGTGCGGTACGTTTCGAAGCGACGATATATCCTCGGCCAGTATCAAGCCCGTCGAGTCACGAACGTCAATTTCCACGATCTTCATGGGCGGGCTGGGGAACTCGTCCAGCAGCATTCGTAAAGCCTCTTCCAATGAACAGTGTTCCGGATAAGCGCGCTCGTTCACCACAGCCATATCTCCGTCTCATCGTATTTTCTCAGCGTCTCTGTGTTCGGACGCAGTCTTATGAACCCGTCAGCGCCCCTCATTGCCGATACATAGCTGGATTTTGCGGCGAGCGGCGCCGCGCCTTCTTCGCTGATCTTCATCGGTATGAGTTCATCCGGTCCAGTGCGTCCTTGTACATCCTCGGCCAGCCGCATTTTGAGATATCTTCCAACGTGACTGCCGCGCGCGCCGCTCATGGCGAGCAAGATCGGCATTACTACGAAGATAGTCGAGACCATGCATGAGAGAGGGTGTCCGGGCAGGCCTACGATCAGCTTCTTGTCGCTTATGGAACCGCCTATGAGCGTCGGTTTGCCGGGTGTCATGTTGATCCCATGGATCAGCGGGCCGGGTTCCGAGAGAGAATCCAGGATGCGCGCCGTGTGATCGCGCGCGCCGACCGACGACCCTCCGCTCAGCAGGACGACGTCACATTCTCCAATAGCTTCGTTCGCAAGCGCCGTAAGGTCCTCGGGATTGTCCGGAGCAATCCCGTATGACCTCGATGCCCACCCGTATCTTCTAAGAAGCGATTGGACTGAGTATGTGTTCGCGTCTCTTATCGATCCGATCGGAAGCGGCGACGCATCGATGGGCAATATTTCGTCGCCTGTCGATATCACCCCGATCTTCAAATCCACTACGTCTACCGAGAATATCCCAAATGTCCCAAGGATTCCAGGTATCGAACAGTCTATCATCTCTCCGGCACTCAACAGGATGTCGCCGGGAGCGATTTCCTCGCCGATGAATATAAGATTTTCGCCGCGCTGGACAGCCCTGCGGAGCTCGACAACGCCGCCCGCCGCTTCCGTATCCTCCAGCATTACAACGGCGTCCGCACCGTCAGGCACCATGCCTCCGGTCGGGATGAACGCGGCTTCATCCGCAAACAGCGCAAATGTAGGCGCCTCACCCATGACGACCTCGCCTCTCACTTTAAGGAATATGGGAGAACCGGGCGAAGCTCCGGTGGTGATCGAATGGCTGAGCGCGTAACCATCCCGCAGGCTTCTGGTAAAAGGAGGAGACGGTTCTCCGGCGCGCACATCCCTCGACGAACGCATAAAGAGAGCGGCGCAAAGATCCACCTTGCGTTCTCTGACTTTCCACGGGAACGACAAGCTGTCAGCTACGAAATTTACGCATTCATCTATCGGTCTGACTTCCTCAACAAAATCGGCCATATTTAACACTCTCCAGATAATCGGGGCGCCGCCTGACGACGTATCATCGCGAATGATAATAGCTACCCGCCGCTCATCATGTGGATGACATCGATATCGCAGCCGTCCGGAACAGGTGTCGCCGAATAATCCTCTCGCCTGCGAACCAGCGCGCCATCTACCCAGACAGATATCAACCTGAACGAGTAATTCTTTGCGTCCAGGACATCCTGAATCGTCATCCCCATTTTCCAGTCAACTTTGTCGCCGTTCACAGTTATCATGTCATTTCACCCTTTAAAAAAATTATACCACTCAAAGCGCTGAAAACATGTACGCAAAAGTAACGCAATGAGAGCCGTGGGGACGCTGGAGCGTTAAAT
>JAITNX010000016.1 GCA_031290235.1 Synergistaceae bacterium | reverse complement strand
CGTACGTTGTCATTGTTTTTTTGCGTTATATGATGCTTGCGATCGAGCACCGGATGAACAATGACGAAAGATGTTTTGGCGAGCTATTCTACAGTGTATGCGATGAACTTCCGGACATAACTTGGCTAGAAGCGTTCAGGATATTGATGGCAACGTTCATGGCAATTGGCTCGGAAAAACTTCATCTGACGGAGGACGAGTTGGAATCTATGATCAACGATTTTATGTCCGCGTTACCTTTGGCTTTAAAAAACAAGATAACAAAACTCGTCTGAGGGGGGAGTTGTTTTATTTTATTTGCCGTTATAGAGTTTTCAAGGTACAAGAGCTATTTTTGATGTGCGAAGTTTGAGTCCTTAACTGTTAAACTCGGGTTTTATCACACTATCACACGGAGATTGAAAGCAACCATATTTTGAGATCACTTGGACAAGCTCATCGGAGATGCATGAAGAGCCTGCCCTTAGAGCGAGGACATGAAATTTTTCATCTCGCGGCCCATCTCGGCGAGTGACGCCAATGCCTTGTCCACTACCCTCCAGTGTTGTATGAAACCGTGCGCCAAGCCATCGCACCTCGACAGCTTCACATTGACCCCGGCGTCCCGCAATTTCTTGGCGTATTCCTCGCCCGCGTCCCTCACGGCGTCGTACTCCGCGGTCACTATGTGGGCCGCCGGCAGGCCCTTCAGAGACTTGGCTCTGAGCGGGGATATGTACGGATCGTTTACGTCCGCGCCATCCTTCAAGTAGTTATTCCAGAACCATGTCATCTGATCCTTGCCGAGGCCGAAGTAATCGGTCCCGTATTCCTCGCACGACCACGCGAACGGCATGTAGTAATCAGTCACTGGATAAATCAGGAGCTGATACTTGATGTCGGGACCGCCCCTGTCGCGGGACATGAGGCAGATCACCGTTGCCTGGTTGCCGCCGGAGCTGTCGCCGCCTATCGCGAACTTCAAGGGGTCCCCGTTGAAGGACCTGGCGTTCCTGTGTATCCACTCGACTGCCCTGTACTCGTCCTCCAGCTGCTCAGGGAACTTCACCTCCGGCGCGAGCCTGTACTCGATGGAGACGACGATACATTCAGAATTCTTGGTTATGTGACGGCACGCGGAGTCGTATATGTCGACGTTGTTTATAGTCCACCCCCCGCCGTGAATGTAGGTCAGGACCGGAAACGGCCCATCGCCCTCCGGCGAGTATATCCGGCAGGGCATTTCGCCCCAGTGCATTGGAATGGTCCTGTTCCCGACACTTCCTATGGGAACGAGGCGCCCGTTGTTCGGGAATAAAGCGATCACCCTTTTTCTGGCGTCGCTGACGGGCAGCTCGTTGATTGGAGGGAGTCCGCTGGACTTCATAACGTCCAGGAGTTTTTTTGTCTGTGGGTCGAGCGGCATAATGTGTCCTCCTTAAATAAATGTCATGCCCCGCGCGGATGGCGGGAAGATTGCGGTTATGGATTATATTGGCTTCATTCACTCGCCGATCCGACATCGCGCCATGAGTTAACTTGATAATCAAATTTCAAATTGATTTTACGGCTCGTCCGGGGACGCCTCAAGATCCTCTTGCTGGGCGTCTCCGAGCACTTGGAAAAAGTCGGCAGGACGATATGCGTCGTCACATGCCCTATTTTAGCGAGCCTGGACAGCAACAGTTCGAGAAATTCGAGGGACGGCAGATTCACTTCGAGGATATGATCGACATTGCCGGTTATCGACCAGGACGAGACGACCTCCGGCACATCCTCTATGGCCTTCGCTATTGTCACGCACGGCGTCTCGTCGTTTGTCGAGATGCAGAGGATGGCGGTCAAGTTGTATCCGACCTTGCGCGGGTCGATCGACGCTCCGTAGCCAGTGATGATCCCCTCGTCCTCCATTCGCTTTACCCTCTCCATGACCGCGCTCGAAGAGAGGCTGACCTTCTCGGCGAGCTTCCTGAACGAAATTCTGGCGTTTTGCTGCAGCTCCTCCAATATCCTCCATCCTGTCTCGTCCAACTGATAAACTCCGTCGCTCTCTCTTTCTGCCACAGGCGACACCCTCCTAATGTGCGAAATTTACCATAATATAACGAAAGTTTGTCCTGAATGCAAGTTTGCTTTCAGGACAGATTAACTGTACATAAAGATTGAAAGACTGTAAAATTGCATATAACGATAGGGTCGATTTTAAAATTAAGCTGAATAGCGAAAGCTGGACTCAAATGGTTATTTTTAGCCGGTTTAAACGGCGATATCATTTGGTTTTTATGGTAGATTTGCATCAACAGGCCTTTGGTTTAAATTTGAAGAAGGGCGCGTGGTATTAGGATGAACCCTGACGGATTGAGGGAACGTATCGACAGGATAATGAGGGATTTCGTCGGGATATACAGCCCCACCGGCACAGCGAAGGAGAGATCCGTGGAGTCGTTTTACGGAGAATGGTTCAAGTCCGTGGAATATTTTAGATCTCACGCGGATCAGGCGGGTTTTTTCGAGATACCGGGCGACTGTTTGGGCCGCGTAATCCCGTGGTGCCTATTGAAGGGCTCCGGAGACGGCGCAGTGGTGTTGCTGCATCACTACGACGTCGTGGATACCGGCGATTACAAAGCTCTGTCCGATCTCGCCACCAAGCCCAACGAGATAATGGACGCATTCAGGGCTGGGAAGATCGAGCTGGACGAGGAGTCATCCCGGGACCTGGAGAGCGGGGATTGGATATTCGGCAGAGGGACGGCCGACATGAAGGGCGGCGCCGCGATTCAGATGGCGCTCGTCGAGAGGTACGCGGCGCTCTCGGCTTGTGGGGATCTCAGGGGCAATATAGTCCTGATCGGCCTGCCGGACGAGGAAAATCTTTCATCTGGCGGCAGGGCGGCGCCTCTGCTGCTCAAAAAACTCAAGGACCAGTACGGCTTGAAATATCTGCTCGCCTTTAACGCGGAGCCGACCGACCGGGTACTCGGAGAGAACAGGCCAAAAATTCACGTCAGCTCTATAGGCAAGGTCATGCCGCTGATCTTCGCCAGGGGAACGCTCTCGCACGCCGGCATGGTGTACGAGGGGCTGAACCCCATCAGGATCATGTCCGAGGTCGTCGGCAAGCTCGACCTGAACGCCAGTTTCATAGAGAAGGACGGCTTGGTATCCTCCCCCGCTTCGACATTTTTATTTCTCAAGGACAGGAAAAACATATACGACGTATCGCTGCCGATGTACGCGAGCGGATATATGAACGTCATGTTCATCAATAATTCAGTCGAGTGGATCATGAAGTTCATCCGCGAAAAATGCGCCGAGGCGTTCAGCTCCGCCATAGCCGATGTCCAAAAGAGCTGCGACGCCTACACCGGCGTCAGCGGCCACGCAAGGCGTCAGCTTCCGTGGAGGGTGAACGTCAAATTCTACTCGGAGCTTTACGCGGATGCGGACCGCGACTCGGGCGGAAAATCCAAGGCGGGCTTAGCTGGCGTCATATCCGAACTCAGGCAAAGGATAACGGCGGGAGAGATCAGCCTCGTGGAGGCGTCTCACGTCGTCATAGAAAAGACATTGAGTTACGTCACGGACATATCGCCTGTCATCGTCATAGCCCTGATACCGCCCTACTACCCCTACGCCGCCAGCGCCATGCTCGGAGAGGGCGCGGATAAGGCGAACGAGGTCTGCGACGGGGTCATAGAACGGGCGAAGGAGAAGTACGGCGACGAACATGTGAGGCACTGCATGGTGGGCATGTCCGACCTGAGCTATTTCATTCAAAGGCCCCACAGCGCGGACAATGATTATATAAAGGAGAACATGCTGCTGTGGAAGGACATATACGATATTCCCTTCGACGAGATAGCGGAGGTATCCATGCCGGTTTTAAACATAGGCCCATGGGGAAAGGACATCCACAAGTACACTGAGAGGGTATTCTCTCCAGACCTGTATGCCAGGACTCCGGACCTGATCTCGTTCGCCGTGGACAAAATTCTGAGCTTTTAACCACAGGAGGCCGGTGCCTCCGGCGACAAAGCGGATAAACCTGCCGAAACAATCGGCGCCCGACCCCAAAAGTGGGGAAATCGTTTCACAAAAACTAAAGAAAAGAGGAATCAGTGTAATGAAAAAAGCTACTTCGAGCAGTCTGAACAAGATTTCGTTTGCGATAGGGTTTGCGGCTTTCCTGTTCGCGCTCTCCCTCTTCTCCCTGCCGACGCCGGCCGCCTCAGCCGCGAGGATCATCAAGGTTGCCCACACCCTCCCGGAATCGCACATAGGACACAAGGCCGCGGTCGAATACTTCAATAAAACGATCGAAGAAAGATCAAACGGGGCAATCATTATCGAGGTCTATCCTAACGGTCAACTCGGCGGCGACCGTCAGTTGATAGAGTCCATCCAGTTAGGCACGGTCGATATGGTGGCCACGGCCGCCGCTATCGTGAGCGGCTTCGAGACTCAGTTCACCGTCCTCGATTTTCCATACCTCTTCAAGGACAAACCGACGGCGTACAGGGCGCTCGACGGAGAGCTGGGGCAGAGGTTGAACGACCTGCTGCTCAAGAACCAGGGTATACGCAACCTCATCTTCATGGAGAACGGATTGCGCCACATCACGAACAACAGGGGACCCATAAGGAAACCCGACGACCTGAAGGGTCTAAAGTTCAGGACGATGGAGAATCCTATCCATCAGGCGACATTCAAGATACTCGGGGCCAACCCGACGCCGATGAACTTCGGAGAGCTGTACACTGCCCTTCAGCAGGGCACGGTGGACGCTCAGGAGACTCCTGTGACCATAATCGCAAGCAGCAAATTCAACGAGGTTCAGAAGTTCCTCAGCCTGACGGGCCACTTCTACGCGCCTAGCGTTCTCTTGATAAACGAGAATCTCTGGCAGTCGCTCACCGACGAGGAGCGCAAGATCATCAGCGAAGCGGCCGTGTACCTCAAGGATAACCAGAGGCGCCTAAACGACGCGGAGGAGACGAGGCTGACCGACGAGATGCGCTCATCCGGCCTCATGGAGATAAACGAACTCACCCCGGAGGAGAAGGAAGTCTTCATAAAAGCGACTAAGCCGCTCTTCAACCAGATGGCCGACGAGCTGAAACTCGACCCAGATCTGCTCGGGCTTGCCATAAAAGCGAACGATTGACAGGAGGCCAAGGCCTCCGGCGACAAAGCGGATAAACCTGCCGAAACAATCGGCGCCCAACCCCAAATAATGGGGAAGATGTTTCACAAAAATAAGGAGGCAACAGTGTTATGAAAAAAGTCACAGTGAACAGGCTGAGCAAGATGTTGTTTGCGATAGGATTTGCGGCTTTCCTATTCGTGTTCTCATCCGTATCAGCCCCGGCGTTCGGGGCCCCAAAGGTCATGAAAATAGCCCACACCCTCCCAGAGTCGCACTTCACACAGTGGACTCTCATCGAGTACATCAAAAAACCGGTCGAAGAAAAAACGAACGGTTCCATAGTGGTCGAGGTCTATCCCAACGCGCAGCTCGGAGGCGACCGTCAGGCGACAGAGGCCGTACAGCTAGGCACGATAGAGATGACTGCCACGGCCGCGGCTATCGTGAGCGGGTTCGAGACTCAGTTCACCGTCCTCGATTTTCCATACCTCTTCAAGGACAAACCGACGGCGTACAGGGCTCTCGACGGGGAGCTGGGCCAGAGGCTGAACGATCTGCTGCCCAAGGGCCAGGGGATGCGCAACCTCGTCTTCATGGAGAACGGGATGCGGCACGTCACCAACAACAGGGGCCCCATCTCGAAGCCTGAGGATCTGAAGGGACTCAAGATTAGGACGATGGAGAACCCGGTACATCAGGCGACGTTCAAGATACTCGGGGCAAACCCGACGCCGATCAATTTCGGAGAGCTATACACAGCCCTCCAACAGAAGACGGTGGATGCTCAGGAGAATGCTCTGCCAATGGTGTTCAGCGGCAAATTCTACGAGGTGCAGAAGTTTCTCAGCCTGACTGGCCACTTCTACGCGCCTAGCGTTCTTTTAATAAACGAGGATTTCTGGCAGTCGCTCACCGACGAGGAGCGCAAGATCATCCAGGACGCGGCCGTGATCTACAGGGATAACCACAGACGCGTGAACAGTGAGGAGGAAGTCAAGCTGCTGGACGAGATCAAGTCCAAAGGCCTCATGACCGTAAACGAACTCTCCCCTGAGCAGAAGGCAGCCTTCGTAGAAGCGACTAAGCCGCTCTTCGACCAGATGGTAAAAGAGCTCAAGCTCGACCCTGTACTGGTCGAACTCGCCAAAAAAATAAACGATTAGCGACCGAATAATCTATGAAGCGATTCATGAGTTTTATGAACAATCTCGAGGAGAGAGTGCTGGTCATAAGCCTCATGTTCAACTTGGGGCTGATCTTGGTTCAGGTCGTCATGCGCTATGTATTCAGCGCGTCGCTTTCCTGGAGCGAGGAATTGGCGAGATACATCTTCCTCTGGCAGATATGGGTCGGGACTAGCTGGGGCGTAAAAGAGCGGAGACATATAAGGGTGGACGCGCTGCCGCGCGCGCTCGGCGAGAAAGGAAGGTTCCGGCTGGAGGTCGTGGTGCTGCTGATATGGGCCCTTTTCAGCACGTTCATCGCCTACAAGGGGGGGCAGTTATGTCGCGTGCTGTTCACGCGCAATCAGCTCTCCCCCGCCATGCGGATTCCCATCGTCTACGCCTATCTGAGCGTGCCGGCGGGGTGCGCGCTCATGGCCATTAGGCTGTTCGCGGAGCTGTACAAGCTATTCAGCGGCGTACAGCGGGTAGATGAGGTTGAAGTCTGATGGCGATACTCCTGATATTCGGAATCCTCATAGCGTCGCTCGCCTTGTCAATCCCCATTGGCATCGGCCTTGGCCTCTCCACCGCCCTGACTATAGCTATGACGACCAACACTCCCCTCGTCATGATCGCCCAGAATTGCTTCGCGTCGCTGGATTCATTCCCGCTTCTGGCGATACCGTTCTTCATGCTGGCCGGCACGCTCATGGGCAGCGGCGGAATTTCGAGAAGGCTCGTTGGGTTCTGCAACGGGCTCGTCGGGCACTTCATAGGGGGGCTTGGAAAGGTGACTGTCGCCGCCTGCATGTTCTTCGCCGCTATTTCGGGTTCGGGTCCGGCCACGGTGTCCGCGATAGGATCGTTCATGATCCCGGCGATGAGGGCACAAAGTTACAAGCCTGGATTCGCGGCGGCGTTGGTCGCCGCCGCCGGCACCATAGGGGTCATAATCCCTCCCTCGATACCGTTCGTCCTCTACGGGGTAGTGGCGAGCGTCTCCGTAGGCGAGATGTTCTTAGCCGGAGTAGTCCCAGGCATCATCATCGGCGTGGCTCTTATGACCGTCACCCATATCATAGCAAAGAGGGACAAATATCCTGTAATGAGCAAGGAGGACAGAAACGAGTCCAACACTTGCTCGTTCCGGGAGGCCTTCTGGGCGCTTATGATACCAGTCATCATACTGGGCGGCATCTACGGCGGCATCTTTACGCCCACCGAGGCGGCGGCGGTAGGCTCTGCCTATGCCATCATCATAGGCAAGTTCGTGTACAAGGAGCTGGATTTCAAGATGCTCTGGAGCGCGTTCAGGGATGCCGCGCTGGTAAATGGGTCGACGTCCTACATGGTCGGCTTCTCCAGCTCCTTCGCGGTATTCCTGACTATGGCTCAGATTCCGGCGAAAATTGGCGCGGCCCTTCTCTCGGTCTCGGACAGCAAAATCCTGATCCTGCTGTTGATCAACGCCCTGCTCCTCGTTGTGGGGTGTTTTGTGGACAATTTGTCGTCCATGATAATCCTGACGCCGATACTGCTCCCAATAGTGACGAAGCTTGGGATGGATCCTGTTCACTTCGGACTCGTAATGACCTGCAACCTAGCCATCGGCTTCGTCACCCCTCCCTACGGCGCGAACCTGTTCGTGTCGTCGGCCATCTCAGGAATCAACACGATCGAGATATCCCGGAACATATTGCCGATGATAGCCGCCATGCTGATATGCCTGCTGCTCTTCACGTTCGTGCCGTCGCTGAGCATGGGACTCGTTACGCTGCTGCTTCGTTAATTTTGGAGGTGCAATTGTGAGAAACGCTCTGCCAAACACCAGGATGAAGGATATACCTTTTTCGGGAGGTATCAGGGAGATACGCGCCCGAGGACACGAGCTGGAGGCCATGGGGAAGAAAGTGATCCACATGGAGGTCGGCGAGCCCGATTTCGACTCGCCCGAGTGCGCGAAGCGAGCCGCCATAGACGCTCTGGCGCGCGCGGACGTTCATTACACTGACATCAGCGGGACCACGGAGTTCCTGGGCGAGTTGGCAAAATACTACAACAGGACTCCCGGCATGAACGTCGATCCCAACGAACATATCGTGATAACCTGCGGAGCGGTCGAGGCGCTTTATCTGACTTACATCGCCCTACTCGAGCCTGACGACGAGGTGATCGTCATAGCTCCGTATTTTCCAGCGTACTTCGATCAGATACAGCTCGTCGGCGCGAAGATCGTCCTCATCCCGACGAGACAGGAGGACGGGTTCGCCCTCAGCAAGAACGACCTCGAGCGGGCCATCACTCCGAAGACGAGAATAATTCTGATAAACTCTCCGAACAACCCCTCGGGATATGTCATGACTGAGAGCGACATGGCGTCCGTCGCCGAGATCGCGAGATCTCACGACCTGTACGTCATCGCCGACGAGTGCTATGAACAGTTCCTGTACGAGGGCAGACACATACGCATGGCGTCCCTGCCTGGCATGGCCGAACGCACCATAACCGTGAGTTCGGCGTCGAAGACCTTCGCCATGACTGGGTGGAGGGTTGGCTGGGCGATCGTCCCGCCTGGAACGCAGAAATATTTCGCCAAGGCGCACCAGAACATCACGACATGCGCCGCATCCTTCGCGCAGGCCGGGACGGCGGAGGCGTTCAGGAGCGCCGCTGACGACGTCGGCAAGATGATCGCCGAATACAAGAGACGCCGCGATATGGCGATGAGCTACATAAATAAGATGAACGGCATAAAAGCGATAGTTCCTAAGGGAGCGTTTTATATCTTCCCGAAAATTACCGTGAATATGAACGCGCCGGAGTTCTGCAGGTATTTACTGGAGGAAGCCCTGGTGGCCACGGTCCCAGGCGACAACTTCGGCCTGCCAGGCTACTTCCGCATGGCTTATTGCAGATCATACGAGGACGTGGAGTTGGCGATGCGGAAGATGAGCGACGCCCTGGCGAAATTATAGCGGATGGCCGCGGAAGGAGACGATACCTATGCCAAAGGTTGGAATATACAGCGTTTTCAACTTCGCCGAGTGTGATCTCGAGCGCCCTATTTTCGAGAAGGCGGGAGTGGAGATGATAGTCTGCCAGAACGACGACGACTACAGGGCGATGCTGCCAGAAATTGACGCTCTCATCGTGGCCAATCTCCCGGTGACGGCGGATGACATATCCCGCATGGGCAGATGCAAGGTGATAGTGAGACAGGGCATGGGCGTGGACAATATCGATGTCGGAGCTGCCACGAAGAGGGACATCGCCGTATGCAACATACCGGCCTACAACATAGAGGAGGTCTCGGATTACGCCCTCGCGGCAATACTGACGCTCCTGAGGCACCTGGCATTTTACGACCAATCCATCAAGTACAGGAAGGTCTCGCAGTACGCCGCCTTCCCGATCATGAAGAGATTCAAGGAGGTTAGCATCGGGATCCTCGGATTCGGCAAGATCGGCCAACTGCTCGCGAAGAAGGCCAGACCGCTCTTCAAGCGGATAATGGCGTACGACCCATTTATAAACAGGGAAAAGGCCGCGGAACTCGGCGTCGAAGTAACGCAATTGGACGACCTGCTCGCAAGCTCTGACGTGATCAGCCTTCATCTGCCCTACACAAAGGAGACTCATCACCTGATCGACAGGAGCGCGTTCGCCAAGATAAAACGGGGGGCCTACATCGTAAACGCCGCGAGAGGCGGCATAATAGACGACTCTGCCCTGTTGGAGGCCATAGAGCGAGGCGACGTGCAAGGAGCCGTTCTCGACATGACGGAGGAGATGGAGTGGCCAAAACTCGACAACCCGATCTACAACAACCTACTGATAATTAACACGCCGCACTGCGCCTGGTATACTCAGGAGGCACTCGACACGTCGCGCATAGTGGCGGCCGAGGAGGTCGTCGACGTGATACAGGGCCGAACGCCTGTGGGCAAGCTCAATTGATTGATTAAGGAGGAGATGCGAGTTGTCGCAAGTAAAGAAACTACAGCCCTTCATCAACGGAAGATTCGTCGAGTCCAAGACGGGAAAATACACGGACGCGTTCGACCCCAGCACCGGGAACGTGATCGCGCACGTGCCCTGTTGTACGGCCACTGAGGTCGAGGACGCGGTGACGGCCGCGTCAAACGCGTACGGAACCTGGAGCGGCACCCCTGTCTCCAAGAGGACGGAGGTGCTGCATAACGTCCGCAGCCTCATCAACAAGCACATGGAGGAACTCACTTATTTAGTCGCCCAGGAGAACGGAAAGGCATGGAACGAGGCCGAGGGCGACGTGCTGAAGGCAAGGGAGGGGACCGAGCAGGCCATCGCCGCGGCCAGTTTGATGATGGGCGAATGTCTCATGGACACATCAAAGGGATATGACACATCGCTGTACCGCGAGCCGCTTGGCGTTTTCGCGGGCATAGTTCCCTTCAACTTTCCGTCCATGATCCCGTTTGGCTGGATGACGCCGATTTGCGTGGCCTGCGGCAACACGATCGTCTTGAAGGCGGCCACATTTACGCCGCAGAGCGCCCTGCGGTTCGCTGAACTCTACAAGGAGGCCGGAATGCCGGATGGCGTGGTCAATGTCGTAACGTGCAGCCGCAACGAGTCCGAGCTGTTTTTGCGCCATCCCGATATAAAGGGAATAACCTTCGTCGGTTCAACCAGCGTAGGACTCCACGTATATTCGACCGCCGCGGCCAACGGCAAGAGGGTTCAGGCTCTTTGCGAGGCTAAAAACCACGCCCTTATTTTAAAAGACGCCCCCATAGAGAGAACTGCCGCCGGCATCATAAACTCGGCGTTCGGCTGCGCCGGCGAGCGCTGCATGGCTCTCCCCGTCATAGTGGCGGAGGACGAGATAGCGGACAAGCTCGTCGAAGCCATCGCCCGTCTCGCGAAAGACCTGAAGGTCGGGCCGGCCTACGACAAAAGCACAGGAATGGGGCCGGTGGTGAACGAGGCGCATAAAAAGAGCATCCTCGATTGGATCTCTAAGGGCGAGGCGGAAGGGGCGAAGGTAGCCCTCGACGGCAGAAATATCAAAGTCCCCGGATACGAAGGCGGCTTTTACCTTGGGCCCACAATCCTGGATCACGTAAAACCCGGGATGACCGTCGGCGACATAGAGATATTCGGCCCTGTCCTCTGCGTCAAGCGAGTTTCCGGCTTCGAGGAGGGCCTCGAGATCATGAACGGCAACCCGTTCGCGAACGGATCCGTGATATTCACTCAGAGCGGCTATTACGCCAGGGAGTTCGCCCGCCGCACGCACGGCGGCATGGTGGGAGTAAACGTCGGCATCCCAGTGCCCGTCGGCTCGTTCCCCTTCTGCGGCCATAAAAGATCTTTCTTTGGAGACCTTCACTGTCTAGGAAAGGACGGATACCGTTTTTACACCGAGAGCAAATCCGTCACAATCCACTGGTTCGACGAGGAAGAGGCGAAGAGGACAAAGGTCTCCACCTGGGACGGCACGATATAAAGAGCGTTATTGGATTATTGGGAGGAGAGTCGGCTAAATTGATGAAGGCGGTGGAATTTCGGATGCCTCAGGTCCTTCTTCAGGGGCCTGGGTGTATGGCGCGGATTGGGGAAGAGGTAAAGAGCTTTGGCAAAACGCGACCCCTTTTGGTCACAGACAAGGTAATGGAACGGGCTGGCTATGTCGGCTCGGTCGTGAAAATTCTGGAGGGCGCTGGCTGCGAGGTATCCGTGTTCAGCGAATTGAAGGGCGAGCCTTGCGATAAGGACGTTGAAACGGGGCTGAAGGCATACGAAAAGAACCGCTGCGACTTCCTCGTCGCGCTCGGCGGGGGCAGCCCGATCGACACGGCGAAAGCCATCGGGATCATGGAGGCCAATGGCGGAAAGATCTCGGATTATATGGGTTCCGGCAAAGTTCAGAATCCGATACCCCCGCTTGTCGCGATAGCGACGACTGCCGGGACCGGCTCGGAGATGACGAAGGTCGCCATAATCAATGACACGGCGAACGACGTAAAAATGTTGATATCCTCGCCGAGGGTCCTCCCGTCGGTCGCCGTCGCCGATCCCGAACTCACGGTCTCGCTCCCTCCCGCCATCACAGCCGCCACTGGTCTGGACGCGTTCTGCCACGCGGTCGAGGCGTACGTCTCGAAGAAGGAGCAGCCCATAACGGACGCGCTCGCGTTAAAGGCCATTCAACTGATCTCGGAAAATTTGCGCAAGGCATGGTGCGACGGCGGGAACATGGAAGCGCGGGCCAACATGATGCTCGCCTCCACGCTTGGCGGAATAGCCTTCAACAACTCGTCCGTGACATTGATCCACGGCATGTCAAGACCGATAGGAGCCATCTTCCACATCGCTCACGGCATATCCAACGCGGTGCTGCTGCCCATGTGGGCGGAGTTCACCCGCATCTCGAAGCCCGAAAAATTTGCCGAAATTGCGCGGATCATGGGCGAGGACGTGAGAGGATTGTCGGTCCAGCAATCCGCGAAAAAAGCAGTAGACGCGATAACGAGCCTTTGCCACGACGTGGAGATCCCCCCCATCCGGGAATTGATCCCTGATAAGGCGGAATTTGAAAAACACCTTGCAAAGATGGCCAGCGACGCAGTGATCAGCGGAAGCCCCGGCAACAACCCCCGGTTCGTCACCGAAGACAGGATTGTCGAGTTATACAAGAAAGCGTATTGATACCGCTTCGCGTTCTATGCGGGCATATCCCGATTGAAAGCGAAATGGCATGAACAACCCCCCGGACCTCGTCAAGAAGGTCCGGGGTACATTGAAGAGGAAACAGGGCAAACGCATATGTTGCCTGACTTTTTGTTTTAACACCGAACGGACCGTAATAATCCGCCGCCGCAGTCACGTTTATTGCTGACTGAACAGAGGAAGCCCTATTGATCTTGTTCAGCCAGACCTTGTACTCATACACAGAT
>JAITNX010000209.1 GCA_031290235.1 Synergistaceae bacterium | reverse complement strand
TGCGCCAAACGCATAGAAAAAGTCCTGGGCAAGCTCGACGGCGTGCTGGCGGCGTCGGTAAACTTCGCGACAGAGAGGGCGACAGTCGCTTACGACCCCGGAAGGGTGAAGCTGTCGCAGATACGCGAGGCCATCGAGAAGGCCGGCTATCGCGCCCTTGAGATGGAGAGAAAGGGCGCCGTGGACGAGGACAGGCTGCGCAAAGAAGCCGAGATAAGATCCCTGTGGCGGCGCTTCACAGTTGCGGCGGTATTTGGGCTGCCCCTTCTGTACATAGCGATGGTGCCGATGGTCACCGCGCTCTGGTGGCTGCCTTTCCCGTCGATTCTGAGACCAATGCAGTATCCGCTCAACTACGCGATGGCCGAGATAATTCTAGTGGCGCCAATTCTGTTCGTCGGGCGCAGGTTCTACTCCGTCGGCTTCAGGGCTTTCATGCAGGGAAGCCCTAACATGGACTCCCTCATCGCCATAGGAACGTCGGCGGCGGTGCTGTACAGCCTCTACTCGACATATCAGATCACAGCCGAGGACTTCGCGGCGGTCGACCGCATGTACTTTGAGTCAGCCGGCGTCATAATCGCCCTCATACTCCTGGGCAAGTCCCTCGAAGCCGTCTCGAAGGGCAAGACGTCCGAGGCTATAAAAAAGCTCATGGGCCTCGCGCCCAAGACCGCCACGATAATCCAGGACGGCAGGGAACTCGAGATACCCATAGACGAGGTGGAACCGGGCAACGTGATACTCGTGCGCCCCGGCGAGAAGATACCGGTGGACGGACTGATAACGGAGGGACACTCGGCGATAGACGAGTCGATGCTCACCGGCGAGAGTATGCCGGTGGACAAGAAGACCGGGGACAGGGTGTTCGCGGCCACGATCAACAAAAACGGCATGATCAGGTTCAATGCGACGAAGGTTGGGAGCGACACGGCCCTGGCCCAGATCATCAAGCTCGTGGAGGACGCTCAGGGTTCCAAGGCGCCCATAGCGCAGATGGCCGACATAGTAGCGGGGTACTTCGTCCCGGTGGTGTGCGTCATCGCTGTGCTGGCGACGATAGGGTGGTATATGGCGACCAGCGACTTCGAATTTGCGCTCAAGATTTTCATCTCCATACTTATAATCGCCTGTCCCTGCGCTCTCGGCCTTGCCACCCCAACCGCGATAATGGTTGGCACAGGCAGGGGAGCGGAGTACGGCATACTGTTCAAGGGCGGAGAGGCGCTGGAGACGACTCACAAGATCGACACGATAGTCTTCGATAAGACCGGGACGATCACCGAGGGCAAGCCGGAGGTGACGGACATAGTGACCGTGAGCGGAGTCGACGCGAACCGCCTGCTCCAGATCGCCGCCTCCGCGGAGAAGGGTTCCGAACACCCGCTTGGCGAGGCCATAGTGAGGGGCGCCGAGAACCGGGGACTCGAGTTCCTGAATGTCGGCAACTTCCAGTCCATAACCGGCCTTGGCATCGAGGCTGACGTCGATGGCGCGAACGTCTGCGCCGGCAACAGGAAGCTATTGACGGAGCGTGGGATATCTATGGCCGAGCTGGAACAGGAGTCCGACCGCCTCGCTGAGGAGGGCAACACGCCGATGTACATCGTGATGGACGGACGCCTCTCGGGTATAATAGCGGTCGCGGACGTGGTAAAGAACAGCAGCGCGGACGCGATAAAGATCCTGCGGGACATGGGAATCAGCGTTGCGATGATTACGGGCGACAACGTCAAGACGGCGAACGCGATAGCCCGTCAGGTTGGAATCGACCGCGTCCTGGCGGAGGTCCTGCCACAGGACAAGTCGAACGAGGTGAAGAAGCTCCAGTCGGAGGGACGCAGGGTGGCGATGGTCGGAGACGGCATCAACGACGCGCCGGCACTGGTCCAGGCCGACATCGGGATATCGATAGGATCTGGCACTGACATCGCCATGGAGTCGGCGGACATAGTCCTGATGAGGAGCGACCTCATTGATGTCCCGACCGCCATCAGGCTGAGCAGGAGTACCATACGCAACATCAAGCAGAACCTCTTCTGGGCTTTTGCCTACAACACGGCCGGCATACCGATAGCGGCAGGCATTCTGCACATTTTCGGAGGTCCGCTCCTGAACCCGATACTGGCCGCGGCGGCCATGTCGCTCTCCTCGGTCTCCGTACTCTCGAACGCTCTGAGATTGAGGCGCTTCAAACCTGGCAGAGGGTGATAAAATAAATGATCTATCAGATGAACGACCGGAGGAGGTGAATCGGATGGAGTCTGTAACTCTTAACGTGGAGGGAATGTCCTGCGAACACTGCGTAAAGGCGGTCAACAAGGCGGTAGGCGGACTGGACGGAGTAAGCGGCGTTGACGTCAGCCTCGAGAAGAACACAGTGGCGGTGACGTTCGACTCGGGCAAGGTGACAGTGGATAAGATCAAGAGCGAAATAGAGGACCAGGGGTACGACGTGAAGTAGGGGCAATTGCGCAAACAGGGAGGGACGGTCATTGTCTAAGGCGCGGAGGATACTCATAGTGGAGGACGAGGTCATGATCTCGGACGCGCTGAGGGCGTATCTCGAGAACGCTGGTTTCGAGGTGTTTGCCGCATTTGACGGCGAGGCCGGGCTCTCCATGTTTGAGGAACTGTCTCCGGATCTGATAGTGCTCGACCTGATGCTGCCCAAGATATCCGGCGAGCGGCTCTGTCAGGAGATAAGAAGGGCCTCGCGCGTCCCGGTCGTGATGCTGACGGCAAAAAGCGCGGAGGGGGACAAAATCGCCGGCTTCTCCATGGGAGCGGACGACTACGTCACAAAGCCCTTCAGCCCGAGGGAGCTGCTGGCGAGGATCCAGAGCATACTCCGCAGATGCGGCGACGGCATTTCCCCTCTGTACAGCAGGATGAGCTGGAACGACGGCGACCTCGAAGTGAACTTCGAGACGCGCGAGATCAAAAGAAGAGGCGCGCCTGTAAACCTTACGCCGAACGAGTTCAAGATACTGTCGTCCCTGGTAAAGTATCCGCAGAAGATCTTCACCAGGGAGGAGTTGATCAGCATCGCGCTCGGCGATGACTTCGACGGCTTCGACCGCACAATCGATTCGCACATAAAGAACCTTCGCGGAAAGATAGAGGACGACACGGCGAATCCCAGATATATAATCACTGTCCGGGGGGTCGGCTACAGATTCGAGGCCGCAAGCGGACGTTCAGAATGAAGCGGGGGCTCAAGCTCAAACTCACTCTGTCGTACGTGATGGTGGCGGCATTTCTGGCCTCCTCGCTGCTTCTGGTGTCCAATTACTTCCTCGAAAAACAGTTTCAGGCCTACGTTGAACACCAGCAGGAGATGAAGAACGATGAGATCATCGACATGGTGTCGAGAAATTTTTTTGACGAGGACTCCCCAGGCAACGCAAACCTCCCAGGGTTTATGGCCTTTTTAAAGAACCTCGGCGACACCCTGCTCGAACAGGGCGTTATGCTGATGGTCTATAACTCGAACGGCGACATGCTCTTCTGCACGAACACCAGCGCTGCCGACGCCTGCCATCACATGCGGGAGGAACATGAGGAGCGGCACTCTGAAAACTGCCCGGAGTTCAATGGGAGCTTCACAAGAAAGCATTTCGGGATAATGCGCGGCGGACAGGCGATCGGCTCCGTGCTGCTGGGTTATCACGGACCGTTTTATTACAATGAGAGTGACCGGGACTTCCTGCGCGCGTTCAACAGGGCCTCGCTGACGGTCGCGGTGGTATTCTTCTTTATCTCCATCGCCATCGGGCTATTCATGGCCGGCAGGATAACCGGCCCAATAAGGAGAGTGACCGAGCGCACAAGGCGCATAGCGGAGGGCGAATACTCGGAGAGGGTTCAACTCGAGACGGGGACAGCGGAGATAGACGACCTCGCGTCAGGAGTCGATCATCTGGCGATAAGCCTGGAGACACAGCTCGCCCTGAAGAAGCGGATGGCCAACGCCTACTCTCACGAGTTCAGGACGCCGCTCGCCGCGCTTCAATCGAACCTGGAGGCAATGATAGACGGCCTGTGGGCGCCGACAAAGGAGCGTTTGGAGAGCCTTCTCGCTGAGATATTTCGCCTGGCTCGGATGGTGTCGGAGATTGACAACCTGGTTCAGGCGCGAGACCCACTTGCCCCCTCGATGACGGTAAAAGCCGACCTCTCCGAGATGACTGATAGGGTCCTTCGCAGCTTCGAGACGAGCATAAAATCAAAGGGAATAAATCTCCAGTACGAACACGAGCCGTGCGAGGCGTACGTAGACCCCGACAAATTCGGACAGGTCATATTCAACCTCGTCTCGAACGCCGTCAAGTACACAAACCCTGGCGGAAATATAAAAATCAGCACCCGCAACAGGGGCGACATGGCGGTATTCTCGATAACTGACGACGGCATAGGAATACCGGACGACGACATACCTCATATATTCGACTACCTCTACCGCGCGGACGAGTCGAGAACCAGGGACTCCGGCGGAAATGGAATAGGCCTTTCGGTCGTGAAGGCGGTAGTCGAAGCCCACGGCGGAAACATTGGCGTAAAGAGCATCCCAGGCGCCGGGAGTTCCTTCACAGTGGAGGTGGCGCGGCAGCCTTCCTAATTTTCGTTTACGGCCAGCTTCAGATGCTCCGTAACAGCGTGCCTGCTCGAAATATCCAGCCTGTCCCACCGGTTGTCCTCAA
>JAITNX010000201.1 GCA_031290235.1 Synergistaceae bacterium | reverse complement strand
AAGGCTGTTGAAATGGCGAAAAATTTGCTTATTCGCGGAGTATCGCCTGACATCATCGCAGATAGCTCCGGTCTCTCGCTCGACGAGATAAAAGTTTTGAGTGACTGAGAGATAGAGATGCTCGCGACAAAAAAACCGGAGACTAAAAAAGGAACTGCGAAGTTTGGGTTTAAAACAAGACGCCTCCCGCAATGGGAAGCGTCTTGTTTAATTTAAGTTCCGTTATTCCCGCTTCTTGCCGCGTCTTATCGCCAGCACCGGGAGCGCCGCCAGCAGGACCAGAGCGGAGAGTCCGCCGTCGCAGCCCTGGCCGCTGCTCTCGCCGGGAACCTCGCCTTCAAACTTGAACGACTGGTGGTAGTAGTACCCGCCCTGAGGGTAATACACATTTAACACGTGAGGTCCCCTCATCTTTGGAGTGTACCACATCTCGAACAAAGAGCCATATATGAAAAATCCGTCAGAACCAGCGACTCCCCCGGTTCCGGGTTCGTTGTACGGGTTGTGCATAATTTGGGTTATGGAGCCCAGCGGGTTGACTATAGTGACGACCATGCGGTCGTATGTGCCGTCCAAATGCCCGTAGATTGGCGTTTCAAATCTGCTTGGGGTGCCTGGGAACATGTACGAAGGCCTGTGGGGATTTCCGTCCTTGTCATAGATCGAGAATTCCGCCCCGAGCGCGTTCCCCGTACCCTCCACACCTACCGCCGATACCGTGAAGCTGGCACGGAGGATGTCGGCGCTGATCGTCCTATTTGTGGCGCGGACCGTGAACATGGCGTTCGTGCTATAGGAGATCTTCCCGGATCCATCAACGGAGCCGTCCGGCAGCATTGTCAGCGACATCGTCACACCACCGCCGGTGTATTCCACCGACGTAGGGGTGTCGGCGGGGTCAGGTTCGTTCGACCCCTCAAAGAGGGCGAGTTTGTAGTCGGAGAGGTTCGTATAGCCATCCACCATGAGGTTGGTTCCCCATCTCCAGGACAGATCATCGCTGATGTATGGTATCATGATACTTTGCGGGTCGAAGTATATATCCGCCAGCGCCGGTTGAACGAACGACAACAGCAGCACCCCCGACAGCAGGACAAACAGGCACTTCCACAACTTTTTCCTTTTCAACATAATTACTGCCTCCTCTAATTATTTATCGAATAGATTTGAATATTTATGGCAATTACGCTCATACCGCTCACGTCAGACCCATCTCCCCCTTCGACCTGCCGTAAGATGTCCGGCTAATGCGAAGATTATATCCTCTCTTCCGCTATTTGCACAAGGACCGAGTGAATTTTGATAATTTACAATGTACAATACGTTTGTTTGAGACTGGGGGAGTGGGTGTGGCTCATCAGGCGGAGTTCGACGAGAAATACGATCTCATGATAAATTTGCCAGTGGAGAAGCTGGTCTGCCGTATGGCAATACCCTCCATCGTAACCATGATGATATCGGCGATGTACAACATGGCCGATACTTACTTCGTTGGTTCCCTTGGCACGAGCGCGACGGCTGGAGTCGGGATAGTCTTTTCGCTGATGGCGCTCATACAGGCCATAGGTTTTTTCTTTGGCCACGGGGCCGGCAACTATGTGTCGAGACGCCTTGGCGCTCAGGATTTAGCGAGGGCGTCAAAAATGGCGGCGACAGGTTTTTTTTCGTCACTGGCGTTTGGCGTCCTGCTTGCTGCGGCAGGATTGATGAACCTGGATTCGCTGGCCAGATTTCTCGGGGCGACCGAGACAATCATGCCTTTCGCTCGTGATTACCTGAAATTCATCCTGGTCGGATCGCCGTGGGTGGCGACGTCCCTCATGATGAATAATCTGCTGCGTTTTCAGGGGAGCGCGTTTTACGGCATGATAGGCATGGCGAGCGGAGCCGTTATAAATATCGTCCTCGACCCAGTGCTGATATTCGGCCTGGGCATGGGAGTTGCCGGCGCTTCGCTCGCAACCATGATCAGCCAGTTTGCCGCCTTCTGCCTGCTGTTCCGAGGCTGTGCAAAAAAAGGAAACGTCAGGATAAGGCTGAGAAATTTTTCGCTCCTCCCATATTATTACAGGGAGATCGTGAGGGGAGGCGCGCCGTCACTGATAAGGCAGGGGATAGCCGCCGTCGCGGTCGTCTGTCTCAACCGCCTGGCCGGAGCTTACGGGGACGCCGCTATAGCCGCAATATCGATAGTTCAGCGCGTCGTGATGTTTGCCAATGCGGCGCTTATCGGCTTCGGGCAGGGTTTTCAGCCAGTTTGCGGCTTTAACTACGGGGCGAAGCGTTATGACAGGGTGAAGAGGGCCTTCTGGTTTTGCGTGAAGGTATCGACTGCCTGGCTGCTCCTGATGTCCCTGGCCGGAATTGTCTTTGCTCCTGGCGTCATCGCGATATTCAGGGGGGACGACGCGGAGGTCATTTCGATAGGGGTTCTGTCGCTGAGGCTCAACTGCGCCGCGTTTCCTCTCATGGGCTGGGTGATTATGAACAACATGATGCTTCAGACGATAGGAAAGGCAATCCCGGCCAGCGTCCTGGCCCTGTCGAGGCAGGGGCTGTTCCTTCTGCCGGCGCTTTTTGCGCTTACGCCCATGTTTGGACTCCTCGGACTCCAGTCAAGCCAGCTCGTAGCGGACGTAGCGACGTTTATACTCGCCGTCCCCCTGGGGTTGACGGCGCTCCGGGAGATGAAATAAAAAAGACGGAGGAGTTCCGGCCGCTGTCTCGCCCAAGCCCCTCCATCTACCGTCTGTCACACGATCCTCCTAACCTTAACAGGTGCGACATAAGCCTTTTTAAGAATTCCGGAATGACCGTGCTACATTGCAGTTTGTCTATAACCCAGCCTATTTGGGCGCGTCGCCTGAGATGGTGATCTTGTTTATGACCACATCCCTGATCGGTTTATCCGCGGCGCCGGTTGGAACTTTGCCTATCGCCTGTACTACATCCAAACCCGATATCGTTCTTCCGAATATAGCGTGTTTGCCGTCGAGCCACGGCGTCGGGGCCAGCGTTATGAAAAACTGGGAACCCCCGGTGCCTGGACCCGCGTTTGCCATAGAGAGTACGCCGGGAACGTCGTGATTCAGGCCCTCGCCAAACTCGTCCGGAATCGTATGTCCAGGTCCCCCGCTTCCGGTCCCCGTCGGGTCTCCGCCCTGAATCATGAAGCCGTCTATCACCCTGTGGAATATCACGCCGTCGTAAAAACCGCGCTCCGCTAAATCCACGAAGTTACGGACAGTTTGGGGCGCCAGGTCGTCAAAGAGTTCTATCTTAAACGAACCCATAGTAGTCTCGAACAACGCCACTGAACGCTTTGCTTTCCCCTCAGCCGCCTCGGCTTTTGCGGCCGCGAGGCCGGAGAAAGGGAACAAGGACACGCAGAGGAACGCGGCAACCAAAGTATGGAACTTCACCAAAACATCAACCCTTCCGCTAGAAATAACCGCCAGCAAGGTAAATCACCACCCCACTTGACGAAGCGTCATCATTATAACAGATTAAAGGCCCGATGGGAAATATTTTTATCGGACAGCAGGGCAAACGTTACGCCATTTGACAAATGTCATAAAATATAGTCATATTTCATTTTAGCTTTTCCACAGTCGGAAAGACCGCGTCCGGCTTTTTTTCGACGATCCTGTCGTGGATGCGCTTCAGCCTCCTGTCGTCCGGAGGGTGGGAGTTGAAGCCGGATGGCTCGGTCTTTCCTCCGAACAGCGATATTCTCTGGAGTGCCGTGTAAAGCCCGGTTGGGTCATGTCCGCCCTTGAACGCCAGGTCCGTGGCGAAATCGTCCGCCGCGACCTCCTGTTCCCTGCTGTAGCCTGCGGTTGCCAGGTTCGCCCCCAGCTCTACGGCGGCGTTGCCGAGTGTCTTGCCGCCAAGGGCTCGGCCCAGTAAGACCGCCGCGAGCCCAACGCCGGCCGCGTTGCCGGCTCTGCTCTCGTAGTGCCGCAGCTTGGCGTGCCCTTCCTCGTGAGCCAGCACGCCGAATATCTCCTCGCCGCTTTCCAGGAGGTCCATCAGGCCGGTTGTCACAGTGACGGACTTTCCGGAGGTCACCCATGCGTTCGGTGATTCGTTTTTCTCGATCGAGAGCGGCAGTGGTTCCATCTCAGCGACCTTGCTGACGTCGAGCCAGGCTTGCCTCACATCTTTCTCGCTGATGGCGGCCCAGGCCGCTGTTTGCGGCGACAGGACGAGGGCCGCCGCGAGGAAGGACGCCGTAAACACCCCCCTGAGTCCTGGGCCTGCCTTGTCAATAAACGCGTTCATCCGGATCACTCCTCCTATATCTCTATATTCTATTGTTGGACGATAAAACTATACGCCGCAATTTTAAAAAAAACAACGTAAATTTATTGGCAATCACTTGGGGCAAATAAGTTTGAATTTGTTGACAAATCGCGTGGACCGCGCTATAGTCATTGTGGAATAAGGTTTTACATGAAAATCCAAAGCTAATCCAGTCAAATAAGCGGGGGTGTCTCTTATGTTACAGCTCATTTCGGCTCCGATGGGTTCAGAGGTCACAGTGACTAAGGTCAACGCAGAGGAGAGGATCAAGAGGCGCCTGGAGGACTTGGGAATCCTGGCCGGACAGACGTTGACCCCGATGTCGGACAGCATGGGAAACACAGTGGTCAAGGTGCTGGAGAGCAGACTCGTGCTGAATCATGGTCTCGCCGAGAGAATATATGTAATGTAGGTCGAGGCCTTTGCGTTTATTCCCCAAAGGCCCGCGCCAGTTAAAAAAGTTTGAGCGGCTTCATAAATGGAGCCGCTTTGTTTGTGAATCGGGGTGTTGCAGTTGAAATTCGCGCTCGCCGGCAATCCTAACAGTGGGAAGACCACTCTCTTTAACGCGCTTACAGGAAGCGCCGCGCACGTCGGCAACTGGCCAGGGGTCACGGTGGACCGCAGGGAGGGTGTCTACAGGGGTTCCCCGGGTGCGGGAAGGGTGGATATAATAGATCTTCCTGGCATATACTCGCTTTCGCCCTACACTTCGGAGGAGTTATTGGCCCGCGATTACCTGATGGAGGAAAGCCCGGATCTCATAATAAACATAGTCGACTCCACGAATCTGGAGAGAAATCTCTATTTGACGACTCAGCTGCTGGAGTCCGATATTCCTGTCGTGGTGGCGCTCAACATGTCGGACGCGCTGCGGCATGAGGGAGGAGCGATAAACGTCGCCATGCTCTCGGACTGCCTTGGGACGCCTGTAGTGGAGATAAGCGCGCTCCACTCCTATGGCATAGACGAGCTCATGTCGACGGCCATAGCGACAGCTGGGAGTCCTCGGCACGGTTGGTCCCCCCTGGAGAAGTCCGCGCTGTCGGATTCATTTAACGAGATAGCGGGGGCGCTTAGGGAGCGCGGTAAACCGCACCCATCCTTTATGGCGGCAAAGCTGCTGGAGGGCGACCCTATCTACACCAGAGAGAACCCCAGCATGGCCCGTCTCGCGGAATCGGCGAGACGCCTCGCGGAGATTGACCCAATGCTGGACGGCGATTTCGAGGCGGCAGTGGCCGACGTCCGCTATAAACATATATCCGAGAGCTTTCGCCCCGCAATATCCAAGCTGCCGCAGGGAGGATTTTCACGCTCCGATCGGATAGACCGGGTTCTCACAGGGAAGCTGTTTGGCCTGCCTGTTTTTTTTGCCTTCATGTTCCTTGTATTCCACCTTACGTTCGCGGAGTCCCTGATGTTCACGGACCGGCTGGTGGAGGGCGGAATCCCTTCGCCTGGCATAATGATGCAGGGCTGGACGGAGGCGTTTGCCGAGTTTATAAAGGAGGCGGCAAGGGGAGCGCTGGAGTCCGCCGGGGCGTCGCGGTGGGCCTTCGGGCTGCTGGTGGACGGCATCCTGTCCGGGGTCGGCTCTGTTTTGAGCTTCCTCCCGCAGATAGTGATGCTGTTCCTGTTCCTGTCAATACTCGAGGACAGCGGCTACATGGCGCGCGCGGCCTTCCTCATGGACAGGATACTCCGGCGGTTTGGGCTCTCCGGCAGGGCCTTTCTGCCGATGCTGATGGGTTTCGGCTGCTCAGTGCCGGCCATGATGGGAACCAGGACACTGGCCAGTGACGGAGAGCGGAGGGTGACGATAATGCTCATGCCCTTCTTCTCGTGCGGCGCGAAATTGCCGATTTGGTCGCTCTTCGCGGCCGCCATTTTTCCGAGCAACGCCGACAGGGCGGTGTTCGGCATATATGTCATAGGCATAGCCTCAGCCGTAGTCACCGCGATAATCCTGAGGAGAACCATCCTCAAGGGCGAGGCGTCATTTTTCATAATGGAGCTGCCCGCGTACCGCATGCCGCGGCTCCGCAACATCTGCATACACCTGTGGGAGAAGATAAGGGGCTTCGTCACGAGGGCCGCCACGATCATAGCCGGCGCGACGGTGGTGATCTGGTTTCTGTCGAACTTCGATTTTTCGATCAGAATGGTCGAGCCAAACAGCAGGGAGAGCATAGTGGGGGTTCTGGGTTCGTTCGCGGTGCCTCTCTTCAAACCTCTGGGCTTTGTGTCTATGGAGGAACCTTGGAGGGCGGTCGTCGCGATAGTGACGGGATTGATAGCGAAGGAGATGGTAGTCTCCACCATGGGCGTTCTCTACAGCCCAGGGTTGGACGCCGATCCGCTTGAGGACGATTCGGCGGCCGGCGCGCTCTCGCTGGCCCTTGTCGCCAACTTTTCCGCAGCCGCTGCCCTGTCGTTCATGACGTTCAACCTTCTTACCGTGCCCTGCATGGCGGCTGTGGCCACCGCGAGGGCCGAGCTGAGGAACGCCCGGTGGCTGTGGGGCACAATCGGCTTCTGGCTGCTGACGGCATGGGTTGGCGCTTTCATCGTCTATCACGCGGCAAGTTTGTTCGCATCGTAAATTAGTACATATTGAGGTTGATTTATTATTTAGAAGGAGGGTAATTGTATGAACTGGACGGACATAGCAATAGCGGTCCTGGCGATAGCCCTGGTGGTCTTAACCGTGGCGCGCGGCATAAGCAGGAGAAGGCGCGGCAATTGTTCCTGCGGTTACTGCGACGGTTGCTCCGATAAAAAATAGTGTTTACTTTTTTCAATTTCAGTGGTAGAATCCATGGGCTGAATGGAATGGACTCTCGTTCGGAGGATCGGGAGTTCACGTAATTGATAATATAAATAATATTCTCAAAGAGGAGTGTCGTCATGGCAACTAGAAGAGAGCCCAGGTTTAAACTCTGTCGTCGCCTGGGAGTCAACGTCTACAATCACCCAAAGGCGCTGAAGAGGGTGAGCGGGCAAGCCCAGAAGGGCGGCCGCATGGGGAAGAAAACCTCTGAGTACGGCCTCCAGCTGATGGAGAAGCAGAAGATCAAGGCGTATTACGGAGTCCTCGAGCGCCAGTTTGTCCGCTATTACAAGCGCGGGCAGAAGAGTTCGGAGGCCACGGGCGTGGCCATGCTAAAAGGGTTGGAGTGCCGCTTGGACAACCTCGTATACCGCATCGGCTTCGGGCGGTCGATACGCCAGTCGAGGCAGATAGTCAACCATGGACATATCCTGGTGAACGGGCGCAAGGTAGATATTCCATCCTACGGGTGCAGCCCCGGCGACGTGATATCCCTCAGTGAAAAGTCCCGCGACAACGAGGGGATCCGCGTTAATTTTCAGGATCTGAGGAGCTTCGACCTGCCTTACATCGAGAAAAATATCGAGCAGTTCAGCGGAGTCTTGACGCGCGAGCCGATGCGCGACGAGATTCCCATAGACGTCAATGAGATCCTGGTGGTCGAGCTCTTCTCGAAATAAATCGAGCAGCCTTGAAAAACCTTGCAGAGCCGGGAAGTCGGCTCTGTTTTTTGTTGCGGTCGTCAGCTTACCTGAAACTAAAGTACAACATTTGGACGGAGATGGGCTGCGATGGGCGAGAGTCATAGAATTTTCTTGGTCAGACATGGCGAGACGGACTGGAACAAAGATCTCAAGTACCAGGGCAACTCGGACATAGAGTTGAACGAAGCTGGAATAGAACAAGCGCGCAGGCTGGGGGTGAGGCTCAGAGGCACTATACCGGCGAGGGTCGTGTCCAGCCCGCTCTCGCGAGCCTGTCGCACGGCCGAGGTCATAATGGAGAACAACGGCGGAGATGCCAAGATAGAGAAGCTGGAAGATCTGCGGGAGATATCCTTTGGCATCTGGGAGGGGCTTTCGATGTCCGATGTGCGGAACGTGGACGGGGAAACGCTCGACAAGTGGAAGGCCCGTCCGTTCTCCATAACGCCTAAGGGCGGAGAGACGCTCGAGGAAATAATCGCGAGGTCGAAGCGGGCCGCGGCGAACATACTCGAGTATGGGCGCCCTGGCGCCGCGACGTTCGTAGTGGCCCACGGAGCGATACTGAGATCCGTCCTGGCGGCACTCATGGGGGTGGAAGATATCGACATCCTGTGGAGGTTCAGGGTGGACAACTGCTCGCTCACCATCGTTGACATGTGGGGGCGCAGGCCCTCGCTTTACGCCCTTAACGACACTCATCACTGCAGGCTTGGGAGCGACGAGGAGATCGGGCGCCTGGCATTTTCCCTATAATTTTTTGCCCGATAGATTGCTAAAAATGGTGCGGTGAAATGGTAATATGGTAGAATGATCACGTTCATGGATATCGAGAGTTGGAAGGGGGCCCGCGGATGAAGGACGGCAGCGGCAACTCATCGTTGGACCGGCGCGAGGAGCGCGAACTCTGGGATTTGATAGAGCTTGGCGACGACGATGCCAGGGAAAAAATAATAATGTCCTACAGGCCGATGGTTTTCTGGATGGCCAAGAAGTTCAGGGTGCCTTACAATTCGTATCCCGACCTGATACAGGAAGGTATGATCGGCCTTATAGCCGCTGTTGACAATTTCGATGTGGGCAGGAACATCAGATTCATCACCTACGCCTACTACAAGGTGCGGGGGCGTATGGTCAACTTTCTTCAGCGATCAGAGGCGAAGGCGCCTCTTCCTGTCGAGGAGGAGTATCTCGAACGAGGTGACTCGTTCGAGGCGGAACTCGATAAGATAGAGTGGCAGCTCGCCATCAGGGAGGGCTTTGAACACCTCTCCAGCAGGGAGAGGGAGATAATAAGCTCGCTGCTCATAGAGGGACGCAGGGCCTCTGACGTCGCGACAGAACATGGCGTCGGGATCAGCCATATATATAGATTGCAGCGCGGGGCGATAGCCCGCCTCAAGGGTTGGTTTTCGAAAGGCGACGCCACATCTGGGGCTTGATTCGTGAAAATGTTTTGAGTGAGCGAAACGGCGCCGGAGGTGTAGAAGATGGGTGAGAGCGAAAACAAGAAGTCACTTGAAAAAAGGCTCAAGAGGATAGAACGCTGGCTAAAACGTTGTATGGCCGCATGCGGGTGCGGTTCATGGAGTTCCGCGCTCATGGAGATAGAATGCATGGAGGCGGAGGCGCGCGGTCTGAAGGATGACCTCTGGAGGACAGTGGAGAACGAGACCCTCGGCTCACGCCAGCAGGCGCCCTCCTTTATTCTGGGGGTGTTTCGCGTGTCGGCTGTGGCCGCGGCGATGGTAATGGCCGCGGTTTTGCCGCTGTCCGTCGATCAAGACAGGCCGCTCCAGAGTTTTGAAATGGAGTCCATAGAGATTCTTACCAGCACGGAGAGCGAGATCCTGAGCGCGCTCCGCCAGACTTTGAGCAGCAGAAACAGGGGTGCGGTCACGTTCTCTGTGGAGATACCAGCCGACCTGCCTGTGGAAAAAAAGAGCGTAAGCGTTGCGTCAGCGGCGGAGCCGCACAGGATCGCGGGCAGGAAGTCCGACGCCGCGGATAAAGCCGAGCCGAGGATGGAGCCGGAGGAGGTTTCTCCGCGCGAGCCGACCTTAGAGGACGTGATTTCGCTGATACAGGTTGGGCAGAGGGCACTGCGCGCTTCCGAGCCGGCAGTCAGTATACATCCTTGAGATGAGTAACGACAGATCGAGTGGGGGATTTTACATGTTGCGAGCAAATACCGATGTTGGCGTCAGATCTGTTGCCTGGAGGCGCATTCGAGCGGTAACGTTTGCCATTTTGCTAATTTTGGCGGCGCCCTTTGGGGTTTTTGCCGCAGACTCCGAGTTGGGAGGCGTGCCTGTGGTAATAGGCAACCCCGAATCCGAGAGGAAGCCGATGCCTGAAATAGACACGTTAGAGGTGACGCCTGACAGCCCGGCGCCCCTATCAGATGGAAGGCCAAACCGGACGCGCGATGGAGGTTCCGGGCGAGCGAGGACGCAGACCTTGCCGATTCTCTCGATATCAGTGGAGGGTAATTCCGAGGTCGTGAGCGACCACATACTGTCGGTGATAACATCGCAGGTGGGGACGCCGCTGGACCAAAACAGACTCGGCAGGGACGCGGACGCGATATTCGAACTTGGGTTCTTCTCAAACGTCGATTACCGCATATTGGACGAGGTCAACGGTTCGCGTATAGTGTTCATGGTTGCCGAGAACCCCATAATAGAAGGCATAAACTTCTTTGGGAACAGCATATATTCTGAGGATGTCCTGAGGACCCTCTGTTTCACGAAGCCAGGGATGATATTCAATCGGGTTTTCTTCCGCAACGACCTTCAGCGCATAAAGGAGAAGTATCAACAGGATGGGTACGTAATGGCCCGCGTCAACGATGTTAGGGTGGAGGGCGTTGTGGTAAACGTCTACATCGTAGAGCCGAAGTTTGGAGACATCATAATCCAGGGCAACACGAGGACGAAGACCTACGTCATAGAGCGTCAGCTTGGCGTCGCGGAGGGAGATTTTTTCAACGCTACGAAGCTGCGTTACACCCTTAGCAAGCTTCAGGGGACGGGGTACTTCGAGGATGTGAACGTTGGCTTCGAACCTGGCGAAACGCCTGACGAAATGAACCTCGTCCTGACAGTCGTGGAGGCAAAGACTGGACGCATAGGGATATCGGTGGGCTACGGCACCCAGAGCGGTTTCAGCGGCGGACTCTCCTACAGCGACAATAACTGGGCCGGGCGCGGCGAGCACTTCGGCGTGGGTTTCGACCTTGGCGATCGGGAGCAGTACTGGCTGACCCTCGAACAGCCCTACATGGACCACAAGGTCTTCTCCTGGAAGGTAGGCGCCTACAGGCGGTCGTGGAATGATCTGGGCTACTATGACAGCGACGTCTACCAGTTCAATTACGACGAGGATAAGAAGGGCGCTTACATCGGGACCGGACGTAAATTCTCGGCGCGCTCGAAGCTGAGCTGGTACCTCACGACCGAGTGGCAGGAGGTGGAAATAACGCCTTACGCCGGGGCGAACCCTTCAGCTTCGCAACTCGAGGAGATGGAGAGCGGAAAGAACTACATGGTTTCCGGCCGGATATCGAGGGACAACATGGACCCCTACGCCCCGTTCCCCAAGGGGGACGTGGAGTCGCTCAACGTGGAGAAGGGCCTTGAAGGGCTGGGCGGCGAGTGGTCCTACTGGAAGTACTGGTTCGAGGCCAGATATTACACCCAGCTCAACTTTCTGACCGCGATGTTCGAGAGGAACTTCACTGTTGACGACGTGCCACCAATCCTTGCGACGCGAATGATAATAGGCGACGCCGACGGCTACATTCCATGGGCTGTTGACTATACGCTGGGTGGAGACAGCACGCTCCGCGGATATCAGGACAAGAGGTTCCGGGGGGACCAGATGTTCCTGCTGAATACGGAGCTTCGCCTGCCGGTGCATAAGGTCGCGTCCCTAGTTCTCTTCTATGATACTGGAAGGGTTTGGGACAGAAACAGGGATGAGAAATTCGACTTCGGGAATCTCGCCGAGGGATATGGCATAGGGGTTCGCATACGTACTCCCCTTGGAAATCTGAGGCTTGATTTTGCGCAGGGAGATGAGGAATCGAGGGTGCATTTCGGATTTGGCGAGATGTTCTGACCCGGATATGAACCGTTGCTCATATAAGAATGGAGTTGCGGCAGCTAGGGCTGTCGCAACTCCGTTTGTTTTTGTTCTCGCCTTCTGCCTGATATCGACGTCATCTGCGCTGAATGCCGCCGTCCGAGTGGAGGGGCTGAACGCGTGGCTGTCAGAGAGCGCAAACCGCAGCCTCAACGCGGTGTACGAGCACATGCCCCAGGGCGAGTCCGATGAATTCAAGGAGTCGCTGCTTCAGGTGGTGGCAAACAGGCTGTTATCGGGTTATGTGGTACGAAGCGTTACCATTGAAGGCTCGGACGTGGTCGTCGTGTTGGAACCCATTGAGGAAGAGCCGTCGTGGGGGATATCCTTTAACCGGCCAAATCTGAGTCCTCCAGTCGACGAGTGGTTTGACGCGGATTCCGAGGGAATAGATGCTGATATATCCTCCCTGATGAAGGGGGTCCCCATGGAGGCGCTCTCGTGGGGCGATCTCGACCTCAAGCGCGAGATAGACGAGATCTTCGCTCCTCGCCTGCCAGGCTGGAGAACGTCACTGATGGTCAGAACCACGGTAAGCGGCGATGTGCTGCTGGAGGTATCCTTCGCGCCGGAGCAGCCCCTGACGCTGGCAGTCACATCACGGATAAACTCCGCGTCGATACCTGTGATGCTTCACTCCAACCTTCGAGACGACCTCTTGAAGGGGTTCGCCCCGGTCATTGGGATACCTGTACCGTGGCTCGATATCCACAAGGATGACCTGGTTGCCCTGAGCAAAAAAATACTGGGCGACGAATATCTGGTGGATGAGGCAAAAGCTGTGCCTGAGGTGACGGCTAAGACCGGGACCGTGTCGGAACTCGACATCGACCTTGAGAGCAGGCGTTACGCGGCTGGCGTCTGGCTGGCGGTGTACGGCGGGGCCGAGGGGAAATATCCGGAGGCGGGACTGCATTTCGGCAGGCGGACCGTGCCATTGCACGGCTGGGATGTCGAGATGTACGGGGAGTTCATAGTAGCCCTCAACGACTGGGACCTGGAGACGAGGCTCGGCATGAGGTGGATGCCCTGGCGCTTTTTGTGGTTCGGGGGCGAATGGAGCGACAACGATGATATATGGTGGCTCAGGGCGTCTGTCGAGTCGCGCCCGAGGAGTCCATATATGTGGCTGAGATACAGCCAGGACGGGGATACGAACGGCGCCATTGGCTACAGGTTGAACGATTACCTGTCCCTGGAGCTGAACTATGATTCCAGGGACTCTGATTCATGGAACGTCAGGGCATTGGTGAACTTCTGAATTATCTATCGAAGCGTCTGGGGAGGTGCGAGGAGAGATGAGCTTCATTACACTGGCGGAAGTTGCGGCCATTACCCGTGGGAGGCTCATAGGCGACGGAGACAGGGTGATATGCGGGGTCTGCTCGCCTGAATTGCCGAGGGACGATATGATCTGCGTAGTGTGGGAGAACAAGGTGCTTCCCGGCATACCGGCCAGCGTGCCGGTTTTGTCAGGCGTCGGGGCGATATCCGGGAGGGACGGAATAGAGATGGAGCGCCCTAAGGAGGCTCTGATTGCTCTGTTGCCTCGATTTGACATGCGCAGGAACGAGCCGTTGGGAATAAGCCCGCGAGCGTTTGTACACGAGAGCGGCACTATAGGCGCCGGCGTTGCGATAGGTCCTGGCTGCGTCATATCGGAGGGGGTCGTGATAGGGAGCGGCGTAGTTCTTCAGGCGAACGTGTATGTGGGGCACGGCGTCGAGATCGGCGACGGATCGCATATATCCGCCTTGGTCACGTTGCATGACTTCACTAAGATAGGCAAGAGGGTGCGTCTGCACTCCGGCGTGGTAGTGGGGGATGAGGGTTTTGGCTACATTCAGGATGGCGAGGGGCAGCGGGTGAAGATACCGCAGATCGGTGCTGTTATAATAGAGGATGACGTGGAGGTTGGGGCAAACAGCACGATAGACAGGGCCACGTTTGGCGCGACGCGCATCGGCCGGGGGACTAAGATCGGCAGTCTCACTCACATAGCTCACAACTGCGACATAGGCGAGGATTGTATAGTGGTGGGTTTTGTGGCGGTCGGCGGCAGCGCCAGGATAGGGGATGGCTCTGTGGTGGCGGGACAGGCAGGGATAGCCGACCATGTCACGATTGGCCGCGGCGTCACAATCGCGGGGAGATCCGGGGTCACTAAGGTCATAAAGGACGGCCTTGTCGTGTCGGGATTTCCGGCGAGGGAACATGCCGAGGAGACGAAATTTCAGGCGTCGCTCAGGCGTGTGCCGGAGTTGCTGGAGAGGACGAAGAGGCTTGAGAGGCGAATGGATGGAATTAACGGCAAATCGGAGGAAGATAAAGCTTGAGGAATAGACATACAATGGCCGGCATCGCTCGGTTCGATGGCGTCGGCATTCACTCCGGCCTGAGGTCCGCCGTCACGGTATCCCCGCTCTCGAAAGGGACGGGAATCTACTTTGGGTTTGGCGGCGTCATCTACCCCGTAAGGGACGCGAGGACTATGGATGTCCGCAGGAGTACAGCGCTGATGTTTCCAGGCGGGGAGACGGTTCAGACGGTCGAGCACCTTATGTCGGCCATAGCCGGCGTAGGCTTGGACGACGTCCTGATAGAGCCGGAGGGGAGCGAAATGCCGATACTTGACGGCAGTTCGCTGCCGTACGCTGAACGCATAATGGAGATTGGCCTGGAGGAGAGGGACGAACCGGTGAAAACGCAGGCGTTGTCTGTTCCTGTCTTCCTGAACCTCGATGGTTCGACGATCACAGCCGCCCCGTCCTCTGAGACGAGGCTGACATATATCATAGATTACCCTGGAACCTGGATAGGGACTGAGATGAAGGACGTGATATTGACGCCGGAGGTCTATCTCGAGGAGATCGCCCCGGCCAGGACGTTCGGCCTCCAGTCGGAGGTGGAATCCCTCAGGGCTTCCGGCCTGGGGCTCGGCGGCGATTTTGACAACGTGATGATAATTGGGGACGACGGCCCGCTGAACTGCCTAGGTTACAGGGTCGAGCGAGAGTGCGCGGCGCACAAGATACTGGATCTGCTGGGGGATCTGCTTACGTTGGGCGTTGTCCCACGGGCGCACTACACTTGTATATGCGGAGGACACAGGCTTCACTCGAAACTGACGGACAGGCTGAAACGCTTGGTTTGAACGTGTGCGGAATGAGGAGGTAGGTTTGGTGGCTGACAGCGACAAGGGACTAAAGACAAAAGGAGTCTACGACATCAACAAGATAAAGGAGTTCTTGCCTCACAGATACCCGTTTCTGCTGGTAGATCGCATAACGGAGGTCGATATCGACGGGGATGTGAAGAGGATAGTGGGATACAAGAATGTCACGGTGAACGAGCCGTTCTTCGAGGGGCACTTCCCAGAGGGACCGGTGATGCCGGGTGTCCTCATCCTGGAGGCCATGGGCCAGGTGGGCTGCGTCATGATGTCGCTGGCTCAGGACATGAATGTCGTGCCGCGGCAGGATGGGGAGCGCAAGATGATCTTCCTGACGACCGTACACGAGGCGAAGTTCAGAAAACCCGTCCTGCCAGGCGACCAACTGAGGACAGAGGCTACGCTGATCCGCTTCCGCGGCAGGGTCGGGAAGATGAAGTTCGTGGGTACGGTGGACGGCGAGGTTGTTGCGGAGGCAATCCTCGGTTTCGTGAGCGCAGCCGGACTCACATCTCAAGAGGAGGATGAATGAGGCCATGTCCGAAATACACCCGACGGCTCTCGTATCGTCGGAGGCTGATATCGGGCCTGGAGTGAAAATAGGCCCCTACTCGATAGTGGAGTCCGGCGCCAGTGTGGGCGAGGGTGCCATCCTGGAGGCATTCGTTCGCGTAGGAGGTTCCGTCACTGTAGGCAGGAACTGCCACATTTTCGAGAACACTGTATTGGGTGGGATACCCCAGGATCACAATTTCAAGGGCGAATCCTCCAGCGTCCGGATAGGGGACGATGTCATTCTGCGCGAGAACGTAACTATTAACAGGGCGACAGGGGAGGGGGGCGAGACCTCCGTAGGCCGGGGAACTATGATAATGGAGGGCTGCCACCTGGGACACAATGTCCGCTTGGGGGAATACTGCACTGTAACAAACATGGTCGGTTTCTCGGGGCATGTCGTCGTTGGAGACTACGTCGTCATCGGCGGACTCACCGGCTTTCATCAGTTCGTCAGAGTGGGGTCGTACGCGATGGTGGGCGGCATGGCAAAGGTGGTCAAGGACATCCCGCCTTATTCCCTCGTCGACGGACACCCGGCAAGGGTCCACGGGCTTAACGTCATTGGTCTGCGCAGACGCGGTTTCACTCAGGAACAGCGCACCCACATAAAGGGCATCTACAGGCTGCTGTACGACAGGAGTTTCAGGTTCAAGGACGCTATAGCGGCCGTCGAGGAGCGCTACGAGGGAGACGAATTCGCGGCGCTCATAATTGGATTCGTAAAGGGACGGAGGCGCGGACTCACCCCGTGGGCCTACAGGCCGCAGGCCCGCCTGGCGGACCAGGAGGAGGAACTGCTGTGACAATCGCCCTGCCGGTTGACAAGCGCCCTCTCAAATCCAGAGTGGACCGATTATAGACATGCCATCGGGAGGCGGACGGACTGGCGGGTTCATACTCGACAGGTTTGTGCTGGGACAGATGAGCGCCCCATTCATGTTCGGCATATTGTCGTTCACTGTTATTCTAGTGGCCGGCAATCTGCTTTTTAAACTGGCGGACCTCGTTATACAGAGGGGTGTCTCGTTCGGCATAGTGACAAGGCTCTTTATATACTCCCTGCCAGGAGTGGTGACGCTCACGATACCCATGAGCTGTCTTTTGGCGGCCCTCTTGGGCTTTGGAAACATGTCAGCCAACTCCGAACTAGTGGCGCTGAAGTCCGCTGGAATATCCTTCGGCAGAATAGTACGGCCCCTCATTATCTCTGGTATTTTCATATCGATAATCGCGTTCCTGATGAACGAGACCATAGTCCCTTTGAGCGAGCGGGCCGTGGCTAACGTTATGAGGTATGAGGTGCTTCGTTCCGTCCCCCCCATATTCAAGGAAAACGTCTTCATCCGAGAGGAGAGCGAGGGAGTTCTGAGGAGGGTTTTTTATATAGGCGCCGTAAAGCCCAGGTCGGGCGAGATGAGCGACGTGCTCGTCCAGGAGTTCGAGGATGGGCATATAAGACGCTTAATTTCCGCGCCTAAGGGGGACTGGACGGACGGAGTCTGGTGGCTGGAGAACGGGCAAGTCTTCGAGGTGCAGACGGACGGGGTGGTCAAGGCCCTTTTCTCATTCGAAAGGCAGAAGCTCAACCTGGCTGTCGCTCCCTCCAAAATAGGCAATGCGGCGAGCGATCCGTCAGTCATGGGTCTGATGGAGCTGTATGACACAATTCGCAACGCGGAACTCCACGGTAACGACACTGGCAAGCTGTGGATGCTGCTCAATCTGCGAATCTCGGTCCCCTGGGCCAGCGTCGTTTTGGTGATGGTTGGCGCGGCTGTGGGAAGCAGGCCTCAGAGATCGTCGTCCGGCATGGGGCTTGGCTTGTCGGTCGTTATCGTATTTATCTACTATGTAATTATGTCGTTCTGCAAGTCGCTCGGCGAGGCGAGATTTTTACCGGGGGCAGTGGCTGCCTGGATTCCAAACGTGGCATTCTTCATGATCGGCATGGTCATGACCAGGCGCGCCAACAGGCTCGGATAGGCGGCTTTCTCGGCTCTACCTGGACTTGGACTCTTTTGAAGGGGGTTGTGCTATGACGGTTGCTTTGGTGGCCGGGGAGGGATTTTTGCCGGAGGAGATAGCCCGCCGTATGGCTACGATGGGAGCGAAACCCGTCGTCTATGCCATTCGGGAGAACTGCGACTCAATCGTTCCCCACGCGCTCGACATCGTCCCTGTGTATAAAACTGAGCTTGCGACGACTTTGAAGGACATGGCATCGAGGGGCATAGGCAGGGTGATGTTCGCCGGGCTAGTTCCCAAGACACTGATGTACAGGAGCGCAATGCTGGACAGCATGGCCAGGGACTTCGTGGCTTCACTGGAGACTCGTGACGACCACTCGCTGCTGGGCGGCATCGTAGCCCTTTTTGAGAGGGCTGGGTTCGAGGTTATAGGCTACCGCGACATACTTGGCGACCTTTTGGCGGGAAATGGCCTGGTCGCCGGGAGGACTCCAACGGGCGAAGAGGAGTCGGACATTCGGTACGGGGTCGAAATAGCCCGCGTCGTGGTGCCGCTTTCCTTTGGACAGAGCCTCATCGTGAGCAGGAGGTCCGTCGTGGCGATCGAGGCCATGGAGGGCACAGACGCGGCAATATTGCGCGCCGGGTCGCTCTGCAAGGGAGGAGTGCTCGTCAAGATGATCAAGAAGGGACAGGACTCCAGGTATGACATCCCGGTAGTCGGTCCTATGACGCTCGACCTCATGTCGCGAGCGGGCTTGACCTGTCTGGCGGTCCACTCCAGCTGGACTCTGCTGCTCTCGCCGGACGAATTTGCGAAAATGGCCCGCGATAAGAACATATCAGTGGTGGGGGTGGATTATTGACATGCGGGGAATCGATCCTCGTCAGCGCCGGAGAGGTGTCCGGGGATCACTACATAGCGATGGTCGCCCCTTTTTTGAGGAACGGGGGGTTCGGCGGTCGCATTTACGGACTCTGTGGGGAGGAGGCCCGCGCCTGCGGGGTTGAGGCGCTCTGGGACAACGGGAGGCTGCATGTGATGGGGTTCTCTGAGGTGGCGGGCGCGCTGGCCGACATACTGAGGTTGATGAGGGAGGTCTATCGCGAGGTGATAATGGCGCGTCCCAAAGCGATGGTCGTGGTGGACAGCCCCGATTTTCATCTGCCCCTCATAAGGAGGCTGAGGCGGGGGGGATATCACGGAAAAATTTTTTATATATCTCCGCCGTCCGTGTGGGCGTGGCGAAGCTACCGGGTGAAAACGCTCTCATCCTGCGTGGATCTCTGCCTTCCTCTCTTTAAGCATGAGCACGATTACTTGTCCCTTCACGGATGCAAGTCGCTCTGGAAGGGACACCCGCTTGTCGAGGAACTGAGCGTGCCGGTCCTGGACGTTGATGCCGTAGTTGGCGGCATCAGGGGAAAAGTCGACAGGGACGGAATAGTCGCCTTGCTCCCAGGAAGCAGGCGCAGCGAGATAGAGGCCCTCTACCCGCTGCTTTCCCGCGCGTACGACATTATTTCCGAGCGCGGGTACTCACCCGTGTTCTCAGTCGCCCCAGGATTGTCGGAGGCGGCTAGGGCAAGCCTTGTCCCAAGGCTGGAGTCGGAAGGCAGGGTGTATTACGGGGGCAGTGGGCGCGACCTGATGTCAGTCTCCAGGGCAGCGGCTGGTTCAAGCGGCACCGCCACGGCCGAGGCGCTGCTTCTGCGCCGCTATATGGTCGTGATGTACAAGCTGAGGCCGCTGTCGGCGTTGATTGGGAAATTGCTCTTGAGCCACCTCAGGTTTGCGATACCGAACATCCTGGCCGGGGAGGAGTTTTTCCCCGAGCTGATACAGAGCCGCGCGACCGGCGAGGCCGCGGCAGCGGCCGTTTTGGAGTGGCTCGAATCTGACGCGATCGCGCGTGAGGAGCGCGAATCGAGGATGGAGGAGCTGGCCGGGCTGATGGGCGAGACAGGAATCTACGGCCTGTGGTCGGATGCGATCACAGGGGCTGTCTCATGAGACTAGGGGCTGGCGACTTCAAGCCATATTTGAGGTTGCTTTCGTACTGCCGGCCTTACCTTGCGAGGCTGACGGCGGCGATAATGTGCATGGCCCTCTCCGCTCTCTTCGGCGTCATACCGCCATGGCTGATCAAGAACGTGGTGGATGACGTGTTGATAGCTGGCGACAGCGGTACGCTCAACGTACTGGCGCTTGGGATGGTGGCGCTTTACACGCTCAAGGTCTCGTTCGGCTATGGGCACGCGTATCTCATGGCTTGGGTGGGTCACAAGGTGATAATGGACCTGAGGCTGAAGCTCTACGACAAAACACAGAGGCTATCTCTGAGGGTCCTCTACAAGAGGCGTATGGGCGAGTTCATGTCCCGGATAACGAACGACGTCGTGACGCTCCAGAACATCCTGACGACCGTGGTGGTCGAGTTGGTGGTCCAAGGAGTCACTTTTTTTTGTATCGTGGTCTTTTTATTTCTCCTAAACTGGAGACTCACCCTTCTTACATTTGCGGTGATACCCCTGGCCGCGCTTGCGATTGACCGGGCCTCGGAGAAACTGCGCAGGGTTGGGGCGGCGATACAGGAACAGCTTGCCCAGCTCTCCGGCATAGCGTACGAAGCCCTGTCGTCGGTGAGGATAGTGCGGGCGTTCTCGACTGAGAGGGCCGAGTACGAACGGTTCGAGTCGAAGAACAGATCGCACTTCAAGGCACTCATTCGCGGTGCCCAGACGAGGGGTTTCCTGGAGGGTTTTGTCGAGATCGTGTTGATATCTGCCCTTGCCCTGATACTGTGGTTTGGTGGCAGGGACGTCGTGAATGGAGAACTCACCCCGGGGGAGCTCATCACTTTTCTGATGTACATAGGACTCCTTGTGCAGCCGGTTCGTGTGACGTCCCGATCTGTCGGCTCTATACAACAGGGGGTCGCGTCGGCCGACCGCATATTCGAGATACTGGACGAACGGGACGATGTGGCCGAACCAGATTGTCCGGTAGTGCTGAGCGAGATGAGGGGAGAAATCGTATTTGACGACGTCTGGTTCGCATACGACGAGGAGCGCTGGGTGCTGCGCGGGATCAGTTTCCGCGTCTCGCCGGGGGAGCGCGTTGCGATAGTCGGGGCTACGGGCGCGGGGAAGTCGACGATCGGCGACATGATACTCCGCTTCTACGATCCGACGAAGGGCAGGGTCCTGATAGACGGAGTCGACCTGAGGGAGTTCGACATGCCATTTTACAGGAGAAGGATAGGCGTCGTTCCGCAGGATCCTGTCCTGATGTTGGGGTCGTTCGCCAACAACATAGCGTACGGGTTTGACGCGGCGACCCCGGAGCTTATAAAGGAGGCGGCGCGCGCCGCCGACATAGACGACTTTATCTCCTCCCTGCCCGACGGCTACGATACTGAGGTTGGGGAGAGGGGCGTTACCCTCTCCGGGGGGCAGCGCCAGAGGGTGGCGATAGCACGCGCAATAGTGAGGAATCCAGTTATAATGCTCATGGACGAGGCAACGTCTTCGCTGGACTCCATGGTCGAGTCGCAGGTGCAGAGGTCCATGAGCAAAGCGATGTCCGGCAGGACGTCGATCGTCATAGCTCACAGGCTGTCGACCATTATGGATTCGGACAGGATACTCGTCATATCCGACGGCCGCATTGCCGAGGATGGACGTCACGAAGAGCTGTTGAGCAAAAGAGGGTATTACTTCAATCTGTACTCGCTGCAAGGGAGGGCGTACGATGCGAGGAACCCTTAACAGCTACCTCCAGTACGCCAGAGGGGAGGGAGGCAAGGCGTCGCCGTGGGCCCTGCTGAATGCCCTCAGCGCGGTGGTGCGCCCTGTGATAAGGATAAGGAACGCGATGTACGACAGAGGAGTGCTGTGCAGCATCGAGCCGTCAGTTCCGGTCATCAGCGTCGGGAACCTCTGTCACGGCGGCACGAACAAGACCCCCATGGTCGAGATGATAGCGCGCCATCTGATGGGTCTTGGACTTTCGGTCGGGATAGTTAGCAGGGGGTACGGCGGCGAGACGAAGTCCCCTCTCTGGATAGGACAGGATAAGCTCAGCTCGGATAGGTCTATGACCGGCGACGAGCCATTGATGCTGGCAAATCGTCTGCCGGAGGCGAGAATAGTCGTATCTCGCGACAGGTACGAGGGGGTGGAGATGCTGGCGGGCCTGGGAGTCGACGTCGTAGTCGCCGACGACGCCTTCCAGCACAGGCGCATGGGGCGCGATCTCGACCTCGTCCTGATCGACGCCACCTGTCCATTTGGAAACGGCATGCTCTTCCCGGCCGGGATACTGCGAGAGCAGGAGGACGCGCTGAGACGGGCGGATATGGTGATATTGACAAAGGCCGATCTCGTCCCCAGGAAGTCGATAGAGTCGATAAGGTCGAGTCTCGCGAAGTGGGTGCCGCCCGAGGGCATATTCACAGCGAGGGTGACGCTCGACTCGTGGCTGGTGCTTGATAAGGGTTCGATCCGCGACTATGAGCCGCAAGGGGGGCCGGCATTGCCCGGAGGCAGGCTCCTGGCGTTCTCGGCCATTGGCAACCCGGAGAGCTTCTACAGATCGCTCGTCTCCTTCGGTGTCAATGTGGTTGGCAAGAGGGAGTACCGCGACCATCACAGGTTCTCGTGGCGCGACCTCGACGACCTCGAGAGGATGGCGGGCGGTCTCGGGGCGACCGGTTTCGTCTGCACTGAGAAGGACATGCAGAACATGCCGGAGAACCCTCACATGCTGCTGCCGCTCTATATACCGCGCATATCGGTGGAGGTGGACGACGGGGACGGTTTCTGGCGCGTCGCGGCCGAGAAGCTGCACCCGCGCCTCGTCGTGGCCTCTAACGGATACGGGGAGGACGCTGTGGGGGCGCTTCTGGCATCCCGGCTCAAGGAGCGATTCCCCTCCGCCGGCGTGTCGGCCTTCGCGCTCGTAGGCGAGGGCAAGGCGTACAGCGACAGGGGCGTCGAGGTCTTCTCTCCCCCATCGGACATGCCGAGCGGGGGGATTGTGAAATACTCCCTCGGTGCCCTCCTTAGGGATATTCAGCACGGCTTGAGGCAGGATATAAAGCGGCAGATAGGGGTGTGGCGCGAACTTCGCAGAAAGTTTCGTACCCCGATCTGCGTCGGGGATGTCTATCTGCTCTCCCACACTTTGTGGGGACAGGGACTCTCTCCGCTTCTGGTCGCGACGGCAAAGAGCGTTCAGCTTCGAGGACATCTCGGCGCCGAACTCAGCCTTCTTCGAAGGAGGGCGCGTCACGTCTGGACGAGGGATGCCGAGACCGCGGTGGAGCTTTCGAGGGCCGGCATCAAAGCCGAGTTCAAGGGCAACCCCATAATGGACCTAGCGCTCGAAACGGAGGGCGATGAGGAACCATGGAAGGATGCCGGGCGTCCCCGTGTGATGCTCCTGCCTGGCAGCAGGCCGAGGGCCTACGAGGATGCGGCGCTCATCATGAAGGCGGCCAGCCTTCTCGCGGGACGGATACGCTGCTGGTACATGATGGTGCTGGCCCCGACTATCGACCGGGAGAAGCTGCTGAGAACTCTCCCGGAGGGATTTTTCCTCGACGCCGACGGTAATATATCTGCCGGCGAAGCCAGGGTTGCCATGTACTCCGGTCCGATCGCGTCCGCGGCAAAGGGAGCGGATTTGCTGATAGGGCTGGGCGGCACGGCGAACCAGGTGTCCGCTGGGCTTGGGGTTCCCGTAGTGTCAATAATGGAGAAGGGCAAACTGGCACAGAAGAAGCTGCTCCAGGATTCCGAGATACTCGTGCCTGCCACGCCTGAAGCCCTGTCAGCGGCAGCGGCTGAGATCCTGGCCGATCCCTACCGTCAGCGCACAATGGCAAAGGCCGGGAGGAGACTCCTGGGGGGGCCTGGCGCAATAGAGGCGGTCGTGGAGTACGCAGCCGTGAAACTTGGCTGGGATGCCAGGTGCAGGCTGCACGAGGCATTGCTTGGAAGGGCGGATGAGGCCGCTCCTGAGACACCGTGTGAATTGGCAACGGAGGATGATTATGAATGGGAAATGTCGGAGAGTTTGCGAAGCAGACTGATGCGTTCGGTGAAAATAATAAAGGAGGGTTTGCCGGGCTTGAGATCGGAGAGAACAAGCTAGTAATAGCCGCCGGCCCCTGCATACTGGAGTCGCTGGATCTCGGTCTGCGGGTGGCCGTTTCGTTGAGCGAGGCGTGCATGAAACGCGGCTTGGGCTACATCTTCAAGGCGTCCTTTGACAAGGCCAACAGGACCTCCATTAGGGGCGAGCGCGGCCCAGGCTTGGACATGGGCCTTGAATGGCTCGCCAGGATAAAGTCGGAGACTGGGGTTCCTGTACTCACCGACATTCACGAGCCGCACCAGGCCGCCCCTGTGGCGGAAGTAGCCGACATGCTGCAAATACCGGCCTTCCTGTGCAGGCAGACCGACCTTCTCGTGGCGGCGTCGAGGACTGGAAGGCCGCTCAACGTGAAGAAGGCGCAGTTCATGGCTCCTGAGGATATGGCGGGCGTACTGGAGAAGTGCAGGGAGTCCGGCGCGTCTGGCGTCGTCCTCTGCGAGAGGGGAACGTCCTTTGGCTACAGGCAGCTGGTCGTTGATTTCAGGTCGCTTGTAATCATGAGGGGTCTTGGCGCGCCTGTGATGTTCGACGCGACCCACAGCGTCCAGCGCCCCGGCGGCCTCGGCACGTCGAGCGGAGGAGACAGGCGGTTTGTCCTTCCTCTGGTTCGCGCGGCGCTGGCGATAGGGGTGGACTCTCTTTTTCTGGAGGTACACCCGGATCCTGAACATGCCATGAGCGACGGCCCGAACATGGTCCCGCTGGGCAGTGTCGATTTTCTACTGGACCAGATATCTGAGCTGGATCGCCTGACCAGGGAGGTCATTGGATTCGCCGGTCTTGAATGGGCTGAAAAATGATGAGGCCATGGGGTAAAACCCATCGGCCATGATTTGGATCTTCTGGAGGGTTGTTATCTATGGCACATTTGGGCTGTGCGGGCAATTTTTCTGATGACGAGCTGCTTGAGGCAGGCAGGGGTGTGATGTTGGAGGAGGCCAGGGCGATAGAGGCCTCGGCCTCCCGCTTTGGCTCGGAACTCGTCCAGGCTGGCAGGCTGATAGCGTCCTGCAGCGGGCGCGTGGTGGTCTCGGGGCTTGGAAAGTCCGGGCACGTGGCGAGGAAGACAGCCGCGACCCTGGCGTCGCTCGGAACGCCAGCCTTTTTTCTGCACGCAACTGAGGCTTCGCACGGCGATCTCGGCATGGTGTGCCCGGACGATGTGGGGCTACTAATAAGCAACAGCGGAGAGACAGCTGAGGTGATATCGCTTCTGCCTTATTTCAGGCGCATAGGAGCGACGGTCATCTGCATGTCGGGAAACGCTTCATCGACCCTGGCCCAGAACTCGGACGTCTTTCTCGACGTGGGTGTTGAGCGCGAGGCGGACCCGCTGAGGCTCGCCCCCACCAGCAGCACCGCGGTCCAGATGGCGGTTGGAGACGCTCTCGCTGGCATCACGGCCAGTCTGCGTAACCTTAAACCGGAGGATTTCGCCCTGAATCATCCAGGCGGAATATTGGGGCGAAGGCTGTTGCTGCGGGTCTCCGACCTCATGGGGTCGGGGGATGACCTTCCTGTGACGAAACTTGGGGCGACTGTGCGGGACGCTCTCTTCGAGATAACGAGTAAGGGTTACGGTGCGACAGTCGTAGTCGATGCTGATGAGACGCTTCGCGGTATCTTCACGGACGGCGATCTGCGCAGGCTGCTCGAACGCAGGGGCGTCGGCGCAATGGACCTTCCTGTGGACGACGGGATGACCAAAAACCCGAGGGTCGTTTCGCCGGACAAGCTCGCGACCGAGGCGACCAGAATAATGGAGCAGCTCGAGATCTCCGTTTTGGTCGTGGCCGAGGGAGATCGCCCCGTCGGCATAGTGCATCTGCACGAGATACTAAAGGCTGGCGTGTCCTAGATGGAACTGGCGCTCTCGGCCTACAGGCTCGTCTCCGGCGCGGCGTTCCCTTTTATAAAGGGCCGCCTCAGGGCGTCGCACGAGACTGGTTTCGCCGAGAGGTGCGGGAAGTACGAGGATTCAAAACTGGAATTGATAAGGGACAAACGGACTCTATGGCTTCACGCCGTCTCCGTGGGGGAGGTGCAGGCCGCAAGTCCCTTCATCGCAGAGGCCGGCAGATCCGGGTGGGAAGGCGTCATAGCGATGTCAACCGTGACGGAGACAGGAGCTGGAAACGCGAAAGCCCTTGTCGGGGAAATGCTGGCGTTCCACTTCTTCGCGCCGTGGGATGTGCCAAAAATATCAAGGTCTGCGTGCGACGCGCTGAAGCCGGCCGCCTACGTCACAGTGGAGACGGAGGTATGGCCCAACATACTGATGGAACTGCGGGGCAGGAGCGTGCCGAGGGTGCTGTTGAACGCCCGAATCTCCGACAGGACCTGGGAGCGCTCCCGTGTCTTCCGCGGAGTCATGGGGGAGGTCTACGGCCTGTTCAGCCTCATCTTGGCCCGAGGGGAAGAGGACGCGCGAAGGCTTGAGGCGATGGGGGTCGAGCCGAAAAAAATCAAAGTGACCGGCGACTGCAAGATAGACGCGATAATAAAACGCAGGGAGGCAGCGTCGGGAAAAATTCCGGAGATCCGTAAAAAATTATCGCTGGCCGACGGTACGATGTGTTTCGTCGCCGGCAGTACCCACGAGGGAGAGGAAGAGATCCTGATGGATGCGTTCGCTCGGATAAGGTCGGGGGGGGCGCTGCGCGCCGCTATGCTCATACTTGCACCACGTCACCCGGAGAGGGCACGTCATCTTGCCGCCATGGCGAACAGCGTCTGTGGTCCTTGCAGGGTCTCGTTGTACTCCGATCTGACGGTCGGGGGCGCAAAGCCAGCCGACGTTGTTCTTGTGGACGAGATAGGCCTGTTATACGACCTGTACGGAGTAGCCGACGCCGCCTTTGTGGGCGGCAGCCTCGTTCCAAAGGGGGGCCAAAATATCCTGGAGCCAGCAAGCTGGGGCATACCGATGCTGCACGGCCCCCACATGGAGGACTTTGCCGCTCCGACCTCCGAGTTTGACGCGTCCGGCGCGGCGTTCGGAGTGAACGATGCGTTCGATATAACCGAGCTTTGGCTCAAGGCTGCCGGAGGCGAACTGGACGCTTCCCCGGCGTCGTCCTTCCTGTCAGATCGTTCCGGCGCCTCAAGGAGGGCGTGGAATCAAGTGTTGCCACTGTTGAGCGTAACAGGCGCAAGTTAAAGAAAAGCGCAGTTTTTCCAACGCTCGTTGTGATTTTTCTTCGTGTGCGTTAGTATAGTATATAATTGCTGAAAGAATATAAGATTGCATAATGGGGGGCGTCCGATGCCTGACAGTATTGATGAGATAATCTCCGGTCACCAGTCTCCTGACGATTGGAATGATCCCATCGTCAGGGTTGCGCGTGGAGCGCGCCCACCGTCGTCGAACTTGAGGCTCGTAGTCATACTGACGGAGGGCGTCAGGGGGCACTTGAACCAGAGCAGGGGCGTCGCGTCCTGGCTCTCGCTGCGCACAGGAGCCGAAATTCTGGAGCTGGAGGTGCCCGACCTCCAGGGCATCAGGCGGCGAAAGGTCCGTTCCTCTGCCGTCAAGCTGCTCGAGGGCAACAGGCGCAAAGCGAGGGACTGGCTGGCCCTGGCTGAGGGGGAAAGCGTCATCCGCACTCTGGGCCAGTGGTTGCTGGAGCGCCAGATAAGGGAGGGCGACACGTCGTCGTTCATACTGCTCTCCGCCGGCAGTATGCCATCGTTCTACAACATCGCGCTGGGCTATATATGGCGTTGCACCTGCGTGACGATAATGACGCCAAGCGTGATAGGAACCGAGCCGTTTGACTTCGCGATAGTGCCCGAGCACGACTTTCCGAAGGACATATCTAACGTCCTTACGACTGTGGGCGCTCCGAACATGATAGTGCGCGAGGACCTCGGCACGGTGGCAAAGTCCCTCCTTAACGAATTTCCGCCGGTACACGAACGCAGATGGGGAATACTTCTCGGCGGCGACGACAGGAACTACAGAATATCGCCGGAGTGGGTGCAGAGACAACTTGGCAGGGTTTTTCAGGAGGCTGAGCGCAGCGAAGTGGACCTCTATATAGCCACGAGCCGCAGGACGTCCCAAGCCGCCGAAAACGTTGTGCGAAGGCTCGCCTCCAGCACGGACAGCGTGAGGTTCCTGCTCATAGCCTCGGCCGATCCACTGAACCCGGTTCCAGCCATCCTGGGGGCGTGTGACGAGATATTCGTAACAGACGACTCGATCAACATGGTATCGGAGGCGGTCACAGCCGGCCACAGGGCTGTCCTGATGAGGACCGACCGCGTGAACGCCATAAAACGCGGTTTTCAGTCTTTGACAGCTACCCTGGTCTCAGCCGGCATCCTCCCTAGAAGGGCGCTGTGGGGTCCCTCCCGCTTTGATCGGACGTTCGCCTCGTTCGAGAGGATGGGCCACCTGATAGAGTTCAAGAACTGGCTAAAGGAGCGAAGGCGCAACGATCTGTCCCCGTTCGTCCCCCTGGACGAGGAGCAGGAACCTGACTCTCAGGGCTTCAACGAGGCGCGACGCGCCGCCGACTGGATCCTGGACAATCTGGGCGACGTCATTCGCCCATCGGAGGATGAGGCGTGATGCCAAGCTGTGCCTAATCCGCATATTCATCCTCACTATCTTGGCACCCGATCTCATAAAAGTAAATGCTGCTGCCCTGCCTGCTTTTCGCTCCAGCTATTGACAGATCAATTTTTCGTTTCTACAATGACTTTGCGTTATCCGAGATTATATTTTTAAATTGATGGACATTCCAACGCCGGAAGCGAGGGATCGAGATGGGCGGGTCGGCTGATAAAATGAACAGTTTTTTGTCGTTGGTTCTGGCGATTAGCCGCGGGTTCCGCCCGGGGTCGATCGGCGCTTGAACGCGCGCAAATCGAAAAAACCGGGCCGGGACCCTCGAAGGGGCGCCCGGCTTTTTTTTTGCCGAAAACGCCGAAAAAATTTTTCGGCTTTACTAAAAAAAGGAGAGTGTGTAAAGTGAGCAATCGCAAATCGTTTTTCAAAGCAGTCTGTTGTTTCGTCGTTACATTCGCCTCGGTCCTGTCAGCTGGCGCGGTCTGGGCGTCCGAGTTCAAGCTGTCGAATCAATTTCCGCCGTCCCACCACCTTTCCAAGGGCATGATATTCTTCGCCGACAAGGTCAAGGAGTACTCTGGCGGGAAGGTGGAGTGCAAAATTTTCGACTCGGCTCAGCTATACAAGGACACAGAGATAGTCGAGGCTCTCCAGGACGGCATGGTCGAGGCCGGGCTCGTCCCCACAAATAAATGGTCCGGCATGATATCGGCCATCGACGTCTTCGAGGTTCCTTTCATCTTCAGCGAGCTGCCATCCATAAAGAAGTTCCTCGACGCTGGGGCGTCCGACCTCTTCGACACCGAGTTCTCGGCCAGGGGCGTCAAGGATATCTTCTGGGTCGACTACGGCTACGTCCAGTTCTTCAACAGCAAGCGGCCGCTCAAGACCCCGGACGACTTCAAGGGACTCTCGATGCGCGCGTTCAGCAGCGGCGACGCCGCCATCCTCGTGGCCCTCGGCGCGGCCCCGACAATCATGAGCTCGTCGGAGATGTACATGGCCCTGCAAAGGGGTACGGTCGACGGCGCTACCACAGGGATGCCAGCCGCCGTCTCGCGCAAGATCAACGAGGTTCAAAAGTACCTGACGATATCGAACTACTCCTGCGCCCAGTTCGTCGTGCAGGGCAACCTCAAGTGGTGGAACTCCCTCCCCGACGACGAGAAGGACGCGATCACCAAGGCCGGCCGCGACACCGAGGCGTGGGTGCGCGACGTCATAGCCGAGTCCGAGACCCAAGCCCTGTCCGACATAAAGGCGTCCGGGCTCGAGGTCCATACCCTCACTCAGGGTGAGCGCGACCTCTTCGCGAAGGCCACGGCGAGCGTGTGGGACGACTTCGCCGCCAAGACGGGCGACCTCGGCAAAAAACTCCTCGACTTCGCGCGGTCGATCGACTAGGACCCGGGAGTTCATGAAAGGATTCCGACGCGCCGCCGAAAGGCTCAACCTCGCGGTCGGGTATCTGTGCGGCATGGGCATCCTCGCCATGTGCCTGATACTCGTCTTCGAGGTGGTGTGCCGCTACTCGTTCAACTCACCCACGATATGGGCGCAGGAGATATCCATATATATATATACCTGGACCATGATGGCCGGAGGCGCGTACACCCTCATGAAGGGCAAGCACGTCCGCATTGACGTGCTTATGGAGCGCCTGCCGCGCGGAGCGGCCAGCGCGCTCGAGATCGTTACGAGCGCGATCGGCGCGATATTCTGCGCCATAGTCAGCGTGCAGGCGTGGGAGATGATGGCGTCGTCATTCCAGTACGGCAAGCTCTCTCCCACCCTGCTGCGCGTCCCCATGTGGATACCCCAGACGGCGCTTTTGCTCGGCTTCGTCCTGCTGACGCTGCAATTCATCTTCATCATGGCGGACAGGGCCAGCAATTTCTCATCTGCCGGGCGGAAGGAGTAGGAGGGGAGCGCCATGACCAGCTTCGTCCTCGTCGTGCTGTTGCTGCTCTTCGTCCTGCTCCTCGGGCTCCCTGTCGCCTTCTCGCTCGGAGTGACGTCGCTCGCGCTCATACTCAACTACGGCCTGCCGCTCAAGCTGTTGGGCAACACCATCTTCACGTCCACCGACAGCTTCGTCATCATAGCGGTCCCGCTCTTCATACTAATGAGCCAGGTCCTGCTGGATGGGCACATCGGCGACGACCTATTCGGCGTGATGAACGCCTGGGTCTGCCATCTCCCCGGCGGCCTCGCAATCGCCACGCTCCTCTCCTGCGCGTTCTTCGCCGCAATAACGGGCTCCGGCGCGGCGACGTCCGCAACGATAGGCATGGTAGCTTATCCGGCGATGACCGGGAGAGGGTACGACAAAAAATTCACCCTGGGGCTGCTGGCGGCCGGCGGCACTCTCGGGATACTCATACCGCCGAGCATACCGATGATCCTCTACGCATCCATCACTGAGGACTCGGTCGGCAAGCTGTTCGCCGCCGGCATCATCCCCGGCCTCGTGCTAACTGGCCTCCTGATAGCCTACGCCGTCTTCAGGTGCACTCACGGCGGCTTCACCCCAATGCCGCGCAAGAGCTGGCGCGAGAGATTCGACATCACCCGCCGCAATATCCTCGGCATTGCCCTGCCCTTCATAATAGTTGGCGGCATCTATAGCGGGGTGTTCACCCCAACGGAGGCGGCGGCGGTCGGCCTCTTCTACAGCCTGATCCTGACGCTGTTCGTCTACCGCACTATCAAGCTGCGGGAACTGCCGGACGTCTGTCTCAAGTCCGTTACCACGAGCTGCATGATAGCGATGGTCGTCGCCGGCGCCGTGTTATTCGGCCGGGTCATGACCATGCTTGAGATTCCGCAGATGCTCACAGAGTTCGTAATCGCCAAAAACCTGTCCCCATTGCTCTTCATCGTGGCGATGAACCTCCTGATGGTAGTGCTCGGATGCATACTGGAGACCGTGTCGATAGTGCTGCTGACAATGCCGCTGGTCGCCCCCTTGCTGGGAGCGCTCGGCATCGACTCGATCTGGTACGCCGTCATAGTGACGGTCAACATGGAGATGGCGCTCATAACGCCGCCGGTCGGCATGAACCTGTACGTTATCAAGGGCCTGAGGGACGACATCAGGATGGGCGAGGTCATAAGGGGCGCCACACCCTTTGTCGCGCTCGTCCTCCTTTTCCTCGTAATCATCATAGCGTTCCCCGGCCTGAGCACGTGGCTGCCGTCGATGATGAAATGACACGAGGGGGATATATATAGGATGAAAACAGAAAAAAGATCGACCGCGCTCCGCAGGCGGCTCGCCGAACCTGGGATACTGACGGTCCCCGGCGTCTACGACTCGCTGTCTGCCCGTATATGCGAGATGGCTGGCTTCGAGGCCGTCTTTCACTCCGGGTACGGAACCGCCGCATCCAGGCTCTGTATGCCTGACGTCGGGCTGCTCTCCCTCACGGAGATGGCGGCATCCGTGCGCTCCATATCCAGGGCCGTCGGGATTCCAGTCCTCTCCGACGCCGACAACGGCTTCGGCAACGCCGTAAACGTCGTCAGGACCGTGGAGGAGTACGTCACGAGCGGCGCGGCTGGGCTCTTCATCGAGGACCAGGCCATGCCTAAGCGCTGCGGCCACATGTCCGGCAAAAGCGTCATCCCCTGGCCCGAGATGGATGGCAAACTCAGGGCCGCGTTAGAGACGCGAGACGAGCTGGACCCGGACTTCCTCATAATGTGCAGGATCGACTCGCTCGCGGTAAACGGCTTCGACGACGCGCTCGGCCGCGCGAAGTCAGCGGTCGGGACCGGCGCGGACTTGATATTCATCGAGGCGCTGGAGACGACAGACCAGATGAGGCAAGCGTGTTCGGAGGTAAAGGCTCCGATGATGCTCAACCTCATCGAGGGAGGCAGGACGCCATTGGTCTCATACGACGAGGCGGAGGAGATGGGATTTCGCCTCGTCGTACCGGCACTGACCGCCCTCTATGCCGCCGCCCGCGGCATGTACGACATCATGAGGCGCGTCAGAACCGAGGGAGTGTCGCTCAACTACAAGGACAGGCTGTTCGACTTCAAGGAATTTGCCGAGATCGTGCGGCTCGATAAAATAGAGGAGATGGAGCGGCGGTATCTGCCCGAGGAAGATTTGTCGGAGAGATACGGGGGCGGGAGAAATAGGATCGTTTAGGGATGAGGGCGCCCGCTTTCGTCCGCGTTTTTGATCCGGTTGAGCCTCGTCAGCGTTTTGATGACATCGCTTTTTATATCGAGTTTGAAGA
>JAITNX010000190.1 GCA_031290235.1 Synergistaceae bacterium | reverse complement strand
TATTCTGGTGGCAATAGCGGAGGTGTCACACCCGGTCACATGCCGAACCCGGCAGTTAAGCCCTCCAGCGCCGATGGTACTGCAAGGGGTACTTGTGGGAGAGTAGGTCGCTGCCAGATATAAATCAAGAGTCCCGCGGGGAAGAAAAATCCTCGCGGGACTTTGTTTATTATTGAGCCATCTTCATAATGTTATTTCCGCTTTCTGGCGCGCATTTGTTGGCGGCGTCCGGCGAAGGCTGGGAGATATCCATGGTCTGGGGTGTTTGGCATCGCATGGGACAGGGGAGTTTCCGCGCAGGCGGAGCGCTGAGATTGTGCTGTAACGTTTGCCGTTGTAGCTGAACGGCAGTATTCTGACGATGACGTCGAAGTAGTCGCACAGTGCCTGCTCGTTGATAATATCCCTCGTGTCGCCGAAGACATATTTACCGTTGCCAAGCATTAGTGTTTTGTCGGCTATTTTGAGCGCGTTCTCCGGGTAATGGGTGTTGATGATGCAACTGATGTTTTTTCCGCGAGAAATCTGGCTCAGTTTTTCGAGCACGAGGAGCTGGTTTCTGAAATCCAGATGCGACTCAGGCTCGTCCAGGATGACGATCCGGGGGTTCGAGACGAGGGCCCTCGCTATTAGAGCCAGCTGAAGTTGACCGCCGCTGACGCGGCAGCAGAAGCTGTCCTTCAGGTGAGCGATGCCAAGCTCCTCTATCGCCTCCACAGCCATGTCGACGTCCTCCTTGGAGGGGGACGAGAACGTGCCGATATACGGGGCCCTGCCCATTACGACCATGTCTAGCACCGAGAAGGTAGTGAAGAAATTCTTGGCCTGAGGGACGTAGCTAACTATTTTCCACAACTCTTTGGAAGTTATGGCGGATATCTCCCTGCCGCAGAGATACGTCCTGCCAGAATGCCACTTGAGGAGTCCCATTATGTTCTTCAGCAGCGTTGTCTTGCCGATGCCGTTAGGTCCCAGCACGGCCATTATTTCCCCTTCGCGCAGCTCGAAATCAATGTCTCTCAATATCAGATTGTCCCTGGAGTAACCAAAACTTGCGTTTTCAACTTTAAGAATCAACTATAACGCCACCTTTTGTTTTTCTGAGCAGATACATGAAAAACGGCGCGCCCAAGACCGCGGTGAGTATCGAAAGAGGTATCTCGGCCGCTGTCGCCGTCCTCGCCACTGTGTCTATGATGAGCAGATACGTCCCTCCAAGCGACATGCTGGCAGGGAGAATCCTCCTGTAGTCGGCGCCCACAATCATCCTGGCTACGTGAGGGATCACGAGGCCGACCCACCCTATAAAGCCGCAGGCGGCCACCGTAACCGCGGTCATCAGGGTCGCCAGGGTTATTATGAGCCAGCGCAGCCGAGTGACGTTTATGCCTATCGTCTCCGCTTCCTCCTCGTTGATCGACAAAATATTGATGTGCCAGGCGAGCGGAAGCAGGAGGCCCGAGGCTGCCGCAACTACCACGCCGCATATTGCCAAATCCCTGTAGGAGGCCGTCGCGAGGCTGCCCATGAGCCAGAAGGTTATAGTCGGCAGCTTCGTCTCCGGGTCCGCGACGTATTTTATGAAGGAGACGAGCGCTTGGAAGAACTGCCCGACAACGATACCGGCCAGTATCAACATCAGCGCGGAGTGGCGTCCCTTTGTCATGCTCAGGATGAACACCAGCACGATGGAGAGCAGTCCGAACAGGAGCGATGTCGACTGGATGAGGAGAAAGTTCTCCATCATCAAAAGTCCCAGCGCCGCGCCGAAGCCGGCGCCGGACGAGACGCCCAGTATATCCGGACTCGTCAGGGGGTTTGAGAAAACCCCCTGAAAGCTCGCGCCGGAGGCGGAGAGGGCGGCGCCAACGCAGATGGCAAGCAGGACCCTCGGCATCCTTATCTGAGTGACCACGAGGTACGAAAAATCGTCCCACGTCGGGGTGATATCCATCACGCCGGAGAGCAATATTTTTACCGTGTTGCCGACACTCACGTAATAGCGGCCCACGCCTAGTACGACCACGGCCGTCAAGATCGGAAGGATGACCAGAAAGACGTTCGTCAGCCTTTTCCTGCCCCGCTCGCCGCTCATATACTAAACCCCGCTCGCGCCTTCCCTGGCGGGGTTCAGTATCATATCCAGATTTTCCTCCGTGAGGCCGTAGTTGTAGAACTCCTTGTAATACTCCCTGAGCTCATATCGGATATCTATATCCCTGAAGAGTTCTGGGTAGTTCTTCTGAGCCATCCACTCCAGCATCATAGGAGCGTCCGAGTTTGGCACGTACCACCTGTACATGCCGAGGGGGTTTTTGTAGACTCTGCCGTTTTTCACGGCGGAGAGTCCGCTCCAGTCCTGCCCGTTCACCTTGTTTTTCAGAAGATCCTCCGCCAGTGTCGGCGTGAAGTTCGTGATGTAGATTATGTCAGGGTTCCATTTGTATATCTCCTCCATGTTCACAGCCCTGGAGGCCTCCAGCTCCTCAGCGGCGTTTAACGCCCCGGTCTGTTTTATCCAATAGCTGGCGTAGCTCTTGTTGGCGACTATGATCTCCTTCTCGCTGTGCCGGTTGATGATCATTACCCTTGGTTTTTTCGAGTCGGGGATGTCCTTCACCCTCTCGGATATCATCTCCATCGATTTGCGCGCGCGCTCCCTGTACCTTGGCGCTATCGTGTCCTTCATGGCTATTTCCCCGAGCTGATCGATCCAGCTCGCGCCGGTCTCCACTGCGTCGCCCGCGTAGATAGTCACTCTGAACGCCGCCGAAGGGATTGGACTCTTGAGGAGAATTTCCTCCTCGGGCGTATTTTCCCCGCGGTAGTATACGATGTCCGGGTTCAGCTTCATAAGTTCCTCTATGTTCAGGACGTCGGACGGGCTTATGAAGTCGGTGATCGCCTTCGATATGGACGGCGAGAGGAGGCCGAACATCGAATTTATCCCAGCGCTCTTGGATGCCGGGTGCATGCCGGCTATGTTGTCGGCGGAGCCGTTCACAATGTAGAGCATGTGGGTCAGCGGCCACATGCTGGACGTGACGATCCTGTCGAACTTATCCGGAAGCGCCACGACGTTTTTGTTCTGATCTGTGATAGTCCTGCCAGACGACGCGGCAAGAACCTGCCCGCTGCCAGCGAGGAAGGCCGCCAGGATGACGCCGACGACTATCGAAGCAAAAGCGGTGCTGACGACTCTGACGAACGGCTTATGTGTTCTCTCGGATCTTCTCTCAATTTTCACTTTGCATTACCCCTCTCAGATTTTTAAAAATAAGGACTATCCCAATGAAACGAGTTTGTTAAAGCGCCCGCATATAAAACGGACGTCTATGTCCCTGTAGACCTTGCTGGACACAGCGACGTGCGGTATCTCGATAAATTTTCTCCTCGCCTCTATGAGCGAGGCGTACAACGGATCGCCAAATATATAGTCGTACCCCCTCTCCGCTGCCAGTGCCTCGAGGTCCTCTTCGCAGACGAGCTTTATCGTATTTCCGTCCTTTGTCCTCAGCTTGTCCTTCAACATGAAAAAACTTGCGATGTCGACGCTGCCAGCGTCGAAGCCCAAGTCGAAGATGAGGCTTCGTTTAATGGACTCGGCGAAAATCTGCTCGCCGAGTATCAGCGCCGTGAAACCGTTCCCACTACGGGGCGGATCAGGGGTTGTGTATTCCTCGCCTCCCATGACGGCTGACAGCTCCCGGAGAAAAATTTTCGAACCCTCCGCGCCGATCGGGATGCCAGTCATGTAGGGCATGTCAAACTGTTTTCTCAAGTACTTCGCAGCCTCGATACCCGTGACGGAACAGACGACGTTCAGTGACGCGTTTGTGCAGCCCGCCAGCTCGTCAAAAGACGAGTTCATCGAGACGGTCGAATTTACCGCATAACCTTCGTCAGCGAGCAGCTCTGTAAAATCGCCGAGCGTGCCCTGGCTGATGTCGAGTGGGATTGCGCCCAGAATGTTGACCGATCTGGCGGCCTTATCATTCGGCGGCCTGAAGAAACGCCTTGCGAGCTCTAGGTAGGCCGCCTCAGCCCCGGCGTCGTGAAGGGGTATCGCGGTCGTGTCGAAGTGCAGGATCGGGATGCCCAGCTCCGCCTCCAACCTGCTGGCGATGGCCTTGTAGTCGGCGCCTATCAGCATTGGAACCGGGCTGCCGAGTATTAGAACGAAGTTGGCACTTTTGCCCTCCATATATCTCAACGTCTTGTCGACCACCACATCCTCGACGCCGAATATGGCGTCAAGCTCCCCCAGCCCTAGGCAGAAGACGCGGCTGGAGCTGCCGGCCCAGCGCGGCTCGTCGTAACCTGTGTAATTACCGGTGCAGCCCGAGGCGTCCATGATGACCATGACCCCGCCAAACTCGAAAAAGACGGAGCACACGCCGGAGTAATCAGGGGCAAATGGGGGCAGAGAGAGCAGTAAATTTTTCATCGAATCACCACCGCTAAATGATAAATACCTGTTTTTTAGTAAGGCTGTCTATCGGTTCGGGGTTCTCGAAGGCGTAATCGATTGCCTGCAAAAACCTGACAAGCCCGAGATATCCGTAGTACTCGATTTCCGCGTGCAGGGGCACGGTTACGTCGCCGTTGCAGTAATATCCCGCCGAGTAGCCAACACAGAACGACACGCTGAGGGCCGACTCGCGAATGTCAGACATCTCGGGGGCGGTGGGGGGCATGATAATCGCCTCCGGATGGTTCATCCTTATCCACTCGTAGTGCTCCATCTCACGCGTCGTTACCGCGTCCGCGAATATATATGGGACGGCGACGCCGGTCTCGAAGAGGAGGCGGGCTATTTCGAACGAGTGAGCGCCAGCGCCGACAGCTGCCGTTGAACCAGCGTACCGTCTGCGCGCCTCGGCGAGTTGGCAGGAGGCCGCCTGCTCGTACTCGTCCGTATCTAGCACGACGCCAAGGCTGCGCTCAATAATTTCGTAATTTTCACGAATCCCCGGCAGCCGAAAGGCGACAGGCGCGAAATAATGAGGGATGCCCAGCGCCTGCTCCAGATGCTCGGCGCAGAGGCGGCCCTCCTCCTTAATGAGCAGATTGAACTTTGATCTGCCCATCTCCTGATAAGCCTCGAACGTCTCATAGTCCGAGACGTGTCTCAGCGGACCCATTTCGGTTTT
>JAITNX010000118.1 GCA_031290235.1 Synergistaceae bacterium | reverse complement strand
AGGCGGGCGAACGCTATTCTGAGGGCGGCGTCGGTTTTTTTCGCGGCCGAACTCGACCGGCCACCGAACAAATAGTGTCGTTCATAGACAAATTTCGCGCATATCGCGAAGGAGGCGGCCTGATCTGGCGAGTCGAGCCGATCTGCGAAGTATTGAAGAAAAGTTATGGCGTATCCGTGTCCCCGTCATGCTATTACGCGTTCAAGGGGCGCGGCAAGTCCGCCCGCAAGATCGAAGATGAGCGGCTGAGCGCGAGGATTGCGGCTATTCACGCGGCAAATTACAGCTGCTACGGCGTCCGTAAGATGTGGCGCGCATTATTGAATGACGGAGAGACAACCGCGCGCTGCACCGTGGAGCGCCTGATGAAGAGTCTTGGTTTGCGGGGCGCGATGCGCGGCAAGGTGAAACGTACTACAGTTGCCGGCAAACACGCCAATCTTGCCGAAGATTTGGTAAAGCGCAAATTTGACGCGCCGAAGCCGGATAAGCTGTGGGTAGCGGACTTCACATACGTATCCACCAGAACCGGCTGGTGTTACACTGCGTTCATCACTGACGTTTTCGCCAGAACGATAGTGGGCTACAGCGTGTCCACGCGCATGGACAGGAACATGGTCGCGTCGGCATTCAAGATTGCGCTTCACATGAGGTCGCGTTCAGGGCGTGATGACATCGCTGATTTGATACACCACAACGACAGAGGCTCTCAATACACGGCGGATGATTTCATCGGGCTCCTCGCGCGCTATGGGATTCGCGCGTCAGTAGGCAGCGTAGGCGATTCGTTTGATAACGCTCTGGCGGAAACAGTGAACGGTGCGTATAAGACAGAACTGATCAACAAGTTTGGCCCCTGGGATGGGTATGAGAGCCTGAATCTGAGAACGGCCGAGTGGGTGCATTGGCACAACAATTCCAGGATCAGCGAACGGAACGGCTATAAAACCCCTTTGCAGGTCGAGGAGGCATGGTATAGTACCGGAATGGACATCCGGAAATCCTCAAAAACTGAGCCCTAAAACTCTACACGAAACCCGGGGCGGTTCAGACCTCCAAAATTTCTCGCTATGCTAATCGCGCTCTTTCCCTTGATATACCCTACTCCTTGCGATTGCGTATTTCGCGGGCCATTTCATGGCCAACGCCGGGACGGCGGGAGAAGAAGGCCCTCCCTGCCACTATGAAAGCCGCCCGCCACGTTCTCCAGCTCGTCCTCGCTCAGCTTGCCGCCATTTTCGGCGGCCTTCTCCAGCACGTCTCCAATGGCCTTTACCTCTTCGAGGCTCACTTCGAGTCCCCTGGCCTTGAGCGCCTTTTGTGCTTCCTCCGCTGTTTCGAGCTTTAACAGAGATGTCACGAATGCCTCGTCGGAAAATATTTCTTTTGCTTTTGCCTTGTCCATTTTGTCTCTCTCCTTTTTTTTATAAAAAACCGCCATTAGTGAACAGGATTTGTTGATTCTTGTCAAGGCAGCAGTTTCTAAAATTGAGTGCGCCAATCATCTTCACCCAATCGTCGGAAGGACAATAAAAGTCAGTCCTTACCAACTCAATAGCTGGAACAAGCACAACGCAAGCTTTCATATCTGAAAATCTGACTGCACAGGGCACGGATTCGTCTTGTCATTTCATAAGAATTACGACTTTCGAGCCGTTTTAATAAAACAAGGATATCAGCCGATTTTATATCTTCGATCTTCATGCCGCCGATAAATGGCAAAATATGTGTATTTAAACGCGCCCGCGCATACGCCCGCTCCTTCTCATTTTTTATTTTGATATCGTGCAGCGGCAACCATTCTGATGTTACTTCCGAAAACGTGGTATTTAGCTTTTTTATTGGCAATCTGTTTTGTATCTTCAGGGCATTATGAGTCACAATAGGAATGGCGCGAAGCTGGTTGTGGAGTGCTTCGCGCCATATTAGGGCGCCTTAGGGAATTTAAAAATGGCGGTGAGGCAGGGATTCGAACCCTGGAGGGCGATTTTAGTCACCCTACTCGCTTAGCAGGCGAGTGCCTTCAGCCGCTCGGCCACCTCACCACACGAAAAATATTTCATTAGCGGCTGGGACGAGCCGCCAAACGTCCGCGCGTCCCAGCGCTAATCTATTCCTCAGTCTCGCCTGTCAAAGACTCGACATCGGCGGAATCAGGGCTCCCAACGTCTGGCGAAACTTCCGATTCGTCGCCGCTTACTTCAGGCTCCGGCGCGCTGAAGATCGACTGGTCGAGGAACTCTATATTCGCCCTCGTTCTGAGCTCCTGAAGGAAGTCGGATTGCAGACTCTGACGCTTCTGGTTGATAAGCATCTGCCCTACGTCAGAGCTGACCTCCTCGTAAGAAGAGGTGCTCGCCTCCTCCTTAGAGCGCTTTATCGCTATCAGGTAGTCGGCGTCGCCGAGCTTGATGACCTTAGAAATTTTATTCATATCTACGCTTTTGATGAACTCTACCTCGCCTGTGAGCTGAGCCAGCGGAATCCTCAGCGGTTCGTCGTATGGCGTAAAATTCAGCACATCGGCCGAAGCGGCTTCCATAACGCTGTCCCAAACCTTGCCGGCATCTATATCGCCCTTTGCCTTCTCGGCCAGCTCTTCTGTGGCGAAGTGGGCCACGTTGACGTTAAAACCCTCAGGTTTCTGAAACGCGTAGGATTTCAGCGTGTCGTAAAACCCCTGTTTTTCCTGTTCGTCGGTCGAGACGCCGCTCGTGATATCATCGAACACCTTCTGGCGAAGAATCTGTTCCTCTACGGCGCTTCTCAGACCGCGCTCGTCCATGCCAGCCGTCTGCATCTGCTGGAGGTATATCTCCCTCGTCGGGAACTGCGACTCTATATTGCCGACCGCCTCGTCTATCTCATTCTTGGAGACTGAGATCTTGCGCGACTTTACCTCTTTGTCAAGCTCTTTCGTCACGGCGATCTGATCGAGCACCGTCGACCTGAGCGCAGGGTAGTCGTCAGACGTGACGCTGTCGGTCAACCCCATCCCCTGGATCATCTCCAGCATCTCGCGCTCTACCTGCGAGCGCATTATCCTCTCGCCGTCAATTCGCGCGACTGGGTAATCGCCAGAAACAGAGGAACCCGAGCTCCCCGGGCTATACATCCCGTAGCCTGCGAAACATGAAACCACAAACAGAACCACGACGATTAACATTATCCATCTCACGTTTTTCCTGAGAAACCCCATCATTACGTTGAACGTCCCCCTTCACCGATCTATAAAGATCGCAACCGGATGATGATACTATGATCCTTCATTAATGTCAAAGTTTATTTAAACATCGGCGAGAGAAAATCCGCGTTTTGGCGCCGCCTTCAAAGGCACGTCTATATATTTGACGTTTTCCATCGTCTGTACAAGAAGCGGCTCGATGACGTCCGCTTTTCCCGCGGGCGCCTCGCATATCAGCGAGTCGTGCACCTGAAGCACTAGGAATGTATCCGGATGTTCGCGCGAGAGCAACTCGTGAAACCGCAAAAGCGCGATCTTGGCTATGTCGGCGGCAGCGCTCTGTATCGGCGTGTTGACCGCCACTCTGTCCATGGGATTCCCGCCTCTTCCTTCGACGGTCGACACCTCGCTCAAAGGACGAATCCTGCCGAAGACTGATTTTGTGTAGCCTCTCGTCTTTGCCTCTCGAGCGCTCCGTTCGAGATAGCCCTTCACGCGCGGCAGAACGGAGAAATATCTATTTATCAGGCCGACCGCCTGCGGTCTCGATATCCCCATGCGCGAGGCCAGACCGTGCGCGCCCATCCCATAGATGAGGCCGAAATTTACAGTTTTGGCAAAACGCCTTTGTTCCGGAGTGATATCCCCGGGGGGCAGGTCGAACACCCACGACGCAGTCTCGAGGTGAATGTCCCTGTCGTTAGCGAACGCTTCGATGAGGCGTTCATCGCCCGACAGGTGCGCAAGGACTCGCAGCTCGATCTGCGAGTAGTCGGCGGCGATAAAAATCCTGTCGCCCTCGTCCCCGCCGGGCCGGATCGTGCGCCTGAATTTCACGGCCCAATCCCCGAACGCCGGCATGTTCTGAGCGTTCGGATCCCTGCTGGCCAATCTGGCCGTGCCAGTTACTGTGTGCAGGAATTTTGAATGAATTCTGCCGTCCGGAGACGACTCAGCGTACTTCATGAAGGGCTGGACGAAACCGGAGGACATCTTCGAACACTCGCGAAAGTCAATCATCCTCGAAGGTATGTCGCACAAAGGCTCCGGAAGGCGCGCCAGCTCCTCCAGCACCCCGACGTCCGTCGAGAAGCCCGTCTTTGTCTTTTTTATCGCGGGCAGACGCAGTTTTTCGAAAAGCAACTCGCCGACCTGCTTCGGCGAGTTCAGGTTTATCTCGCCTCCCGCGGCGTCCCATATATCTCTTTCCATACGGGATATATAGCCCGAGAGCTCATCGTCAAGCTCCCACAACGCAGGAAGCTCTACATAAAACCCCCTGTTCTCGAGCGCCTTGAGCACTGGAACGAGTGGCGCGTCAATCTCAGCCATGACGCGCTCCATATCCTCCACCCTCGCGTCGCTGGACATGCAGCTCCACTGTGCCAGGATCTTCGCGGCCTGCTCCGCTCCTCTCCCTGGATTTTCGCCGATGGCGGACGCGAGCGAGTGATCCTTCGCGTCCGGGTGCAGAAAATAATGCGCAAGCTCGACATCCCTCACGACCTCGGGCGCATCCGCCAGAAACGGAAATTTTTCGCACCAACTGCCGTAATCGGCAAGAATCAGTTTTTTATCATGTGGGGAGGCCAGCCAGCTCCGCAAGAGTTCCGCGTCTCCGCTGCCGAGCTCGGCCCACTCGCCGCCTTCAGTCGTCGCTGTGTCGGGGCAAGACGCGAGGACGATGTTTTTTTGGAGAAATACTTTTTGAACAGAGGTCGGATCGCCGAGGTCGAAAGCGCTCCCAACGCGAACGTCGGGAGAACCTTGAGACGCGCCTCGTTCGATCTGGAAATTTCTGTCACCTAAATTAAGACGCGAGACGAGACGCTTCAAACCGAGCCTGTCGCAGAGCTCCCGAGCGGCTTTTGTGTCAGGCCTGCTTCTGTGAAGACGGTCGTGCGGCACGGCGTCGACTTCCTGCGGAGTCACCAGCCCGTAGCTCATATACGCCGACTTCCTGCCGAGCTCGAGTTTTTTCCTCTGGCGATCCGGAAGGGAGTCGAGCGAGGCGTATAGCGCGTCGAGCGAACCGTGGGCCGCCAAGAGCGATCGCGCCGTCTTGTCCCCTATCCCTGGCACGCCTGGGATGTTGTCAACGGCGTCGCCGACAAGGGCGAGATAGTCTGTCATCGCCTTTGGCGGAAAACCGTATTCCTCCATGAAGTTTTTTTCGTCGTACAGCTTGAACTCGCTGACGCCTTTCGTGGGGCGAGCCATCATAATGCCGCCGCGCAGGAGCTGGAGCAGATCCTTGTCCGCTGAGAGAATTATCACGTCCAGTCCGTCGCGGGCGGCGGCCATCGCCGTCGACGCAATTAGATCATCAGCTTCGACCCCGTCCTCCACGAAGACCGGGTATCCCAACAGACGGCACAGATCCAGTATCAAGGGCAGTTGGATCTTGAACTCATCCGGAGTCGGGCGTCGCCCCCCCTTATACGCCGCGTACATGGCGTCCCTCGCCGTAGGGCCCTTGGGATCGAAGAAAAGCCCGATCCCGTCTGGCATCCACTCGTCCATGACCTTCAGCAGCATGTTCATGAAGCCGAGCACCGCGTTTGTCGGAGTCCCGTCCGGCGCGTTCATCTCCGGCAGGGCGTAAAAGCCGCGGAACGCCAGCCCATGCCCGTCTATCAACAGAAAATTCTTTGTTTTATCGTCTTCCACTGCCCGACCTCCATTGTTGTATAATCAAGCCCGACGTTTTATTATAGACGCAAGCGGCGTATTTTCGGAAAATATACCTTATTCCAGCGGAGGAAAATAGTAAAACTATCGAGCGCCGAAAAATCGCCGGGCGGACAAAACGCGCTCAGCGTGGGCTTTTTAATTTTTAAGGAGGTTCTGCGAATATGTCGAGGAACGGAAACGTCAGGGCGCGCTTCGCGCCAAGCCCGACAGGGGCGCTCCATATAGGCGGCGCCCATACGGCTCTCTTCAACTGGCTCTGGGCCAGACACAACGGAGGGGTTTTCATACTGCGAGTCGAGGACACGGACGCCGAAAGATCCACGGCCGAGTACGAACAAACGATAATGGACGGCCTCCGCTGGCTCGGCCTCGACTGGGACGAAGGCCCGGACAAGGGGGGCGGATTTGGGCCATACAGGCAGTCCGAGCGCATGGAGCTGTACAGGAAGTACGCGGACGAACTGCTGGACGGCGGTCTGGCTTACAGGGAGAACGGCGCCGTTTTATTCAGGATACGAGAAGGCCTCGACCTCCTGCTGGACGACGCGATATACGGGGAGATAAAAATCCGCAGCGAAAAATCGTCGGTGACCCCCGACGGGACGGTCAAGGACATCGTAATAATCAAAAGCGACGGGATGCCGACGTACAACTACGCTGTAGTGATCGACGACCACGCCATGGATATAAACTGGGTCATCCGGGGCGAGGATCACATAGCGAACACCCCGAAGCAGATGTTGCTGTATAGCGCGCTTGGGTGGACGCCGCCGAGGTTCGCGCACCTGCCCATGATACTCGGCAAGGACAAAAAAAAGCTCTCCAAGCGGCACGGCGCGACGAGCGTCTTCGAGTACAGCGACATGGGCTACCTCCCAGACTCGGTATTCAACTTCCTCGCGCTCCTCGGCTGGTCGCCGGGCGGCGGCGTAGAGATATTCGACAGGACGACGGCAACGGATTTATTCGAACTCTCGAAAGTCACGAAAAAACCCGCCGTCCTCGACGTCGACAAGCTAAACTACGTCAACCAGGAGCACCTGAAGGTCATGAATCCAGCCCTGAAACGGCATATCGTCGAGCCGTTCTGGACGGAACTCGGGCTCTGTCCTCGGGATCACTCGGCGAAATATCTTGAGGACGCGCTCTCACTCATGGGAGGCAGAGGGCAAACGACAAAGGAGTTAGCGGAGTACAGCGACTACTTCGTCGATTTTTCCCCCGTGAAGGAACGCTACGACGCGAGCGACATTGCCCAGGATCGCAGACCGCTCCTTTGCGTTTTTTACAGGGAGCTGACGTCCATCCCGGAATGGACCGCCGGCGAGATGGAGGCGTTCGCCAGAAAATGGTGCGAAGAGAACGGGATCGCGCTGAAGGAAGTGGCGCTTCCTCTGAGATGGGCACTGACCGGCAGGAAGGTGAGCCCAGGCGTCTTCGAGGTCGCCGAGTTGCTGGGGCGCGACGAATGTAAAGAGAGGCTCGGGTATTACAAGCTGATCGGCTGAGGAAACGCCGATTTATGGAGATGTGACGCTTTGGATCCGGCGCTGTTCCGGCGGTTTCATAGCGCTCATCTCTATTCCAAGTCAATAAAAGTATCTTCGACTCCAAATTGGAATATAGAGACGTCTCGCATTACCAGACCATCCCGCGCCATTTCAGTGTTGTCCGCCGTCTATCGCTTCCTCTGAAAAATTCAAGTCGGCGACCGACATTTTCGAGATGTCCCCGTCAAAAACGAAAGAGATACGATTGCGCCCCTCTCTCAGCGAAATGCCGCCCAGGGCTATCGAGGTATTATCGCCCCGTATCGCAAACGTCCTGACCAACTTCTCGTTCAAGTACGCCTTCGCCACTATCAGAGCGGGCGGCTCCGACGCATTGTAAAACGTCACGTGAAAATCAACGACCCTCTCCGGAAGAGATATGAATTCAAAGTTCGCCTCGTTTCCTAGAAGTTTTCTTATATTCACGATTTTCCCCGAAGGGCGGATTATATTCACATCCAACGCAAGACCGGAAAAATCATACATTAAGAGGCTCTCTTTCTCCAGTGCGTAAACTCTATAAACGTCGTTTTTAAACAACAAATCCGCGTTTATGTCATATATATTCCTGTTTTCGCCGTCCGTCACGTATATATCGCCAGGCCGAAACGAATTCTTCATGTTTCGCGATGGGTAAGCTTTATAGTTAAACGCGTAACTCCTGCCCCGCGGCATATGATACAAGGCGAGAGCCAGAGCCAGACTATCGGATACATCCAGAATAAAATCGGCGTCCGCATATTGCGGACTTTCTACAAACGCCCGCAAAATGTCGTGCCTGTCTCCCACGCCTGATAAACCGTAAGTGATCAAAGGCTTCAGATAGTAACTGTACGTGGCAGTCACATTGAGCGAAAAAAAGCAAAAAAAGACGAGCGCCCAAGCGCTCTTTTTCCACGGAAATTCACCGAGACGGCGTTTAGCGAAATCCCCCGCGAAGCTCACTCGTAACGCGTCGAAAAAGACGTTTAGCCTCTCCTCCGCAAACCTCAAAAATACGATTATGACGACAAATGACAGGGAAACCGCTGATTTATACGCTTTGTACGTGGATTCGCTCCCGTCTCTGAAATAAAGGAAGCAGAAAAAAATATATAAGGCGAAAAAAGCGCCGCTGGTTACCGATAAAAACGAAGAAAATCGCTCTTTTTCAAATTGGCGCGCCAAAACGAACAGCAGGGCACAGTTCACCGCTATTATGACAATATTGTTTGTTGAGCCCGCAAAAGCGCCGAACAGCCCAGTTACGTCGAACAACGTGGCCATGTGCATATTCCATGCCACATTGTTTGAAGAAAGCAGGAAAAAGAGTCTGAAAAATTCTATTATAATCGCGATATTCAACGCGGAGTATGAGAAAACAACGAGCATCGAGTTTTTCAAAAAATACTTTCCCGCTCCCCCGCGAAAACATGAGAAAAGCGCAAACGCAAGAATCGGAATCAGCGGATAGGCCAGCGACTCTATATAGCTAACGTTATTCACAGTCAGAAGGAAGACAAGCAGCATGTCGGTCCTGTAGTCCAACCGATCGGTCACAGACAGGTAAAACGTCACATAAAAAATAAGAAGGACGAGGCCTATCGAAAGCAGTTGTCCCCAGAAACACCAGAAAACCAGCCACTGATAGAACGTGTTGAAACACAATATCCCCAGTACAAGGCAGGCAGCCAATAAACGCTTCGCGTCTTTCAGGAACAGTCTGAAGTTGATAATTGTCAAAAACAAACAGAACGCCAGCAACGAATAAAACATTTGCGGCATTTCAAGATTGAACAAGCTCGCGAAGAATGGCAGCAGCAATATGCAGCCCCGCAACTGGTGATAAACCGTAAATTTAAGGAGAGTTAATCCGGGAACTCCTGCCGGCGCGCTCAATAGGCTCTTCGCCGAGGACTCCATGAACGTTTTGGCGACGTCGAGATACACCCCGAAATCCGAGTTTAAGGCGACTCCGTAGTACTCGAATCCGCGCGCGGCGAGTACCGAGCCGTATATCGTCGCTACTGTAAAACCAAGGATAATTATCAATATGAGGTCGCTCTTAGCGAAGATAGCGGTCTCCTTATATTTCAAAAAAACCGCGACGTTCAGCAGCAGGACGGCCGCAAAAAAATAAATAGTTACCTGCTTCGCCGGAAAACCCAACAGACTCAGCGGGTACAGGACGAGAATAACGAGGCCTATGCCGAGCCATGGCGTGATATAAAGATCGTATTTTTTCAGATCGTCATTTAACAAAAGAAACTTTAACGCGTATCCGAAAAAATAAAGCGTAGTATATGCTATCGCAAAAAAGACATAAATACCAAGCACTACCGAAACACCCCCACTCCTATAGAGGATTCTAGCATATTATCGAACATATATCGAAATCCGCCTCGCATGAACACTCGGGCAATCTTCAGTTCAGTCTGGCATCAGTGGAATTAATCTCGCCTCGCTTCTCAGCTCGGGTTTTTCGGCAAGCGTCTCCCATATTTCTGTGGCTCTGTGCTCGAACGCCATGATTTTCGCGGCCGTTGCGACGCCCGGATCTCCCCTCTTCGCACTTTTTGGGGCGGACGTCCTCGTTATCACCGGGAGGGTCGCCTTTTCGCGCATATCGGCCAGGAGCCGCCTGCCTGCCGTGGTAGCCCCAAGGACTCGGATGTAAGCCGGGCCGCGTTTTTGAAACTCCCTGCTGTCCTCGTGCCCCAGGTTTATCAGGAGGTGCGCGCAGTGGCGCTGTATACGCCCTTTTGTGTATCTGCGCGTGGCACAGGCGTCTACAAATGAGTCGAACGAGTCCGACCTCATTGCGACGCCGAACATCCTGTTTTCGAGGCCCTCGCCCATCTCGGATATACCGAGAAGCCCATCCGTGCCGCACCTGATTATCGCCTGCTTCACCGCGCGCCAGAGGCGGTCTCGGTCGTTCGTGAGACGCCCGGCTTCGGCGGCGCGACGCAGAAGACGGACGCTTTCGTCCGGCATAAAGGAATACGCCTCCTCAAACCTCCCCTCGAAGACTAGCGCCCGTATCGCTGTTGCGCTCGCGTCGGCGAAGGAAACGGCGGTTTCATGGAACCCCGAACCGAGACGTTCGACGGCTCGCGGTTCTATGTCGTAGTTTTTTTCGCGTATACGCTTGACGTACGCGAGCGCGAGGTTGTTGTTCGGGCGCTTCAGCAGTTCGAGGCTGCCAGGGACGATATCGTCAAGCGCCATGCTTCTCGCCTGCACGAAGGAAAACCCGGCGCCCAGGTTTTTTTTCAGGGCAACCCGGAAGCGCCTCGGCTCGTCGTTCAAAATGTCGGCTAAGTCGTTCGCCATCCCGACGTACGGCGTCTCCATGCCGAAGGAAAGGCTGGAGACCTGCCCCGTGGCCGCGATTATGTCCACAGCGGCGTCGGCAAAAACCCCGGCGTTGTGCGACGAAAAAACCACTGGCAGTTCGAGCGCCAGATCAACGCCGCAGGCGAGGGCCATCTCGGCCCTTAGGCCTTTGCTGACGAGAGCCGGCTCGCCGCGCTGGACAAAATTTGACGAAATTACGGCTACAATAGGGACAGAGGCGTCACGACAACGCGATTTCCTGATATGATATAAGTGTCCTCTGTGAAGAGGGTTATATTCGGCTATAATTCCCACTGCGTTCAATCCGTCCACCCCCTGCGCATAGATTATGCCTCGGGGGCGAACAGGTCAAGCAAGTCAAGCAAGTCAAGGAGGTTCGTGTGTAGATGAAAATTCTTGTTCTAAACTGCGGCAGCTCATCACTCAAATATCAGTTGTTCGACATGAACGGCGAGGTCGTTCTGGCAAAAGGGCTCGTGGAGCGTATAGGCATCGCGGGCTCTCGCGTCAAACACAGCAAGGGCGCAGATTCCGTAGCGCGCGAGACGGACATACCAGACCACACCGCCGCCATAAAGATAGTGCTCGACCTGCTCACCGGCCCGGAGACAGGCGTCCTGAAAAACTTGGACGAGATAACGGCCGTAGGGCATCGCATAGTGCACGGAGGGGAGAAAAACGACAAGTCGGCCCTCGTGACGGACTCCGTCATAAAGGACATCGAGGACTGCATCTCGCTCGCCCCGCTCCACAACCCGGCCAATCTCATGGGCATCCGCGCCATGCAGAAAGCCCTGCCAGGCGTCCCCGGCGTTGCGGTCTTCGACACGGCCTTCCACCAGACGATGCCGCCAAAGGCCTTCATCTACGGCATACCTTACGAGTATTACGAGAAAGATAAAGTCCGGCGCTACGCGTTTCACGGCACGAGCCACGCGTTCGTATCTGCCCGGGCCGCCGAGATACTCGGCAAGTCGGTCGAGTCCCTCAGGATCATCACGTGCCACCTCGGCAACGGCAGTTCCCTCGCTGCAGTCGACTGCGGCAAGAGCGTCGATTGCAGCCTCGGCATGGGCACGACTCCCGGCATTCTTATGGGCACTCGCTGCGGTGATGTCGACGCTTCCGTGATCCTCTATCTCGCCGAGAAGGAGAAGGATCTCGGCAAGGTAAGCGATATCCTGCACAAGCAGAGCGGCCTTCTTGGGGTCTCCGGCATTTCGAGCGACCTGCGAGACATCGAGGAAGCGGCTGACAAGGGGAACGAGCGGGCGAAACTCGCGAACGAGATACTCTACACGACGATAAGGAAATACATAGCCGCCTACGCTGCGGTTATGAGCGGAGTGGACGCGATAGTTTTCACGGCAGGTATCGGAGAGAACAGCGACCGCACAAGAAAGGGCGCTGTCGAAGGACTGGAATTTATGGGCGTGAAACTCGACGACTCCAAGAACAATGGGTTTCGCGGCAAGGAGGCTATCATCAGCGCGGCCGACTCGAAAGTCAAGATTTTGGTCGTCCCGACAAACGAGGAGCTGATGATCGCCCGCGACACGCGGAAGCTCGCGGGATAAACGACGCGAGGGTAAAGATTAAAACCTTGGCCGACGCGGTCACGACATCTATTTGCGAAGAGGTAACAAATGTGATAAATAAGCTGAAGACGAAAAAGACATTAAGAAAACCCCCTGAAGAATGGAAATGTGGGTTTCTTGTTTCGCGAATACCTAAAAACGCCTCGCCATATCTGGAGTCCTTCGAGCTGCCGCTCGAAATGCCAATTGAGCATTGGGGACAGGACTACACGCCGCGTGGACCGCTTTCGGCAGACGTTGAGGCAGCGTTCACCGGCGAGAGGATACTCGTTCGTTTGACGGTTCGAGCGGAGTTTTCCGTCCCCTGCTCTCGTTGTCTGCGCGAAACAGGACTTGCAATTATTGGGAGTTTGAGGTATCTTTTTACACTGTGCCCATCGAAGGACTCGCATGAGAGTGAAGAGCCAGACGAGCCTGGGGATGGCTTTAACTCGGACGATGGCGACGTGGACGTGATTGCCATCGATGTTTTCCAGTTGGAGCTTGACATGAGTCAGTACGTCTGGGAGGTTCTGCTGCTTAACCTGCCGGAACGGACACTCTGCTCCGAGAGCTGCCTCGGGCTCTGTTCGGTTTGTGGGCGCGACAGGAACGAGGGCGGCTGCGAATGTCGGGAGGACTACACGGATCCGCGCTTCGCGGCCCTTCGAGACGTTAACCTTTAGTCAGCTATCAATTATTTGAAATCGACGTAAAGAGCAAGGGAGGGAAAATCATGGCGACCCCGAAGAGAAGAATCTCACATGCCAGGACGCACAACCGCAAGGCGAAGTTCATCGGCGCGCTCAGAGCGCCGCAGTTTACGACGTGCCCGAGGTGCGGCGAAAGCGTGCAGACTTATCGCGCGTGCGGCAACTGCGGCTACTATCGCGGCAGAAAGGTGCTCAAGATCGCGTCCGAGGAAGAATAGGAACTCATGTTCGCAAAACAAAAAGCTTTTTGTGCCAGTGACGTCCTGAGAGGCTGACCATTGTCAGTCTCTTTTTTGTTTAAAAAAAGAACGTTATGCGATATACTCTGAATGCAAAAAAAATGCGCGCGCAAGGTTTACGCGAAATACTTTACCCTGATGAGCGCGCTGGCAAAAGGAGCGGTTTCATGCCTTTCATGAATTTTATGAGCATAACGAGGGCCCTGTCGGACGAGAACAGGGTGCGGATACTCATGGCGCTGCGCGGACGCGAGTTCTGTGTCTGCCAGATTACAGCTTTTCTGGATCTCTCCCCATCCACGACGTCGAAACATCTTTCGGTGCTGAAACAGGCCAGGCTTATCGAAGCTAAAAAGGAGGGTAAATGGGTGTACTACCGCCTTGCCAACTCGCGAGAGAGTTATCAGATGGCGCGGGACGCAATCGAATTTGTCGCGCGCGCCATAGGAGACTCCCCCGCAATCCGCAGGGACGAGGCAAGAATAAGCAAAATAATGGAAAACGAAAAAAACAAATACGGAGTCGACTGCGACTGCGTCTCGGACGAATTTCACTCGCTAGCGGTACATTCGATGGAGCACGTGGAATGACGAGGCACGCGCAATCGGCATAACAGAGGAGGTTCACACCCTGGCAACTAATGACTGGAAAAACAGCGGCATATTTCGCAAAACCCTTAACTCGCTCAACGGTTTCCGGGTAGCGCTGCTGAAGGAAAGAGCCATCATGCAGGAGACGGTCGCGCTCGCGGCAACCGTTGCCGCCTCTATTGCGCTCGGCTGCGACGTGCCGCAGGTATTCCTCGTCTTCCTGGCGTGCCTCCTGCCCATCACCCTCGAACTAGTCAATTCAGCAATGGAAATATTTATGGATCTCGTCTTGGGCTCCACATACCGAGAGGAGATTAGGCGCGCAAAGGACATGCTATCAGCCGCCGTCTGCCTCGCGATCATAATAGGATACAGCGGATCCTTCTGGATTATTTTTTTCGCGGACTGATAGCGAGAGGACGCCCAGCGCCTTTTACCTGAGACTATTGATCGTCGCTGGATGCCGTTTCTCTGATGATATGTCATCAGGATTGATTTTTGAGGTTTTTGTTTTTGATGTCTTCTTCAAAGCGTTGACAAATATCCTGGATCGGGTATTATACTTCGTGATTTGATTTGAACTAAACCGTTGACGCGGAGATAAAGATGCGGCGAGCGGCTACAGAGAGCCGGGGTCGATGAGAACCGGCGCCAAGCAGCGCATCAAATGGACCGCCGAGGGCGCAGTCAAAGGGGTGGGTAGCGAAAATTCGCAAAACGCCCCGAGTATTCTGCGACGTAGCGCATACGTCAGTTGCGAGGGATATGACGGTATCCCGGAATGAGAGCACGGGCGTGAGCTCGTGAATCAAGGTGGTACCGCGGGAATTTAACCCGTCCTTGACAGAAAATATCGAGGGCGGGTTTTTTGTTGTTTTATAACCATCCGTCCTCGTGAAGGAGGATTTTGTGTGATCGAGCCAACGCTGGAGGAAGCAAGGGTACACGCGCGAGGCAACACTCTCGTCCCGCTCGCTATGGAGTTGTTCGCCGACCTGAAGACGCCCGTGGAGCTCTTCAGGGCTCTGCTGGAGTCGGGCAGGGAGGCTTATATTCTGGAGAGCGCGGCGAGCGGCGAAAGTTGGGGACGTTACACATTCCTTGGAAGCGACCCGCTTATGGAGATATCGGGGAGAGGAAACATTGTGACCGTCAAGCGCGGCAGAAGCGAACAGACTCGGGAGGGCAACCCCCACGCCATTCTCAAGGAATTCGCCTCCGCCTACAGAAGCCCGCGCATGGAGAACATGCCTCCCTTCACGGGAGGGTTTGTCGGATACTTCGCGTATGAGTACATCAGGCATATCGAACCGACGCTGAAGCTTACGGAGAACGACCCTGTCGGCTTCGAAGACTTCAGGCTGATGCTGTTCGACAAAGTCATAGCGTTCGACCACTTCAGGCAAAAGATATTCCTGATCGTGAACGTGGAGACGGACGACCTCGAACGCCGTTATATCGAAGGCGTCGAGGCGCTGAAGGATATGGAGCGACTCGTCCTCTCGGAGACGCCGCGGCGTCCGGCCCTTCGTCGACAGACGCCGGACTTCGAGCCGTCATTCACGCGCGCGGAGTTCTGCGAGGCCGTGAGAAAAGCGAAACATCATATTTTCGAGGGCGATATCTTCCAGTGCGTGCCATCAGTACGTTTCAGCTCGGCATACGACGGGGATCTGCTCCAACCCTACAGGACGCTGCGGACGACAAACCCGTCCGCTTATATGTTCCACCTCCGGTTCGACGACCTGCAAATAGCCGGCGCGTCCCCGGAGACGCTCGTCTCCCTCAAGGACGGTCTCGTATCCACGTACCCGCTCGCCGGGACGTGCAAGAGAACAGATGACGAAGCCGAGACCAACGCGCTGATCGATAAGCTGCTTCACGACGAAAAAGAGCTGGCCGAGCACGATATGCTCGTAGACCTCGGGCGCAACGACCTCGGCAGGATTTGCCAATTTGGAAGCGTAAAAGTAGAGGAGTACAGGAGCGTTAAAAAACTGAGCCGCGTCTGCCACATAGCCTCGAAGGTCACAGGGAAGATCGCTCCCGGTTACGGCGCGCTGGACGTGATGGCGTCCGTGCTGCCGGCCGGAACTCTCTCCGGAGCGCCGAAAAAACGGGCCTGTGAGATCATAGACGACCTGGAGGGGGCGAAACGCGGCGTCTACGGCGGAGCTGTGGGTTACGTCGACTTCGCCGGGAACATGGATCTGTGCATCGGAATAAGAATGGCCGTCATGAAGGACGGGCGCGTCCACGTGCAGGCAGGCGCCGGCATAGTGGCCGACAGTGTGCCTGACAAAGAATATGACGAGTGTATGAGCAAGGCCGGCGCCATGATCGACGCCCTAAAGGAATTATGAGGGGGCGGGGATATGATATTGCTGATTGACAACTACGACAGCTTCACCTACAACCTTTTCCAACTGGCCGGGGCGATAAACCCGGACATAAAGGTGATAAGGAACGACGAACTCGACGTGGATGAAATAGGGCGGCTTTGCCCGTCGCACATAATAATCTCGCCTGGCCCAGGGAAACCCAGGGACGCCGGCGTCTGCGAGAAGGTGATAGCGAAGTTCGCGCCAACGACGCCGCTGCTTGGCGTCTGCATAGGGCATCAGGCGATATGCGAGACGTTCGGCGCTGAGGTCACATACGCCTCCCGTCTCATTCACGGCAAAAAAAGCCCTGTGCGGCTTGTGGACGGAGTCCCGCTGTTTCGCGGCCTGCCTGGTATTATCGGCGCGGCACGCTATCACTCTCTCGCCGCCAAACGCGAGACTATCCCCGACGAACTCGTGATCATCGCAGAGGACGAGTCCGGCGAGGTCATGGGGGTCAAGCACAGGGATCACGACGTCTACGGCGTGCAATTTCACCCGGAGTCGATCCTCACAGATGGCGGCGACGTCATAATGCGGAACTTCCTGACTGTTCCAGGCGCGTGCCGGGAACAGTCATAAAAAACCAGCCCTCGCTTAACGAAAGGCTGATTTATCCTTAAGAGAAGCCTAAAGGGTGAAGATTGAAATCCAGTCTGCCACAGCATTCTATGCCGGCAAAATGTCACAGTGACAAGAGACCGGCGTTTCCTTAGAACCGATCAACCAGCCAATTCATCCGACGGGGCGCTTGTCTCATCCGAATCCTCATCCCCGTCCCCGTCGGACTCGCTGGGTTCTTCGTCTCCGGTTTCATCATCTTCATCGTCGAGGTCGGACGAGCCTCCGTCGATTTTGATGAGCTTATGGATCAATCCGTCCACATAGTAGTTCGTGCGAATGACCCGCATCGAGCCCTTTTTCATCTTCTCAGACCTTATCTCGCTCTTCAGCTTGTCGTTCATGAGATCCTCCGGTTCGGAGTTTCGCGCTTTTTTTATCTGGTTCTCGAGCGTCTCCTGCCCCCTGATCTCCAGCACTATCTGGTCGTTCGACTCCTTAGCGTCTATCTCGTGAAGCAGGATAGGCAGACTGCTGATGCTTCGCCATCCCTCTTCGAGATATTCGGCGCCCTCCTCGGCGATGCCGCCTCCGCGCACCAATAGCTGGCAGATGCCGGACACGTTTTCTGGGATCACGAGTGAATATGTCCGCACGAACGGCGCTTTCCGCCATGGACGCAGGGTTATGTCGAACGATACAGTATCGCCAGGGCGGAACGGGCCTTTCGAAACCACGACGTCCTCGACGTATATGACCCTCGGATCCTGCGTCACCTCAACGGAGACATCGATCCCAAATGGCCGCAGCTCCTGAAACTGGTTCACCGCGAATATCTGCGTCAGAAGCGTAAACTCCTGAAGCATCTCCTTCGCGACATCCTTCTCGGAGACGAAGATGTTCGTTCTCTTCCAGCCGTTCGGAAGCGCGCCACCGCCGAAAGTCGCCGTTATCTTGGCCGAGCCGGCCCCGGAGCGGCCCCAAAGGTTCTCCACGAGGCCGACAACAGCGTACGACGCTATCTCGGAGAAGTGAAACTTGTCCTGAACCATCTGGAAGCGCCTCTGGAAGGAACGACCGGCGTCAACGTCAAGCAGGTTTACAGTGCAGCTCGCCGCCGGCGCGAAAAGGCCGACCCGACCGCCGATCCCCTGCGGCCTGTCCTGCGTTATTATCCCGGTAATATCCCCGGTGAAGCCGTACTTGAACGGACTGTCCATACCAGGTATGACGCTCGATATCCACGCGTCCATCAAAACGGCGGACGTCGTGCCGGAGTTGACGAACGGGTGCGCGAACGCCAGAAACCTGCCGTCCTTGTCAAGGGCGGTCAAGGTTCCGATAGCGCTGATCTCCACGTCCCCCCACGCAAGAGCGGCGCCGACCGCCATTCCGGGCTCGAGCTTCGCGTCGAACCTGACTTTTTTCGACCCGCGCTCATCCAAACCTCCGCCGAAAGGCAGCACCTTGCGGCCGAGAATCTCCCCAACTCCTTCTGCCATGCGCTCCGAGATGCCATCCACATATATATAACCGGCAAGGTCGTCCGATGTTACCGGCTCATCCAGAGAAAGGTCGTCCGTGGAAACCTCGTCATCGGCCTGCTGCGTCTCGCCAGAGTCAATGACGTCCGAGGAAACATACCGTTTCAGCAGCTCATCGAAGTCGCTGGACGCAGGGATCCGCTTGTCGCGGTTTATAGGCTTCTCCGGGACAGTAGGCGCCGGGGCGAAGGACGGCACTCTCTCTGGGTAGTTCCATACCTCGATCATATCCTCGATGGGCGTGACAAGCCCTACGTCATGCTTGCTGAAACTCCACGAGTAGCCGATAGCTCCAACGAGCTTCCCGTTAATGTACATCGGAGAGCCGCTCATTCCGGACGCTATACCGCCTGTCCCATCTATGACCTTGCCGCTCGCCTTTATCATTATCAGATGTTTTGGAACGCCGCCGCGCGGCACTATGTCGACAATTTCTACCGGGAACGAGATTATTTTAGCGCCTTGGATGACGGTACGGCACTCCCCTTTCATGCCTGGCTTCAGTTCGGAGAGGGGCATTATGGGGTCGGTCGGGACAAACGGCTTGAACTTCTCTGCCGCGTCGAGCCGCCCTGAAAAAAAGAAAAACGAGCACAAAAGCGTCAAGAGGAGACATGTCTTTAAAAAAGCCAGCTCATTGCCCAGCTCTACGCGACCTATCGTCGATGGCCTCCCTGATAGAAAAAAATCCCTTGCCAATATTACCCCTCCTCTATATACTCTGCGCCCGAAGAACCGCAGGTCTGACCAGTTTTGGCGAAGCGCAGGTAGGCCATTATAAGCGCGTCCAGATCTCCGTCTAAGACGGCGTTTACGTTTCCGGCTTCACAACCCGACCTGTGATCCTTGATGAGCTGGAAGGGCTGGAGCGTGTAGGAGCGTATCTGGCTGCCCCACGCGATGACGCGCTTCTCTCCTTGCAGAGTCTCCAGCCGCTCGCGGCGCTCGCGCAACGCGCGGTCGAAGAGCTTCGAGCGAAGCACCTGCATCGCGGTCGCCCTGTTCATGTGCTGTGAGCGCTCCACCTGGCAGCTCACTATTATACCGCTCGGGATGTGCGTTATCCTTACTGCCGAGTCGGTCATGTTGACGTGCTGCCCGCCCGCGCCGCTGGAGCGGAATGTATCCATCTTCAGATCCTCGGGGCGAATCTCCACCTCGACGCTGTCTGGCAGCACCGGCAATACTTCAATGGACGCGAAACTCGTGTGACGGCGTTTTGCCGAGTCAAACGGCGATATGCGCACGAGACGATGCACGCCTTGCTCGCCCTTGAGGTAACCGTAGGCAAAGTCGCCCTTCACCTCGAACGTCACGCTTTTTATGCCGGCCTCCTGATCCCGAAGCTCGTCCAGTATCCTTACGTCGAAATCTCTGGCCTCCGCCCAGCGGAGGTACATTCTGTAAAGCATCTCGCACCAGTCCTGCGAGTCGAGCCCGCCAGCCCCGGCGTGAGCTGTGACGATTGCCGGCGATATGTCGTGTTCCTCGTCGAGCAGAACAAAAATCTTGTCAGCCTCAATCCTCCTGCCGAGAGCGTGCGCCCTCGAATAAAACTCATCGGCCAGCTCCTGATCATCAGCCTCGGCCAACATTTCGCCAAGCACCCCAAGCTCCTCGAACTCGCCCGCCACCTCGCGCCATTTGTCAAGCCGCGACTGCGTCACAGCAAGCTCGCGCGAGACTTCCCTCGCGTCTTCGCCCTCCCAAAAACCAGGTTCGATGCTCCTAGCCGTCAGGCTCTCCGTTTTTGATTGCAGCCCAGGCAGGTCAAAGACCATCACGCAACTCGCCGATCGACGAGCGCAGGTTGGATATTACAGTGCTTATTGGCAGATTGACCATATCCACAACCCCTCCTAAATATATTAAACCGCCTTTTCCCTTATTATAACGGCATTAGCGCCATAATTACGACAAAAGATAGAGCACGGCGACGTAATCGGGAAATTAATACAGGCGCACCACCAAAACAGGGCTGCGCGGTATTGTCCGCACAGCCCCGCAACATGGGCAACATAGTCGTCTGATCGTTCAAGCTGTTTACCCTCAGGCCTCTGTCGATAAATCGACCTTTCTCAACCGCCGTTTATGCGAAGCATCCAATGTGCCATGACTTTACCGTCGTATTTCACTTCGCGCAGGTCAAGCGCGCTCTCAGGGCGGCCGTCATCCGCGCCGACGAGAACCGCTATGCCTTTTGCTCCGCCTTTCTCTGTCAGAAGCGTCGCCAGAAACTCGTTCGCCACATCGGTTTTTGTGAGGAGAAGTTTGATCTCTCCCTTTTTGCAGCCAGGACGATCGCAGGTCGCCACCCCGACGTAATCCGCCTCCGGGTATAGATCATATGTGTTTTCGACTATGGCCAGCCTGAACGACTTCGATACGCCGGCGTCCGGATGCCAATCTATGTAGATACCCCAAAAACCCTCTATAGGGTCTCGCCCTTCGCGGCGCGAATGCTCGTACGCGTCATCGCCGTCGACTAAACCTGGCTCGTCGCAGTCGTCGCAGGCAAATGCCGACGCAGCCGCAAGCATCGCCGAGACCGCGATAATCGCTACAAAAAGGCAGAAAATATTCTTTTTAACAGTCATTGAAACTTATCCTCCAGATCAATATCACTGAGTAGCCTGAAGCACCGCAGTCTCTATCGTCCTGCGCTCTCCAGTCCTATCGCCTCTGTCATCCATTTTTTCGAATACCGCCCTCACCAGATAAACGCCCGCGTTCGTGCTGGAAACAACCGTGGTCGCTGTGGCTGGATCGTCCGGATCCAGGGTGGTGTGATCGGACAGCCCTAGAGACGACCCTCCATTGATCGACGATGCGGGGGGCAGATTGAGCGCGGCTTTTTGAGCATCGCTCAAGCTGCCGTCGACTGCGGCAGGATTATACTCCATGTCAAAAATATAGACGTTCAGCACGCCGTTGAGCCCGTTTGCCTTCACAGACTGATCAACGACCACGTGTCCCATGGTGGCGCTAGCAGTCTCGTCATATATCAGAAGGTTCATGCAGTCATTTATGGTGGTGATGCCTTTGTTGTAATGAACCGCCTGAGTTCTGCCGGTTTTAGTCATAATTTCCTTGAGCGTGGCCTTGCCGCGCTCGACGCCCTCCTGCACGAGGTTATACTCCATAGTGCGCGACGAAGCCGACCTCGAAGAGGCGCTGAACGAGCCGAATGAATACATGACGCCCCCTACAAGCGCCAGGCCAATCATCGCCAATACCAGCACGGCTATCAGCGAAAACGCCGGCCTTCGTCCCCTAAGATATTTTCCCATTGAAATCATCCGCATAGTGTCCTCCGTATATCCTGCTAATTCTGCAAATTGCGAGTGCGATACGTCATCGAAAGCAATTCATAATGAACGCCGGGCACAAGAGCGATGGTTTCGCCCGTCAAATCCGCCCACGCGTCGATCACTCTCGTTTGTTGCGCCGCGTTGTTCGAGCTTGCGGAGTCCCCCTCCGCGAGCACAGTCACCGTCAGGAAGCGCCACTCAGGATCCTGTGAAAAGTTTATCGCCTTTATACCGTCGACCCTCATCCCAGAGAAACGGTCGTCGCTTGCGGGAGGAAACGCGATATGAACTCCCGCGTTCAAAACCGACGGATCTTTATCCTCCGCGTCCATGAGCACAAAATGCCCGCTGTCGTCGACGTATGCGACGGCCGCGCGAAGAAGGTGCATCTCGTGATAAGCCCTTATGACGTTGGCGCCCATCATGTCAGGAGACGGTATGAAACCCGGCTGCATGCCGCTCGCGATCATGGTCTTTGTCGAGGCGTTATAGCTGTCCGCGTGCATAGGCAGCATGTTCATCCCCGGGAATGTGAAGTAACGGGACATGTACGGCTTCGTGGAGTCCCCAGAGGTCGTGAGATAGTACGATTTACCGGAGGAGCGGCTGGGAATCTGCGACGAGAACTCAATCGACACGTTTTCTATGTTAGCTTTAGCCGCATACCCCGAAGCAGCGGTGCTGAAATCGGGTACGGCTGCCGTCGTCTGGACGCCGGTCGGCACGACGTATATTATCCGCATCCTGTCGCCGCTCCTCACGCTCACTGGAAAAGTGCCGGCGCTGGAGGCGAGGCTGTTGTCGATGGCGATCGGGGTTTCCCAATTACTTACCGGCACATTGAACTTCGTCTTTAAAAAATAATCGCCGACATCTTCCGACGGCACGCCTATGCCGGCGTTTTGAATCGGCATACTCAGGATGCTGAAGACGTTGTCCGCGCGCATCCTCGCGGAGGATTGATCCTCGCTCATCTCGAACATATTGAAAAAGCCGCCCATCAGGGATCCCGTCATGCCGAGCACTATGCCCATAATCAGCACGACGAGCAGAATTTCTATGAGGCTGAAGCCCGCGCGCCTCGACCGCCCTCGAATCGCCGTCGCGGGACGCAAGCGTTTAATTTGGAATCTCGCCGATATTTTGAGAAGCACTCGCGCTCACCTCCCTGCTCATCTGAATCGTCCTCTTACCGCCAACGGATGCGCCCCATGAAATTTCGAGCCTTATGTCCGCCGAGATCTGAGCGGGATCGTAAGTTGTCGGATGAATTTCCGAAGCGACGTCAAAAATACCAAATTTAGCGGGGGTAACCTTGGCCCTTATGGAGTCAAGCGGCGTTGCCTCGTAATCCTCGAGAATCCTGAGACCAAGCTCCATGGCGTTTTCACGCTCCCTAGACGTCATGCTCCCCTGCGAGATAGTAATGCCAGCCATTACGCCAAGAAGAACCACGCCGAGCACCAAGATCGACACGATCATCTCGGCAAGCGACGTGCCCCTTCTCTTCCTCATATACCCTATCTCGACCACCGAGACACCACCTCTTTTCCCGTAAGATGCCAAAGCCTTACGAACTAATTTTAGAGCATCTTTTACCTTTGTGCAATGGTTCTAAAGTCCCTTCTATATAGAACCTTAACTAACGATAACGCGCTCACAGCAAGTTTAGGCAACGCTGCGAAAGCAGTGATCAATTCTTGTTAAATTCTCCTCTCCTTCATGAAAAAGCGCAATATCTCGTCCATCTGGTCGAAGTCTATTAAAAAAGCGTCGTGGCCGTTATCACTGTCTATCTCCTCATAATCGGCTTTGGCGCCGCGTTTACCAGCCAGACGCGCTATTTCCATCACCTGCCAGTTTGGGAACAGAATATCGGAGGATATTCCGACGGCCATCACCCCCCTGTCCTTGAGGAGAGAAAACGCCTCATCGAGAGAGCCTCTGCCGGAGGAAACGTCGTGCAGATCCATAGCGCGCGTCGTATACAGGTAGCAGTTCGCGTCGAAACGCGACACAAGCTCGCTGCCGTGATGGTCGAGGTACGACTCTACCTTGAACTTGGAGCCCCACTCGTGCGGATCCGCGTTGTCGTCCGTCATGCTGCGCATCCACCGCCCGCTGAAGCTCTGTTCGCTCCGATATGTTATCATCGCGAGCATCCGGGCCGTCGCGAGCCCCCTCTCCGGCCCGAACCCAGGGTAATAGTCGCCGTTTTTCCAGTCCGGGTCGGAGAGTATCGCCTTCCTCTGGACTTCGTTGAACGCTATCGCCTGAGGATAAAGCCTCGCTGGGGCCGCGATGACGGCGCAGTTTTCGACGTCCTCCGGGAAGCTCATGGCGTGTTCAAGGGCTATCATTCCGCCGAATGATCCGCCCATCACGAGCCTTATTTTTTTTATCCCTATAGATTCGAGGGCGAGCTTCTGCGCGCGAGCCACGTCCCTCGGCGTTATTACGGGGAACGCCATCCCCAAAGGGCGTCCCGTCTCGGAGTTTAGGCTCAAAGGGGAGACACTGCCGTATGGGCTGCACAGGTTATTCACGCAGATGACGCACAGACGCCTCGTGTCGAGCGCCTTCCCGAGGCCGACCAGCGGCTCGATCCAGCCTTTGGGAAGTCCTGGGACGTCCGGCCCGGCGAGATGGTGGCTACCAGTCATGGCATGACAGACGAGAACCACGTTTGAACCGTCGGGCTCGGGGGCGCCGTACATGGCGTACATTTGCCCGGCATCTGGCATAACCTTGCCAGAGTCGAGTTTCAAGTTTTCCACAGTGCAGCTCCCGATTTTCTCGAACGTCCCTTGCGTGTCGTCAACCGCCATTGCCATTCCTCCGTGTAGACTAGGATAATTAAGTTTTCGGTTTTACGTGCCGCGCCAAAACCACTTCGCTCAAGCTCAGGAAGCTGAGCACAAAAAAAAACGCCCTCCGAGAGGAAGGCGGTCTGGGTTCTCCTGCCTCTCTTATCACCCGACCGCACGGTTCGCGGATCGAAGGTTTTGGCACCACACCTCTTGTGGGCAGGTTGCCGGGCTTCACAGGGCCAGTCCCTCAGCCTCTCTCGATAAGAGAAATTATTTATCGCGATTAACGCAACACGATTTTAGAAGATTCTACGCACATGCGCGCCGCGTGTCAAGGCCACAGGTCGTAATTTAATATGTCCTGAAACCCTTGATAATGGCCTCCTCACAGGCATGGGGCGAGAGCGCGGCGCTGTAGAGCCAGCCCTGGAAGATATGGCACCCGAGCTCTTTCAGCATCCTCGCCTGACTCTCGGTCTCCACGAACTCCGCGAGGAGCTCTATTTCCATCGACTTGCACAGCTCGCTGATGGATGAAATTATATCCGAGCTGATCTTGCTCACGGCGACGTCCTTCACGAGGCTGCCGTCGAGCTTTATCATGGCGACGGGGAACTGCTTCAGGTACACGAGCGAGCTGTGTCCCATACCAAAGTCGTCTATGGCTATCTTAACGCCCAGGCGCCTTATCTCCTCGAGCAATATGTTATGCCCCATATCCGAGCTGAGCCCCGTGGACTCCGTCACCTCCGCCTTCATGCAGGACGGATCCAGACCGTACTTTTCGATGCAGTCCAGGATCTTCTCCGGCAAGTCCGCGTCGCCAAGCTGCTTCACGGAGACGTTGAACGACATCACGACGCCGGTCAGGCCTTTATCGCGCCATTCTTTTACCTGCCGGCACGACTCCTCGCACACCCAGATGCCGATCTCGTCGATGAAGCCTATCTCCTCGGCCAGGACGATAAACAGCGACGGAGGCACTCGCCCTATGTTGGCGTGTTTCCAGCGGAGCAGGGCCTCTACGCCGACTACCCTTCCTGTTGTGCAGTCCACCTGCGGCTGGTATTCGAGAAAAAGCTCGTTCCTTTTTATAGAGTTCAACAGGTCGTTTGCCAGCACGCGCGATATGGCGCCAATTTCGCCCGGACGGTCTGTGAGCGTCGCGTATGTGCTCTCCAGATTTCCGCTCGCCTTCAGCAGCTCGTTGTACGTCGCCTCGAACTTGAAGCGCTGCACCCTCTCCGCGACGTGGACAAACGGCAGGTATATGAGGAAACCGAGAGACAAGTTGACAAGCTGCATAACACTGCCTGCCGCAGACCCGGCTGCCGCGTAACCGCTGAGGAAAACTGGCGTCGTCCAAGCGACCTCCGCTCCGGACGACGGGAGAAGGCCGAAAGACGCGACGTAATACGTGACCACGGTTAGCGCTATCGGAGTCGCTATGAACGGAAAAATATAAATCGGGTTCAGGACTAACGGCATACCGAAAAGAAGCGTCTCGTTGATGTTAAAGACCGCCGGCAGGAGGGAAATCTGCGCGATTTTCTTCATACCGCTGCCCTTTTTCACTGTGAAAAGAGCGATCAAAAGTGAGAGCGTGTTCCCGGCCCCGCCCATCGATACGTAAGTGTCGAAAAACGTCTTCGTAATGATAAACGGCTGCGTCTCACCTAAAGAAATCGCCAGTTCGTTCGCCTTCATCGCGGAGACGTAAATCTCAGTCATCACGGGCTCCATCGCGTTCGAACCGTGAATTCCCAAAAACCAGAGAAATTGCCTAGCGAAATTATACAGCACCGCCGCGCCGAGGTTGTTCCCAAGCCCGGCGAATGGGCGCGATATCATGCCGTATATGAGCGAGTGTATGTCGTTCACACCAAGAGTCGACATAAAAACCTTGAAGAGCGCGAACGCGCTGATCGTAGCGATGGCCGGAATGAGCGCCGAAAAGACGCCGGACATGGCCGCGCCGGACTCCTCCGAGAAAAAGCGCACGCGCAGGATGCGGCGTTTGTAAAGGCTTATGAAGAACTCCGCCGAGACGACCCCCGTAATTATCGCCAGGAAAAGCCCGTGAATGCCGACCCAGTTGTACGGGATCGCGAAGTCCTTCGTGGACGGCTCCATTATGGCGAGGAGAGAGCAGAACGCCAGAAGACCCACGATTACGGGGTGAATCGCGTCGAGCGGGTTCTTCAGGTTATAGCGCTCGGCTATGTTGAAGCCTATGGTAAAGACCATGACCGGCGAAAGAACCGCAAGCGTGCCGTCCCATACGTAGCTCCCGAACGAGCGCCATCCATCTCCAAAAACGTCTTGCATGAAAGTTTGGTATATCGCTACGGGAAAGTTGTTGATCAGCACACCCATGGCTCCGGCTATGACCACAGGCAACGTGAGAGTAAGAGCGTTCCGTATAATGCCGAGGTATTCCAAATTAGCGATCCCAGACCAAAAAACGACTGCCTTCTTACCCTGAATGAGCTTGTCGAGGCGCAAAATTACACTCCTTTCGCCTGATGAAAAGTCGATCAGTTGAAGCATATATTACCACGCATAGTGAACTTTTAAATCGGCAAAATCAGTGTATACTTTGTACCTTGAAGGGATGTGCGGATATTATGCCAGTATCTTTGTTGATAAAAATCGCCGCGCTTTTGATCGGGGCCTATGGGATAGTCTTCCTGATGATCGTCTGGCGTTTTTCTCGGCTGCGGCTCAGACGGCCCGAGATTTCTTGCGTCGAACGCGCCTCTCTGCCAGAGGACGTGAGCCGGCGATTGGATCTCGCGGAACCCTTTCTCCTCGGCCAGGGGTTTGCCTATGGCTACAGCGTGAGAATGGATTCGATTTTTGACGTTCCAGGCATGAAGGAGGAGTATTCGAACGTTTACGTTCACGAGGAAAGCGGCGCCCATGCTGCCGTATCCACATCGATTCCCACCGCCCCCTACCATATTGGATACGTCAGTTGTTTCGCCGAAGGCGACTCGTGGGAGACCTTCAATCGTCTGGAGTACGCCGTTCCCGATCTGTCGGACGGGAATACGCTTTTCGACGATTATCTTCCAGACGACGAGGCGGTCTGGCGCGCTCACATATCACGAGTTTCCGCCTCCGATCGTTTGGTCATTCGCGACGCGGAACGAGTCAGGAACATCTCGCTCGCGCAGTCCATGTCAATGATCGATAACTGGATCGCGCGAGGCGTCATCAAACCCTCGACACAGGCGGATCGATGGCGTTTTACATGGACGGCCGCATATCGCTTGTTTCGCAAAATGCGGCGCGGCGCTAAAAAACTCCGCCGCCTGCCGAATTTTTCTTATCCAAGCGGCACGGAGGAGCGCGAAAACCTGGAGACAGACGCTCTGGCGCGCAGCCGGAATCTTTCTCGATCTCTCTCGCTCTCGACTGCTCAGAAACGGGTCGTCTGCGCCGTGACAGCGGTTATATCTTTGGCCGTATTCGCATGGTTCTCGGGCTGGGCATTCGCGTTGGCTCTGCTGGGCACGTTGGCGCTTCACGAGGGAGGTCATTTGCTGGCGATGCGCCTGTCCGGCTACCCTGACGCTTCGGTCTTTTTCATCCCCGGAATTGGAGGCGTAACAGTTGGTGAGAAATTGGACGCTTCCCCGTTTCAGAGGTTATTCGTCTATCTCGCGGGCCCGGCGCCGGGTCTGCTGATCTCTATGGCGCTCGTTGGGATGATCGAACTACGATACCCGTTTTTGTTAACGCAAAACTTCAAAATAACCACTTTCATCCTATTATCCGTAAACTACCTGAACCTGCTTCCAATATTTCCCCTCGACGGAGGGCGGATCGTGGAACTCCTGGCCTTCTCCCGCCATCCCAGAGCGCGCTTCATCTTCTACATTCTGGGGCTCGCCTCGATTGCCGGTTTTGGACTCGCCACGCGCAACCCGCTTTTGCTCGCGCTCTGGCTTCTGCTCGTAGCGGCAATTCGGGCCGAGTGGGACAGAATGTTGGTCTGGATCGCGATCGGGCGCAACGCGGACAAAATGTCCGAGGAGGAAGCTGGACGTCTGGTTTTCAGAACTTTACATGAACCGCGATTTGAAAAATGGTCGAACGAGCGCCGCAATTCAGCCGTCTCCGCCATTATGCCAAACCTCGTAGGGCGAAGAATTCGTTTTGGCGAGGCCGCAGCCGGAATATTCATCTATCTGCTCTGTCTCATCGCTCCCCCCGCCGCGCTTATCGCAGCATGGTCCAGAGTCTAGCCGGTGATCTGAGAGAGGCTGAATATTGGGAGCAGGACGGCCATCACTACGAATCCGACAACTACGCCCATAACTATTATGATCATCGGCTCCGCGAGACTGGACCACTTCTGCATTGCGTTCTGGGCGAACTCCCACGAGTTCGTGGCTATTCTGTCGAGACAGTCTGGCAGGTTGCCTCCAACCTCGCCTATCCTCACGATCGCGACGACATCCTCCGGGAACGTGCCCTGTCTTTCCAGGCTCTGGGAGAAACGGTAGCCCTTGCGAACCTCGTCGGCTAGAAACGCCATCCTCCCGGCCTGAGGATCCATCGGCGCGGACATCTCTATGGCCTGCACCAGCGGGACGCCTGTTTTTATCAAGGTTGCCAGTTGTGAGAAAATCAGGGATACCGTAAGCTGGTTGCGGGTTTCACGGAAAAACGGAGCTGAGATTCGTTTGCCAGAGCGCTTCAAACGTCTGAAAAACAGATACAGGGCGAAGATCGCGGGTATACCCCCGTATTTAACCGCCGAGGAGATCAAAAGTAAAAGCCTTGTGACCAGAGGCAGAGTCTTCCCCGCGTCCGTCACGATACTCGTCAGTTGCGGGACGACGTACGTTATCAAAAAAGTTACGACAAAAGCGCCAACGACGAGCATCATTATGGGATATGTGAGGGCGGATTGTATTTTTCGCCTGAGCTCCAGTTCGCTCCGCAAAAGGGCGGATGCCCTCTCCAACACGTCCGGAAGAGATGAGGAGCGCTCGCCGGACTCGACCATGCCGACAAGCGACGGCCTGAACACTCCCATGGCGTTCATCGACTGGGCCAGAGACCTCCCGGACTCCACGGACTCGCGCAAGTCCGAGAAGATGGACTTGAGCTGCTTGTCCCTCGTCTGTCGGTGAAGCAGACCGAGCACCTCCGTTATGGAGAGCCCGCTTCGCAGGAACGCGGAGAGCATCGTGCAAAACATGTGCTGGTTATCCAGCTTGAGGCTCTTCACCTTCTCGACGCGTTTTTTTTGCTCAGATTCTATCTCGATTGGGACAATACCCTCGAGCTGCATAGCCTTCAGGAGATCCTCCTCGTTGGACGCGTCGCGGCGAATGTTCTTGAGGTCGCCTTTCGCGTCGAAGCCCTTCACCTTGTAAAGCGGCATCTAGACCTCGCCAACTACGCGTATCATCTCTTCGGGTGTCGTTTCGCCGGACGAGACGCTCGCGAGACCGAGGTCGAGCAGCGAGCGCATCCCATTTTTTTTCGCGAGATTTTTCAGCGCTGCGACCGTGGCGCCGCTCGATATCGCGTCCGCGATGTCGAGCGTCACGTCGAACTGCTCGTATAGGCCGAAACGCCCCTTGTAGCCAGTGCCTCCGCAATGTTCACAGCCCCGGCCCCTGTAAGCCCTCTCCAGACCATATTTCTTCATCGTGGCCGGAGAAGCGGTCTCCTCCCTGCAGCTCGGACAAATTCGCCTTACCAGGCGCTGCGCCACGACGCCGAGAAGCGAACCGGCGATCAGGTACGGCTCTACCCCCATGTCGACAAGCCTCGAAACCGCGCTCACTGAGTCATTCGTGTGGAGGGTGGAGAGGACGAGGTGGCCGGTGAGCGACGACTGAATCCCTATGTGCGCCGTGTCGAAATCGCGCATCTCGCCTATCATGATTATGTCCGGATCCTGTCGCAGTATCGATCGAAGAGCGCTCGCGAACGTGATGCCGGCCTTGTCGTTGACCTGAACCTGGCCTACGCCAGGAAGGTCGTATTCTATCGGATCCTCTACAGTTATGATATTTACCTCGGGGCGCGCGAGCGCTTGGATAATCGCGTACAGCGACGTGCTTTTGCCGGAGCCTGTCGGCCCTGTGAGAAGTATCATACCGTGAGGGTTGCGGATGAGAGCGTCGATCTTTTCGTTCTCCTCCTTCGCCATGCCAAGATCCTCAAGGGTCAAAAGACCTCTCGCCTTGTCGAGTATACGCATGACTATGCGCTCGCCATGCTGCGTCGGCAGGGAACTGACTCGTATGTCGACGGCTCTGTCGCCCAGCGATATGCCTATCCTGCCGTCCTGCGGCACGAAACGCTCCGCTATGTCCATCTTCGCCATGACCTTTATGCGGCTCGTCACAGGCGACTGGTGACCCTTCGTCAGCTCGTACTCGTCGTGGAGCACCCCGTCGATCCTGTATCTCACGAGGAGCTTGTCCTCGAACGGCTCGAGGTGAATGTCAGTGGAGCGCTCGCGTATCGCTTCGAGCAGTATGCCGTTGACGAGTTTTATTACAGGCGCGTCCACTGTGTCGCTCAGAACCTCCTGGCGAGCGAGCTGCGAGAGGTCGTCGACCGACTCTATGGCGTTCAGCGTCTCGGCGCCGACGCCGCTCTTGAGGTCGTAGAGGTTCCTGATGACTGAGGCTATCTCGGCCTCCGGGTAGATGGCGAGCGTCGCTGTTTTTCCCGCTCCCATTGCCAGGATCTGCGCATCGAGCGTCGCGGAAACGTTTGACGCGGCTATGACCAGGCTCGAACCGCGCGCCTCTATAGGAATAAGGCCCTTCTCGCGAAGCGCGTCAATGCTGACGCCCCTCGGGATGAGCTCCAGGACATGTTCGGAAGTCGGCAATTTTTTTGAGACTGTCGTGTCGGCCATAGTACCTATTCCAAAGTCTCCCCGTCAGGGCCGACTTCAACTATGTCTCTATCGTTACCAGGCAGAGGTTGGTCGGCGCTCAGCGCACGCATTGTTCCGCTGCTGACGCCCTCCTGTTTATTCGACTTAATGAACTCCTTCCTGTTCCTGTTGATAGTCTGCAGCTCGCTTTCGCTGAAAACTAGGCGGTCGGTCGTGACGTCTATGGTGATGCTCGACGCTTCCTGAGGCGTCGCGATGATGCTTGGCGTCAAAAAAACCATGAGATCCACCTTTTCGCGCTCCCTAGTCTGCGAAGTAAATAGGTTTCCGATCAGCGGAATATAGGAGATTCCGGGAACGCGGTTCTTCAGAGTACGCTCGACTTCCCTTATGAGGCCACCCAGAATTATCGTCTCGTTGTTGCCGATCAATACGCTCGTCGAAATGAGGCGTTTCGACGTGGTCGGAGTCTGAGAGCCAGTCGTTGAGACAAGCTCCTCTATCGTCTGTTCTATGTCGAGCGCCACGAGGTTGCCGCTCCTGATGTGCGGCGTCACCTTGAGTATGAGGCCGGTGTCCTTGTACTGGAAGTTGCTCTGCACAGCTGACGGATTACTGACGTCAGACGTCTGCCCAACGAGCTGCGGGATGACCTGACCCACCTGGAGGTTGGCCGGCAGGTTGTCCGTACACATCAGTCTCGGCATCGACAGAATGTTTATAGCGTTGAAAGTGTTGAGCATCCTTATATACGCGTAAATCAGCCCCATGCCCTTAGTGGAGGAGGTGCTGACGATATTTCCATGGTCGTCGTACTGCGTCTCCTCGCGCGTTGTCATCTGCTGGAACCACTGAAGAAACTCCGTCGGAACCCCGGACGCGCCGAGCTGGGCGCTGCCGCCCGCCAGCACGTCGCTCCCCGCGCTTCCGCCCCACGCGGACCAGTCTATCCCGGCGTTGTTGAGCTTCGACAGGTTGACCTCGGCGATAAGGCCCCTCAGAAGCACCTGTTTTGGCTGGATGTCGAGATCCTCTATTATGTTCTTTATCGCCGAGTACTGCTCCTGCGTCGCGGTCAGTATTATGCTGTTCGTCGGCAGATCCGGGACGACTGTCGAGGGGAACGCCCCCTGTGGGTCGGCCTGGAGGCGGGCCGCTACAGACAGAACCTGGCTGAGCTGCTCGGCCACCACTTTGGCGTCGGCGTTCTGGAGCTTGTACACGTGGAAGTTGCCGACTGTCGCCGGGACATCGAGTTCAGTCAAAATTCTCTCCGCCTCGCGCAAAGATTGCCTCGACCCGACGAGAATAACCTGACTGCTGCGATCGTCGCCAATCGCCATGAGACCCGCCAGCTTCGACGATACGTCCTGAGCTATCGCGTTCAGATGGCCCTCGACAAGTTTCGCCGACGTGTACTGGAGTTGTATCGTTTTTATCGCCCTGACGCCGTCCGGCACGTCGAGAGCCCTTATTATGCTCGCGGCCCTGTTGAGCAGCACCCCTTTGCCCGTCAGGAGGACGCCGGCGCCGTTCGCGAGCGGAGAGATGTTCACCCCAGGCACGCCTAGCCTCACTGGCTCGACGACGTATCCGGCCTTCACGTACTCCAGAGGTACGATCTGAATGACTGTCTGCTCGCTCGGCGTGACGCTCTGCGAGCCTTTGACGACAGAATTTTCCGTCGATGGCCCTGCGCTGATCGGCATCACCTTCGAGTAGCCGCCCATCCCCTGAAGGGAAAGGCCGTTCATCTCGAGTATGGATAACATCACTTGACGTGATTCGCTTATCGAGATCGTCTTTGGGGAGACTACTGATACCGTGCCCCTAACTCCCGGGTTGACGACTATGTTCTCGCCCAGAAGCTCCGACATGAAGCGGATGAACTGGATGATGTCGAGATCCTTGAAGTTGAACTGAACCCGCCCCGACGCCCTCATGGACTGCGCCGCCCTGATGATGTTCTGTTCGCTCTCCTCGGCCGTCTCCTCTGCGGCGAAGGAAAACGCGGTCGATATCGACATGAGGAAAAAAACAAGGAGAACAAGCGATAAAACTCTTTTATATGTCATTTAATCCACTCCTTGACAGAGATCATACGATTATTTATTTTAAAAACAAATTTTTATTGCCTGTCGCCCGATCTCAACAGATCGCCGGACGACGAGTCAGCGAGTTCGGAGTAAGGCAAAAAAAGCGTTATCGACTGCCCGTTCTTCGTCACCTCGAGCTCTCTCCACTTCTGCTCTCTCTCCTTCAGCTTCTGTATATCGGCGGAAATGGAGTTCTCGCCGAACAGTTTCAACCCCTCGAGGTCGAGCCCCTGCAAATTGAGCCCGTCCAAGAGCAGGTTTTCCGACCTCTCCTCGACGCTCCAGGAGACGTCGCCGCTCTTGCCGTATGTGTTCGTCGGATCTATCGCGAGTTCTATCATATATCTGTTCGCCTCGTCCAAAAGAGCCTCCTTCATCCGAACCTGCGACAACCCGCGCTCCGAGAGCGAGACTAGCTTCAGCGAAGCGACAGCCACGAGGCCGAGCACAAGAACCGCGATCATTACCTCTATCATTGTGAACCCCCTCATGCTACCTCACCACGTAGCCGAATTTTCCGGGGTTCTGTTCCCTCGTAAGGCTCAGGTCGAAGCGCGTGAAGGTCATAAGCGACTTAAAGACGTTGATCATATCCGGCATGTTGTTTATGGGGAGCCCGTTCACCCCGGTAAGGATGTCTCCCTGCTTGATGCCGGCCTGCGCCAGAAGGCTGTCGGAGCGCAGATTCCTCACCTGCATTCCGGACTCTCCCGGGACAAGCCGTACTTTGGCAAGTTCGACCATAGGGTCGGCTATGATTTTGCTGATAAGCTCCCTCGCTATCATGCCATCCTCGCCGTTCAGGATAGCCTGAGTCAACTGCGAGTTGCCCTGATCCGGCGGCTGCGCCTGACTCGCGACCTGTGGCGGCGCCGGCGGCGGCGGCCCTCCGCCCGACAGCGTCAGGTAGAGGGGGAACGTCTCGCCGTCCCTGTTAAAAAGGACGCTCCCCTTCTCGATCTTCTCGAGGACGTAGCCGTTAAAATCCTGTGATCTCAGCACAAGCGAGGTTGCGCTGTCCACGTTGATCCAAGCGCCAATAGCCGGCAGGGTGCCGACGAGCTGGAACGCGTCTATCGGTCTCGCCTCGTCCGTTTTTTTGTCTTTGGACGCCGGGTTCGAATCCGCCACGTTAAACGCCGCGAATTTCATATCGGGGCCTCGGGCGCTCTCGTCGTCCCACGACGTAAATAGGCTCGGTTCGCGATTCGCCATGATGTTGGCGAGCGTTTTTTGCTCATCCATCACCCTGGAGGCTATAGCCCCCGAGACTATGGAGCAGAAAATAAACGCGAGGATGAGAGCCCCGGCTAACAAACCGGGAAACCACGAGCGCATTATACTCAGGAAAAGGTTCGTCAGGAGTGATCCTCGACCTGAGCGGAAAAAACCCGCTCGCTTCAGTCTCTCTATCAAACTTCGCCTCGCCGTCGTGTTATCGGCCTGAGATGGCATTATTCCTTACCCTCCACTCGCCCGGGTTCGAGCGCTCGATATATCGCCCAATAAATCCGGCGCCCATGCCGCCTATAATGGAGTCGATATTATCTGGAACCTTTATCGTCACGGTGTTATCCATAACTGTCCTGTTCAACCTGTCATAATCGAGCCCGCCCGATACCCGCACGTCGCCGCTGGCGCCGTTTATCCGCACATCGGACACCCTCAGCCTGTTCCGTGAGGCCGAGAGCGAGAATTTTCCTCTGTCGAGGCTGAGTATGTCGTTCAGGACGCTGTCCATAAGGATAAGCGACGCGTTTCCCCCGCCGAACTCCACGCAGCAGGAGGCCGATCCGGAGAACAGGCTCGAAAACGGAAATACCTTCACCACAACGTCGGACAGCGACGCTCTGGAGTTCGAGCCCTCTATGTCGAGGCTCCTCAGCCGATAGACGGGACGAATCACGCCGCTCGACTCGAAGCCGCTGTAATTTACGTAGCAGCCCTTATACGCCGCGGCTACCCGAAACCTGTCCAGAGCATATACGGCGCCACTCTCCCACGGAGCGAAAAGCCAGACCCCTGCGAGGAAGACAACGACGGCGAAAACAGCCCCAGACAGTATCCTGACGACTCTCATTTCTCGCCCTGCTCGAAGGTCGCCTCGAGATAAAGAAGGCGCCCGGCGTCGCGAACCGACATGGCTTTCACCTCCGCGGCCTTGAAGCGAAGGCCCTGATTCTCGACCCTTGTAAAAAATTCCCTCAATTCGCCGCCGTAAAGACGATCCAGCTTTATCTGCACGCCGGAGGGATTTTGCTGAAGCTGCGACCTCCTGTCCCCTACTATGCCGAGATCGTCCAACACATTCGTGACTATGGTGAACGCGTTCGTCCCGGGCCGCGCCGGGGCGGACTCTGAGGAAACCGGATAAGACCTGTATACGGAGGCCGCTCCGATAACCTGCTCGCCATCGCCGAGCCGCCGGGAAATTTCCTCGTCCATACTGCCGATTCGAATGAGGAGAAAAACCACTGCGGCCCACAGGACAGCCGCGACCGCAAAAAGGCGGAATACCCTCCTTGCCTCCGGCATCTCTCGGAACTCTCCAACGCTTATTATCACTTTCCGCTCCTCGATATCGTCAGATTGCTGAATCGCAACATATCGCCGCCAGGGATCTGCAAAACCTGCATGTTATCGGTTCTGAGGGTGAACCCCTCCGCCTCCAGGGCGGAGCGCAAACGCTGTATCGACTCGTTGTTCTTCGCGGCGCCGCTCACATCCGTGTTCTCGCCGCCATACCGCAGGGTGTCGATCGAAATGTCGCCAGACGCCTCGAGCTTATCCCACGCGGAAGATATTCCCCTCATAACAGAGTTGAACGAGACGTCAACCTCGCTGTTCCCGATTGTCCTGATTTTTGAGAGAGCCGATACGAGCGGCTGCCTGGAGGTCTCATTGAACGCGGCGGAATATACCTCCTCAAGTGACGAGATCTCAGCTTTCAGGATGCTTGAATGATCGATATAGACGCCGCCAGTTGCCAAAAGAAGTATAAACCCGCAAGCCACAGCGAGGCGTCCCGCGCCGGTCAGCGTCGTAACGAGCTTCTCCCGCCTCTCCAGAAGGTTCGTACCCCTGTCAGACAGGTCGAGCAGGGCGTAGGCCGGACAGGCGGACAGGGTTTTGAGCCCCGCCTCATGGACGTATGAGTCAGACAGGTCGGCTTTGTCTATAGCGAAAACCTTCTCCACGTTATGTTCCATCTGGAGGGCATAGGCCAGAGCGAGGCCGGCCTCGTGCTCAGCGCCGCCCTCGCTTACATCGGCGGTTTTGTAATAGACCGGGATCCAGTCGTCCAACCAGACGGCTGTGACGCGGTCTCCGTCCGTCCACGTGATGATGCCATTCCCGTCAACCTCTCCGGCGAACGCGAGCGGAGCGGGCCACACCAGACATTCTTCCTCCATGCCGCGCGTACTCTCCTCTATCCTCGCGGCCTCGCCTCCGAACAGCGTAAAAACACAGCCGGACGATAGTTTCTTCTCGCTGTTCACGAAAAACGGGATCACGGACACGTCGCCAGCTCCATCGCCGAGAAGCGGGCGGAACTGGATCATAAGAGCGTCCCTCACCCTAGATATGCCTGAAAACGGGAAGGAGAACGAATGGGCTGACATATTGCGAAACGGGTAAAGCAAAATGCCGCCCTCGCCAAAGGACGGTATTGAATCCTCTTTTTCGTCGAAGAGTATGAACTTGTGATTGTAATTTTTTTTCATTTCCAGCGTCTACTCTCTCCAGTTGACAACCTGGCATTTAGCGCCACCGCGCTTTAATAGTATCACAAAATTACGCTCGTTATTCTCGTAGCGAACGCCGATTCGGACTAAAAAATAATTGCTGCCGCCAGTCAGTATCTTGTCGAGACGGGCAACCGCCGCCGGCGAAAGCCCCGGTATCTTGTTCAGATCCGACGCGCTTTTTATGTCGTTGTCCTCCCTGTAAACTATTATGGCGTCAGCCGCGTCCGGGCCCAGATCAGGATCCAGAACGGCCAGAACCTCTCTCGGCGCCACGTTTACGTTTATCGACTCTTCCCCGCGGACCGTAAAAAAATTATTGAGCCCCAAGTCGCTCGAACTGCCGTACAAAAGCTCGGGCTCGATCTCGGGCAGACGAAGGAACTCGCTCATGTCGCTTATTTTTTTGTTCGGGAAGTAGCCGTCCTCTCTGCTGCCCACCCTCGGCTCCACGTCCGCGTCGAGGAAGTCGAGCGCGAGAACCCCGGCATTGGACGCGCCAAGGAGTGTCCACACTTGGCTCCAGAGATGTTCATACTCCTGCCGCACCGTAACGCCGTCAGGAAGAAACGGCGTGTTTATAGGGATCAAGGCGTCCTGCGGCATTATGCCTATATTAACCTCCCAATCGCCAAAGGGCAATAGCAGAACAGCCTCAGGCGAATAGAAAACTTCTCTCGGCGAGTCGTACCCGTTATTGTCGCCCGCTATCAGCTCCGAGACAAAACCGCACGCTATCACGGCCAGGCTCCGCGCCCTAAGCGCAAACTCCTCGTCCGAAGCCCTCCTGATCTGGGATCTGGCGAACGTCGCGAAGCTGACAGCCGCCCCGAGAAACAGTACGGTGACCATCAGAACGGCAATGAGCACAAACCCGCCCTTAGAACTTCGGCAGCCAGACGTCATAAACCCTGCTCTCTTTATCTTCGCCGTAATCGAGCCCCACCCTGAGCGCCTGAGGCATTCCTCCGGCATAGACGTCGAGCCATTCCGTTCCGCTCAACGCCAAAAATCTCACGCCCTTTACGCCGCGCAGAATCAGCCTCCCACTCTCCGGGGAGAGGTCGTCGGGCGTCATATCGACGGGCCTTTTATCGTCCGACAGCAGCCACCTGTAAAGACCGTCCTCGTAATCGCCAGCCAGCGCGCTCTTGGGCGGCAGCCCAAATACGACTGTGCAAAGCGGCGCCATGGAGTACGACGGCGTCAGCGTCCACAGGGCGAGGTAGTCCCGGTCTCCGCCCTCTCCGAGTTCGTCGCCGCGCAGCAGTTTCACAACGCTCGACTCGTTGATCGAGATCAGTTCACGCGCGTCCGTGACCATCCTGGCGACTGCCGCGCGCTCGCCGTTGTCCCGCGTGAAAGCTGCCCGCGTCTCCGCCATCAACCTCGCGGTATACATGAGCGGCACGAGGCCCGCCGCAAGTATGATGCCGGCTATGGCGACGACAAGCATTATCTCGACCATAGTAAACGCCCCGCGTCCGCGCCGTTTCATCCGAGGCCCCCATAGAACGGTCACGGCGCCTGCGGATCGGGGTTCAACATTCCGGGCTTGAGGTACGGTTCGAGCAGCGATATGAGTTCGCTCGCTCCCAACTTCCGGCCGTAGGTTATGAGGTCAAAGAGAAGCGCCGATGTTGGACGCCGCAAGAAGGCCGCGTACATGTACCTGAGACCCTCCGTGAAAATCTCGACGTTTTCGCCGGCGGCGCCGACGCGCGCGTAGAGGTAGGCAAACTGCTCCTTCGCGTCGTCGCGCGACATTACGTACGTCTCCGCCGATTTCAAGAGAGACTCGCTCTCCTGCGGCGAAATCGCGCGCGACATCGCGCCGTATATGAGCTGATCCCCGCGGATGCCGCCAGCCAGAAAAAATAATCCATAGATCGAGACGGCGGCAAGAAATACGCCGAATATCCTGTATACCGCGGAGCTTTCGATAATCGTCCACTTGATGTTGGCCCGCAAGATCGACCTGTTCGACATCGCGAAAGCGAGCGCCATCCAGACAGAGTTCTCTATCCTGTGAAACGGCCGGCTGAACAGAGCGTCGAACCATAACAAAAACAGCATGGCGCACCCCCAGAGCGCGGCCTGCGGCAGGGGATCTCTCCTCACGAGCGCGAGTATAAACGAGTAAAGCCACCACACTGCCAGTAAAAGGAGCAGGGCCGATCCTATGATGCCTGTCTCGCAGAGCCACTGTATGTATTCGCTGTGAGCCCAGTATGTGAACTGCCATTCGTACCCCGGAGCGTCAAGCAGATCGGGACGCTTCTTGTACATGATCCTTTGGGCGTCGAGAAAACTCCACTTGTAGTGACCGAGCCCGACGCCGGTTATCGGCGCCTTGAGGAAAACCTCCAGGCTCGTGCGCCAGATGCTGATCCTGCCGCCGACGGACGTGGGGTTCTGCATCATGTCCATCATCTTGGCGACGAAGGCGTTGCCTCTCCCAGTACCGACCATAGAGCTGACGGCGAGGAATATCGCCAAAAACGCCGCCACTATCCCAAACAACTTGGCCGACCTCTTGAGCGCCGAGATACGCCCGCTCCTCCAGAGGCCGACGACGAGGACGACGAAGGCGACGAGCAGCGAAAGTATCGCGCCGCGCGCCGTCGAGCTCCACAGCCCCCAGGAGTTGACTGTCAGGAAAAATAAATTCAGCGCGACCTGCGAGAAAAGCGCTGGGCGGTCGAAGAGTTTCTCGCGCTCCTTGAGCTCTCCGACATAATGAAGGTGCAGGAAAATGCAGTTCAGCACCGCCATAGCTGTCCACAACCCGAACATCTCCTGCTGGGCAGTGTTGCCGATGTAGTTTCCAGGAACGTCCAGTATGAATGGGAACCTACCATTCATGTTTCTTATGAGAAGCTCGGCGAACAGAATGTTTATGGACGCGTTCACGCTGCCGCCCCACAGGAGGGCGCGATGCAGCTTCCCTCCATCGCAGAGGTTGTAAGTCAGCATATAGACGCCAAAGAGGGACGCGAAATAAAACCACTCCTTCGCGAAAGTCGAACCGGACGACAACTGCAACAAAAACGGCTGAACCGTGATAAACGTCAGCAACATGAGCCACAACGCCCCAAACGCGTCGAGCTTGAAATTTGTCCTCTCCGCCCCGAAACGTATAAGGCTGATTCCGGCCGCAATCGTCAAAATGCCTATCGGAACCATCGTCACGGTCCATTTCATGATGTGCAGGGTGTCGAACCAATAACGACCCGAGAAGACAAGGTTCGGCAGGGAGAAAGTGATGAAGAGCGCTGTCGCGGTCAACCAGACGGGAGCGAGCCGTTTTTTCAGCCGCGCCATCTTGAGATTCGCCCCTTTGAACTTTTCAGCTTTAGCATCATAATCACTCTCCATCGACAGATCTCCCCCTCTCCGCGCTCATAAGGTCGACGGATATCTCGACGATGAGGGCGCTCTGGTTCATCTGCTTTACGCGCCATTGGGCCGGTATTCCGGCTTTCTGGTGCCTGTTCATCAAGATGGAGAGATCCCCGAGGAGACCGCCGGCCGGCCCGTCCGCGCTCTCCCTTTTTTTCTCCGGCGGGCGATCGGCCCGATTCTCGGCAAGCGACTCGAGAGCCGTCACGAGCACGCCAAGCTCCATTATCGACCCAGACAGATCCGTAATTTCGTTTTCCCTCATCGCTCCGAACAGGGAGGCGGTTTCCTTTATGCTCGAAATAGACGCCGGCGCGGCGGACGGCAGACTCGGCGCCGCTGATTTCGCTTCCCTGGGCGATCGATGGGGCTTTGGCGTGGGCGGCGGCGCCAGATGGGGCCCGCCATCTCCTAAAACCTCTGTGGTAGCGGGCCTGCGCGGCTCGGAAAACGCTCCAGCGGAGGTCTCCGCGTTTTCAATATCGACGATGAGAAACTCGCTCTCCCCAGCGCTGAGCTCCTCGCTCTCGCCCGCTTTCACATCCGGCAAAGCCGGAGGCGAAAGCGCGGACGGCTTTTTCCCAGCCGCTTCGAGCGCGCCAGTCAACCGCGCGTCTATCTGGTTTTTCTCGGACTGTGCGTCCAGGCTGACTTTTTCATCTCCGGCGCCGGCCTCGGGATTTTTCAGGAAACGAAGGATATCCCACATACTATCCGCCACTGTGACACCCCCTCGGGAGTTCGATCATTCTCGACAACCTCATTACAACAGTGTACATTAAATAGAGATAAATTCAACGCCGCGAGTACGCCGGGTTCTCGAATCTTGAGTATTCCTTGTAGAAAACAAGATCGGCTTTGCCGGTCGGCCCGTTCCTGTGCTTGGCTATGGCCACTTCCGCCGTCGGGTCCGACGACTCCTTGTCCTGCTGGTAATAAGCCGGGCGGTACAAAAAAGCTACGAGATCCGCGTCCTGCTCGATAGCGCCGCTGTCCCTCAAGTCCGAGAGCATCGGGCGCTTGTCCGCGCCCCTTTTTTCAACCTCCCGCGACAACTGGGAGAGCGCTATTACAGGCACGGAAAATTCCCGCGCGAGGCCCTTCATGGCGCGAGAGATGTCCGAGACCTCCTGCTGCCTGTTCTCGGCCTTCCTCGCGTTCGTCATCAACTGGAGATAATCCACGATCACGAGGCTTTTCCCCGCTTTCTGCCTCGCGAAAAACCTCCTGCACCTAGAGCGAAGATCGAGGCTCGACAACATCGAGCTGTCGTCGATATATATCGACGACTTGCCAAGCCTCGCGACAGCGTCAATGAGCGCGTTCCACTGGTCGGCTCTCACGTTGTTCGACTGCTCCAGCTCCCTCAGGTTCACCCGCGCCACGGAACTCAAAAGCCTTCCGGCAAGTTGCTCAGCCGACATCTCCAGGCTGAAGATGAGAACCGACACGTCGTCGCTGAAAGCGGCGTGTTCGGCGATATTGAGGGCAAAAGCCGTCTTGCCCATCGACGGGCGCGCGGCTATGATGTTGAGGCTGCCTGGCTGGAAGCCGCCGGTGATTTTGTCGAAGTCGTTGAAACCAGACGCTATGCCGTTTCCGGATACGCCCTCCATTATATTGCGCTCTATCTGCTCGAACGTGGCGACGACCACGCTCTCGATTTTTCGAATCTGAGGCGCGGCGTCCCTCGCTATCTCGAACACCTGTTTTTCGGCGGCCTCGAGGACGTCTGCGGATTCGGCCTCCTCGCTGAAGCCCAGACGCGCGATATCCGCCCCGACTTTTATCAGTCCTCTGTGGACGGATTTGTCCCTCACTATGGCGCAGTGGTGCTCTATGTTGGCAGTGGTCATCACGGCGTCCACCAACATGGTGATGAAAGGCGCGCCGCCTACGCGCTCCAGAATGCCGCGTCTCGAAAGCTCCTCCTGAAACGTAAGCGCGTCCACTGCCCTGTCGCGGCGGGCCATCTCGAACATAACGTCAAAGGCGATCCCGTGCCTTGGCTCGTAGAAATCATCGCCGCGAAGCGTCTCGACGACGAGCAGGAGAGCGTCGCGCTCTATCAGGCAGGCCCCAAGAACGGCTCTCTCCGCGTCCAGGTTATTCGGGGGTATCCGTTCGTGGATGTATTCCTGCAATCTACTCGGCCTCTACGGACAGAGTGAGTTCGGCCTCCACCCCCGAGTAGAGCCTCGCCTTGAACGGGTGTTTTCCGAGCTGTTTTATTTGCTCGTCCAGACGAATGTCCTTTTTGTCGACATCGACGGAGAGCTGGCTCGCGATCGCGGACGCGACCTGCTGCGACGTCACGCTTCCGAAGAGGCGCCCCTCCTCGCCCGCGCTCATCTTCACCGTAACCATCTTTCCGCCTATTTTCTTTTTCGCCTCTATGGCGCTCGCCTCCAGCTTGGCCTCGCGTTTTTTCCTGGCCTTCTGCTGATCCTCCCACTCCTTCACCCTGGCGGGAGTGCCCTCGAGCGCGACTTTTTTCTTGAACAGGAAATTTCTGGCATACCCGTCGGAGACCTCTACGAGATCGCCCTTGGCGCCAAGTTTGCTCACGTCCTCAATCAATATGACCTTCACGGTTTTTTCCTCCCCACGCGTTTTCTCAAATCAATCCCAATGTCCGCTATGCCGAGTATTGACAGAATGCCGCCCATGACCGGAACAAGCGGGGCGAGAACTATAATAACGACTCTTGCGATTTTGGGAAAGCCGAAGCGCCCCATGAAAAAATAAAGAACGGCAAGCCCCTGAACGGCGAACAGCGTCCATGTCAGCGCTCCGAGGTTGGCGCCGACCTGCCGCAGCACGCCCATCCCCTCATATCTGTTTCCGATTTTCTCGCATATAAAACCAACGACGAGGGCGACGATTATATTTTTCGGAAATGACCACGCTCCGAACGGCGGTAGCCTGAAAAGCTCAGCGTTCCCGCGTCGCGCGAAAAATTTCGACGCCAGACTGTACGAGAGCAAAACCTCGGCCGACGAAAATATTATCACCACTGACGGTATTATCGTAACGAGATAATCGACGATGCGAGACAAGCCCTCCTTGGCTTTCGCGGCTTCGCCGCCGGAGAGGGACTCCAGCATTGGCATCCAGGCTGTCGTCACCGCGCGCTCCATCTCCGCGGTGTCCGGCGCCATCATATTCACGCCAGTGGCGGCCCACATCAACGCCATGGCCGCAAGTTTACCGGCGAGCGAACAGGCGATCCCAAGCAGAAGCGCCTCCGCCCCTTTCACCCTGCCCGCGACAAACCCGAGCAGAACCCCTGGGATACCCCAGGCCACAAAACAAACTACCGCAAGCGCCGTCGAGTGGAAACCCACAAAAACCGCGACGGCGACCGTCACGCACGAGAACGCGCCCACGCGCACTCCCCGAGCGAACGTGAGGAAGATCATCGGGAAAGGGTAAACCAACATCAGCGGCATCGTCATCATCGCCGGGGCCATTACGCCCAGCACGAAGAGGACAAAGCTCGCAGCGGTGCAAAAAAACCAGTCTTTTGCCGCGGAACCGGAAGACATCTGCGCCTCCTCAATAGCTGTTACAGACAGAACCGGGGGAGCGTCAAGCCCCCCCGGTTCGTTGTCATCAGTCTCGTCTAATCCGAGGTGAATGGCAGGAGGGCCAGAAAACGCGCCCTCTTTATCGCCCTCGTCAACTGACGCTGGTGTTTGGCGCAGGCGCCTGTGACGCGCCTCGGGATTATCTTTCCCCTGTCCGTTATATATCTGCGGAGCTTCTCGGACTCTTTGTAGTCTACATGCGTCACCTTGTCGACGCAATAATGGCATACCTTCGGGCGGCGCTTGCGCCGTTTCCTGAATTGACTGTCCATATCAAATCTCAACTCCTCGTCAATCTGCGCTCTAAAATGGTACGTCCACGTCGCTGCTGGAGTCGCCCATCTCGGAAAAATCGAGCGGGAAGTCCTCCTCAAAATCGATCTCGTCTCTAAGGCTGCCCGCGTCCCCATAGTCGTCCGGCTGAGAAGCCGGACGCGCCGGCGCAGGAGCGCCGGCGCTCTGGCTCTGACCCGACGCCTGGCGCGGGGTCGGCGCGGGTATGTCGCCATAGGACTCGTCGTCCCTGCGTCCGGATGGCAGAAGGGTCAGGTTTTCGGCGACGACCTCCGTCACCCACTTCCTGACGCCTGTTTTTGGGTCGTCGTAGTCGCGCACCTGCATACGCCCCTCCACGAGGGCCGGCTTGCCCTTGCGGAGGTATCGGTCGATTATGTCCGCGAGAACCCCCCAGGCCACGACAGGTATGAAATCTGTCTGGCTCTGCTGTTCTCCTGTGCTTTTGTTCTTCCACTGGCGGCCGACGGCGATTGTTATGTGAGCCACCTTCTGCTTGCTGGGCGTATGCCTCACGTCAGGATCCCTCGTGAGGTTGCCCATTATTATCACTTTGTTGAATCCTCTGGCCATAATCCGTACCTACTCCTCGTCCAGGGAAACGACGAGATGTCTCAGAACCTGCTGGCGCAAGCCGAGGACGCGGTCGAGCTCTCGTATTTGATCCGCCGGGGCCTTCATCGTTATCATCGCGTAGAAACCCTCCTGCTGCTTCTTGATGGGATACGCGAAACGCTTCTTGCCCCAGAGATCGACCTTCTCGACCTCTGCTCCCAAACCTCGCACGACCTCGGCTATCTCTTCCGCAGCCGCCTTGTGATCTTCGAGCTCCGCGACAAGGATAACCGTCAATTCGTAAAGCCGCACGTGCATCACCTCCTCCCTATGGTCTGATGGGCCGCAGAGCGGCCCTTTGGCCTCCCCCTCGTGAGGGAGGCAGGGATAACGGTGTAGTATTATATCCTCGCGGAACATTTTGCGCAAGTGCCGCCGCGCCATCCAATTCTAATTCCAAGTCAAACTCGCATCCTGCGCGCTTGACTTAGAGAAGAATAAAGAGCAAGAGATCATTTCGGGGCTGTTCAACGAACTTGAGATATTGTAGAATTTTAAAAAACAAAAACACATCTATCCGTATCGTGATGCGCATTACATTTAGGGGGAAAATTTCGGTTCAAAAGGAGTGATTTTTATGTGGAAAGAAGAATATCGGCTGGGAGTGGATACAATTGACAGCCAGCATCAGCAGCTTTTTAAAATGGTCGATGATCTGTTGGCTGTTATCGACGACCACGAGCACTCCGACTACAAGAAGGAGTGCGCTGACGCCGTGAACTTTCTGTACGGCTATACTGTCAAACATTTCCAATTCGAGGAGGGGTATCAGACGTCGATAGGCTACAAGGACATCGAGGCGCATAAGCTGCAGCACAAGAGGTTCATCATGACTGTCGATAACTTCGCGAAAAGAATGGCCGACTCGAAATATGACATGAAGGTGGTGAAAGCTTTCTCCGGCTCGCTCGTGGCATGGCTGAACTACCATGTCGCCGAAACCGACCAGAAAATTGTCGGGAAAAACTCCGCGCGTGACAACGAACCACTGTTGACCTGCCTTGAAAGTTTCTCAAACAGCGCGATCAACGTGATTACATCCATGCTTGGGTTGAGCCAGGATGAAATCACCAAAACCATGCCGCCCAAAAGAGATTTCAAAGGCGATGTCACATTTGAAATCGGGCTTATCGGGGACGTGGCTGGCAAGGCGATATTCGCATACTCAGCCGGCTTCGCGCGCTCGATCATAAAATCTCTCATATCTAAGGACATCGACGAGCTTGACGAGATCGCCCGCTCCGCTATGGCGGAGACGTCGAACATCATCGGGGGAAAATCCACTGTGATGATGTCCGGCAACGGTAAAACGTGCGATATTACGCCCCCCACGCTGGTCGCGAATTCCAGAGAGAAGTTTGGGGCCGAGGGGTTTGACATCCATACAAAGAGGGGCGACATGCAGGTGCTGTTGATGATGGAGTAGCGCCGCTCTGGATCGGCATATTCATCTCAGACGCCCAGATTGCCCTCTCTGAAATCAGAACCTGAACGTATATTTTTCGACAGGGGCAAAGGCGTCGGTGAAGGCCGGGATTTTGG
>JAITNX010000046.1 GCA_031290235.1 Synergistaceae bacterium | reverse complement strand
GAGATATTTTTTTCAGCGGCTATCAGTCCGTCCACACGTTCAGGAATAAAAGCCTCAAACGGAACCTGAAACACCCCCTGGCTCCCGACCCATGTCCTTGGGAACGAGCCTGTCGTCTCGCCAAGGTCATGCTCCATGTAACGGTCGAGGTGAGAGCCGTGGACGTCCACTGGATACTCTCCAAGCGCGAGGGCCGACGGATAATTTTTATATGCCCTGCCCCTCGCGGCGTTCCTCGATATGTCGCTGTCCGTCAGCGTCTGTATTCCAACGACTCGCCGGCCCTCCCTGACGTATGTCAGCGGCGGGAAATGACGCAGTACGGCCGAGAACTCGGCGGGCAACAGTGGATCGTCCGCCGTCTCCCAATCATTGGAGAAGTATCCTCCGTACCCCTGGCCGTCGTCGATGGACCAGTCCGTCATACCAAGTTCGCTCTGCATGTACCAGATGAACCCCAGGGTCCTGTTCATGGCCTCTCGCTCGATTTTTTTCCTGTACTCCGGATCCTCCACATACCTGACCGACAGCCCCGGCTCGCCGCCCGGCCTGCCCGGATAGTCGTTCGCCCAGTTTATGCAGGTCCTCGTTATGAATTGCCATGTCGACGAGTCGTCTCCCGCAATGAGATGTTCGTTTTCAGCGTCCGGCAGGGCCCTGTACGCGTTGTGCGACGGTATGTCAAATGGATAAGAGCCGGGCCACCTGTCGCCGCTTATCGCCACTGTCCTTCGGAATTTTTCGGCGTATTTCTCATAGCCCGGCGGAGGACCGGGCATCCTCAGATCATCCGGCAGTCCGTTCCCATATCTTTTCACCACCGCAACGTATGTTATATCCTGGATGTTTGCCCTCATGTCCACATTCGGGGATATCGAGTTTCCAACCCTGTATCGTGCCCCGGCGAGGGGCAGGAGGTCCCCGTACTCCGTCGCGTCGATGAACACGGCAGCCTCGAACACGGCTTCCTGGATGCGTCCGTCCGATCTCAACACTGCCCTCACCCCGGTCATTTTCTCCCCATCCATGATCGCGCTCTCCACCGACGCCCCAAGATAAATGTCGATCTCCGCAGAAAACTCGAGCAAATAGGACAGGATGTTCCTTGCCACGGAGGGCTCGGTCGCTATCGTGTCCCCGCCCCAGAGACAAATATTAGTCGCCGTCCCGCTCGTCTCGTAGTGATCCCTCACCATCCCGATGAACTCGCGGTACAGGCCTGTTCTGGTCCTTCCTACGTCATCCATCGTCGAGACCGCAGCTCCGGAGATCTGCCCGCCGACAAAGCCCGACCGTTCGAGCAGCGCTACAGACAGGCCGCTCCGTCCCGCCTGGATTGCGGCTGCGCAACCTCCAGTCCCTCCCCCGACTACCACGAGGTCGTATCGCAGAGGTTCGGCAAAGCCCGCCGCGCAGAAAAGGCAGAAAAAAAATACAAAGAAGAGAAAGAGAGGCGCGAGGCGCCGCACATCACTCAGCGGCAGAGCGGCGCCCCATATTTTTGTCCCAGTCATTCCGGCTTGTTGAAGACCTGCCGCAGATATGCCATGAAGGCGTCGTCGGCGCCGGTGGTCTTTCCAGGCGAGTCCGATATCTTTGACACTGGCTGGCCGTTGCAGGAGGTCATCTTCATGACGATGTTGAGCGCCGGTATGGGAGTGTCGTTCGTGAGGTTAGTGCCTATCCCAAAGGACGTCGGCATCCGGCCCTTGAAGTAGCGGTAGATCGCGAGCGCCCTTGGCAGATCGAGCCCGTCCGAGAAGACGAGGCGCTTTGTGCGGGAATCCACCTTGAGTTTTTTATAGTGAGCAATTACCTTCTCTCCCCACTCGTAGGGATCGCCGGAGTCATGTCGTAATCCGTCGAAGAGTTTGGCGAAGTAGAGGTCGAAGTCGGCCAGGAAGGCGTCGATGCCGATGACGTCAGTCAAGGCTGTTCCAAGGTCGCCGCGGAACTCCTGCACCCATGCCTCGAGCGACGCCTTCTGGAAGTCCCGCAGCCTGATGCCAAAGGCCTGAAAGGCCTGCATGTACTCGTGAGCCATAGTGCCAACCGGAGTTATGTCGAGCTCCTTCGCCAGGAGTACGTTCGACGTCCCCTTGAATTGAGCCGGCAGCTCCCTCGACAGAGTGGAGACTACCTCCCTCTGCCATACGCCGGAGTGCCTGCGGCGCAGTCCAAAATCAAACATCACGAACGGAGTGGCCGGATCGTCGATGCCTGGCTCCGCGCGAAGCAGTTTGATCTTCTCGGCCAGACGGCGCCTCGCCTCATCCAGCCACCCATCCTGATCGATCCTTCTGTAGTACAGCTCGCTAACTATATAAAGCACGAAGATCTCAAACCCCATCACGTGGACCAGAGGACCCGAGGCCTTGATCACAATGCTGTCTCCTACCCGCTCCACATTGATGAATCGCCTCTGGAAACGAAAGACTGTCAGGTAATCGACAAAGTCATCCTTCATATAGCTCAGCGTGTTCAGGTAATCGAGCTCGTCCTGCCTGAAATGCATCGTACAGAGGTGATCCAGCTCCCTTTCGACATCCTCGGCCAGGTCGGCCAACGGATACAGGGGCTGGTTGCGGCATATAAACGAGTACTCGGCGCGGGCTCCGGGGTGGCTGTGCATCAGCGCCTGCCACATGCTGAACTTGTACAGGTCGTTCTCCAGCAGGCTCTGAACTACCGGCGCGCAATCTTCACCATTCTTTATCTTCGCCATGTCCAGCGGATCCTCCTCGGAATAGCTTGCATCATGTAACCAGAGCGATTTTTCAATTCAATCCCAGTGGTCATTATACAGCATCGAGGCTGCTGGAATAAAACTCTCTTCTTTCGATTATTAAGGTATAATCTACTTGCCCCTATTTATGGGACCAACTCTCATATACGATCGGTCGAGGTGGTTTTTGTGTGGAGATTTATCGTCAAGCTGTTTCTGACTATCATGTACAGACCTATATTCCGTATGGAAAGCCTGCGAGGCGCGTTGGACTCCGGAGAGCGCGTCCTGCTCGCCCCGCACAACTCGTCGTATCTGGATCCCATTTTGTTCGGTATCCTTGGGCCTGGGTCTCCGCTGGTTGTGATATCGCCCTCCCTCGCCCGTAAAAAATGGTTCAAGTATTTCAAGAGCTGCTTCGACCATGTCGTGATAGACGTCATGGAACCTACGGCCCTGAAAAAAATAGACGAGCTGTGGGCCGATCACAGGTTCATCGTCCTGTTCCCGGAGCCGGAGCCGACAACAAACGGCATTTTGATGAAGATATCGGACACAGCCGTTGCCGCGATTCAGAGGAGCAAAGCCTGGATAGTTCCAGCCTGGGCCTGCGGCATGCAGTTCTCTCCGTTCTCCAGAATGGGCTGGCGGTTCGTCCGAGTCCGCCGCCCCAGGGTTACGCTTCTCTCGGGCGAGGCGAAGATGATGCTGGTAAGTCGGTCCACGGCCATCGAACCGAGGAGAGCAGTATATCTCCAGGTCGAGCGGATGCTAAAGGACATAATGATGCAGGGAATATGGGACAAAAAACCGCTGTTCGACACGCTGCTGGAGCAGAGGAAGCTGTGGGGCGCCAGTCACGTCATGGCAATGGAACCCGATGGTTCGAGGGTGGACTGGAACAGTTTTATAACGAGAGTGTTCCTGCTGAAGACCATAGTGGAGAACCTCTCCAGCCCCGGCGATCACTTGGGCATAATGCTGCCGAACACCATTATCGCCCTTGCCGCGATAATAGGCGCACAGCGGGCGGACAGGACGCCTGCCATGATCAACTACTCCATGGGAGCGAGGTCGCTGAAGGCCGCCTGCGGAATAGTCGGAATAGGCCTGATAATTACCTCCAGGCGCTTTGTCGATGAAGGGAAATTCCAGCCCCTTGTCGACGCGCTCGCCGGCGAGGGCATAAAATTTGCGTATCTCGAGGAAGAGGTTGGAGGGATATCCGCCGCCCGTAAACTCGGCTGCCTGCTCTCCGCCATGACAGCCGGCCCGACGCCGAACGCGGAGGATTATGCCAAGCGCACGGCCGTGGTGCTCTTCACCTCCGGGTCTGAGGGAACACCTAAGCCGGTCGCCCTCTCGCACCTGAACATCCAGGCCAACACGGCGCAGGTGAGGTCAACTCTCGACTTCTGCATGACCGATGTCATGGTCGATCTGATGCCTATGTTCCACTCGTTCGGACTCTGCACCGGCACTATAATGCCACTTTCCACCGGAATGCCCGTGGCCTTCTACCCCACCCCCCTTCACTACAAAAAAATACCGCAGTATTCTTACGAGGTCAGGGGAACCGTCATCCTCGGGACGAACGCGTTTCTGGCGGGGTACGCGAAAAACGCGGACCCGTTCGACTTCTTCGAGATGCGATATGCCATCTGCGGCGGGGACAAATTGAAGAAGAACACGCGGGATCTGTGGTATGAGAAGTTTGGCGTCCAAGTTCTCGAGGGATATGGAGTGACCGAGTGTTCCCCAGTCGTCGGGGTGAACAGGCGGGGGCGCAACGCCTTCGGCTCCATAGGACTGCCCCTCCCGTGCGTAAAAACCGCTCTGAAGCCGGTGGATGGCGTCGCGGACGGGGGCAGACTCGTCATTCAGGGTCCAAACGTCATGCGCGGCTACATTCAGCCCGACGGCTCGATACTGCCGCCGCCCGAGGAGGGCTACGACACCGGAGACATAGTCACGATAGACGATGAGGGCTTCATCACGATTCAGGGGAGAGCGAAAAGATTCGCAAAGATCGGCGGCGAGATGGTGTCCCTGGCCTACGTCGAGGAGGCAATACAGGAGATCTGGCCGGACAACGTCAACGCGCTGGTGAGCGTCCCTGATGAGAATCGCGGCGAGGTGCTGGTACTGCTGACGGAGCGCCCCTCCCCCGACAAGGAGGAACTGCGCGCCGGAATGGCGAAAAGGGAGCTGCCCGAGCTGGTAATGCCCAAAAAGATAATTCACATCGACGCCATGCCGAGGATAGGAGTCGGCAAAACCGATTATCAGAGCGCGACAAAGCTCGCCATTGGCGGAGAATAAAAAATAAACCAAATTGAGTGGCATGCGGCTGATGACCGAGGGCGTCATCTGGAGGCAGATTTTAGTATTCTCGTTCCCCCTGATAATTGGCAATATGTTTCAACAGCTCTACAACACAGTGGACTCCCTGATAATAGGCAACTTTCTGGGGGGCAAGGCGCTGGCCGCCGTAGGCGCCGGCACTGTTATCCTGCACATCATGATAGGCCTCTTCTCAGGATTCGCGACCGGCGCCGGCGTCGTGATAGCCCAGTTCTTCGGGTCGAGGGACGAGTGGGGCGTCCGCGAGTCCGTCCACACTACGGCGGCTTTCACCATCTGCGTCGGCATCGCGATAACGGCCTTGGGAATCTCGGCGTGCGGTGAGGTGCTTCATCTCATAAGCACCCCTGGCGAGGTCTTTGCCGACGCGCTGGTTTATCTGCGGATTTATTTCGCCGGCATACTGCCGCTTTTGGTGTACAACATGGGGGCCTCGATTCTGAGGGCTGTTGGCGACTCGCGAACTCCACTCTATTATCTTGCCATTGCCGCCATTCTCAACACGGTGCTGGACTACTTTTTCGTCGCGTATCTGAAGATGGGGATTGCCAGCGTGGCCGCGGCGACATTCATAGCTCAGACCACGGCCGCAGCCATGGTCGCGAGAAAGCTGATCATCTCCACCGAGGTTTACAGACTCGATGTCCACAGGGTGCGATTCAACGCAGCCATACTGCGCAGAATTCTGCGCGTCGGAGTGCCCGCCGGCCTTCAATCCACCCTGATGGGAGCGTCTAACCTCGTCGTGCAGAGCCGCATAAACTCGTTCGGCACGAGCGCGATGGCGGCATGGAGCGTATACGGAAAGATCGACGGAATGCTGGTGATGCCTCTCATGAGCTTCGGACTGGCCATGATGACATTTACGGGTCAGAACATCGGCGCCGGGGCGTTGGACAGGGTATACAGCGGCATAAAGTCCGGAATCAAGATGAGTTGTTCGCTGGCCGTTGTATTGTCGTCCCTGATCTGTCTGTTCAACTACCAACTCGTGGCCATCTTCACCGATGAGCCGGAGATCCTGAACTACGGCAGGAGTATGGTGCTTGGAATGATACCGTTTTATTTCATAATAGGCATCATGCACTCGTTCAGCGGAGTCATAAACGGCTCCGGTCACTCTCTGCCCGCGATGCTGATAATGCTCTCGAACCTCTGTCTGGTCAGGATAGCCATACTGCACTTCGAGTATCTGCTGATACCGGATATCAGAGTGGTCTTCCACTCCTACATAGCCTCATGGTCGATATGCTCGCTGGGACTGTGGGCTTATTACAGATGGGGAGGGTGGAGAAAGGGACTGTAACGAAAATTCGGTATGACGAGCAAGGGGGACTTTTATTTAATGAAACAGATAAAGTTAATCGTAACCGATCTGGATGGAACCCTGCTGGACAGCTCCGGGCAGGTTACTGAAGCCAGCAGGAGGGCTATATCGAGGGCTGTTGAGCGCGGGGTGACCGTGACTATAATTACGGGGCGCATGTTCGCCTCTGCCAGGCAATTTGTGGAGACGCTCGGGATAAAGTCGCCGTTCGGATGTTTCAACGGAGCAATGATTCGGGACGCGAATGGAGGTCTGATCGCGCACATGCCGCTCGACCTCGGTGCCGCCCGCGGAGTCCTCTCATTTTTCAAGGATCGCGGCATATACGTTCAGACTTATATCGGGGACCTGCTGTGTGTGAAGGACCCCGGCGACAAAAGGGCCATGGCTTACTCCGCCATTGCGAACGTGCCGTCCACCAGTGTGGGGGACGAGGTGTACGACCCTCCGTCCGCTCCCACAAAGCTGCTGGTCGTAACGAACGGCATCGAGGAGACGGCCGGAATCATGCGCGAACTGTCGGAGACCTTTGGAAACAGCTTGTACATAACCAGCTCGAACCCGATATACGTCGAAGTATTGAACCCGGAGGCAAACAAGGGGCGGGGACTCGAAATCCTGGCGAAAAATATCGGTGTCGGCATGGAGTCCATCATGGCGATTGGAGACGGGAATAACGACGTGGAGATGGTGTCGCTCGCCGGCGTAGGCATCGCAATGGGCAACGGGCTGGAGAAAATCAGATCGGCAGCGGACGACGTCGCGCCGACGAACGACGAGGACGGCTTCGCATGGGCCGTGGAAAAATATGTGCTTTGCCCCTGAGCGGCGCCCCGCCGCGGAAGGCGGCGAGACTGAGATGAATCCGGAGAGTATGAGGACAGCGTGGGAGACATTCATCAACGAGGGGCGTCTGAGTGCCGGTGTCAGGGACATCATCGCTTCATCCTGGATCAAGTGCGCCAGGAATATGGTCGATCCGTCGCAGGGATTTGGAAGATTCGCAGACGAGGGAATGTTCGAAAGCATAATGCGGGCGAACACAAATCTGATAAACATTGCCGTCCCCATAATGGCCAACCTCGCCGGCACACTGAGCGGATCGCATTTCACCCTGGTCTTGACGGACAACTGCGGATATATACTTGAAATAATCGGGGACGAACTCTCGGACCTGGATCTGCAATGCTTGCGATTCCGCCAGGGAACGCGCTGGACTTGCGATGAGGTGGGGACGAACGCCATTGGGCTTGCGCTGGAGACCGATAACCCGATTCAAACCGCCGGCGCGGAGCACTTCTGCGAGCCTCATCACGGCTGGATCTGTTCCGCGGCGCCGATTCACGGAGCAAATGGCGAAATAATAGGGTGCGTCGACATTTCAGGAAAGATAGAGGTCGCGCCGCCTCACTCCCTCGGCATCATTCACTCCCTGGCTCTCGCCATAGAGAGCGTCATATCGCAGAGGCAGGAATCGAGGATGATGCACGCGATCCTCGAGAACTCGCGAAATTGCGTCCTGCTCCTCGACGACGACTGTCATTGCGTCTGGCTGAACAAGAGGGGCATGGACCTGTTCGGAGCGCCCGATGACACGTCGCCGATAGGAGCGGACATGAGAAAAATATTGTTGGGTGTGGACTGGGAAACAGTGAAGCGCATGGTCCCGGTCAGCACCGAGTGCGCGCTGGCATTCGGCGGGCGGTTCATAGACTGTTTCGCTGAGATATCCCCAATCCGGGATGAACACGGCTGCAGCGGATATTCGGTCTCCATAAGACTCCTCGAACAGATCATCGAGAGGTTGAACGCGCTGGGCGTGAACAGGGCATATATCACCTTCGACATATTCGAGCCTGTAGACGAGTTTCACCCAGGCCTTGCCGGCGCGCTGAGGACCGCAAAGAGTTACGCCAGGTACGACGGCCATATAATGATCGAAGGGGAATCTGGCACTGGCAAAAATATATTCGCTCAAGCGATACACAACGGCAGCAGACGCGCATCCAGACCCTTCGTGACCGTCGAGTGCTCGTCATTCCCCAGGCGAGTGATCGAGGTCGAGATATTCGGCTGCGAGAGGCACGCTTTCCATGGCGTTTATGATGGACCGATACTGAGCCGATTCGAAATGGCTGAGGGCGGGACGATTTTCCTCAACGACGTCGACGCCCTCCCGCTTGGGGTGCAGAGAAAACTCGTAAACTGCATTCGCGACTCCGTGACGACGAGGGTGGGCGGCACGCGCAGCCGGTCCATCGACGTCAGGGTGATAACGTCGACATCGAGGGATCTGCGTCAAGACGTGAAGAAAAAGCTCTTCAGCAGGGAGCTGTACGCGCTGCTGAGTTCCCTGAAGCTCGAACTCCCCCCACTGAGGGAGCGCAAATCGGACATCTGCTCCATGACCCGCAAATTCCTGGGCATATACAACGAGAATTATCCAGGGCACAAAAAAGTCCTGCGGCCCGACGCCATTCAGGCACTGGAGTCATACCACTGGCCGGACAACACGAGGGAGCTGCTGACTGTCGTGGAACAGGCGTTCTTCTCGAATTACGACGACATGTCCGGAGTCATTTCCGCATCCTCCCTGCCAGCCCAAATAACTGAGGGCAGGGCGGCGGCGGAAAGCGTCGGTGTGACGTCTCTGCCGGAGGCATACGAACGGTTCGAGAGGAGCAACATAGAGACGGCTCTCAGGAATTTCGGCGGAGACGCGGCGAAGGCCGCGTCAGCCCTTGGCATCAGCCGCGCGTCATTATACAGAAAGATGAAGAACCTTGGCATAAACACGAAGATATTCAGAAGCGCCAAGGAAGCGTAAATGCAAAAGAGAGGCGTTTTATGCCTTTGCTCCGCTCCTCACGTTTTCAGCTAATTCAGTATCTGTTATAATACGCTTCATGCTCTGTCATAAATATGCGCGTTTATTTATATATATAGGAGGTGCGTCATGAGTTTGCCGACTTTTAGGGGTGGAATACATCCGCCCGACAACAAGGCCCTGACGTCGGGCAAGGAAATAGAGACGCTGACTCCATCTGGTGATCTGGTCTATCCGATGTCGCAGCACATCGGAGCGCCATGTTCCCCTGTCGTCAAAAAGGGGGACAGAGTGCTGGTTGGGCAAAAGATTGGGGACACGGAGGCGTTCGTATCGGCGCCGATTATGTCCTCGGTGTCCGGAACCGTAAAGGAAATCGGCATGAGGATGACGGTGTCCGGAGGGACAGATCAGTGCGTGGTCGTGGAGAACGACGGACAGTACGAGGCAGGGGCGTCGCTCGTTCCTCACGGCGACTTCAAATCTCTCGATCCCAAGGAATGTATAAAAATCGTGCGAGAAGCAGGAATAGTTGGAGCTGGCGGAGCCACGTTTCCAACCCACGTCAAGCTCTCCCCTCCGCCTGATAAGAAGATCAAGTGGGTGATAGTGAACGGGGCTGAGTGCGAACCCTTCCTGAACTGCGACAACAGGCTCATGCTGGAGAACCCCGTACCCATCGTGGGGGGGCTTGAAATTTGTATGCACATATTCCCTGAGGCGGAGGGAATAATAGCTATTGAAAACAACAAGCCGGACGCCATAGCCAACATGGAGAAGGAGCTGTCGGGGCGCGGAAGCCGCGCCAGAGTCATGCCTCACAAGGTCAAGTACCCGCAGGGCGCTGAGAAAATGCTGATATATACTGTCACGGGACAGGAGATCCCGTCAGGAGCGCTTCCGGCGGAGGTTGGGTGCCTCGTCATGAACATCCGAACGCTCTATCAGATATGGCGGGCGATCATAGACGGAGCGCCTGTCACGGACAGGATCGTTTCAGTGACGGGCGACGTAATAGCGAACCCCAAGAATATACAAGCCCCCCTGGGTACGTCCGTGCGCGAGTTGATAGATTTTGCGGGCGGATTCACGGAGGAACCGGCAAGGCTCTTGTCCGGCGGGCCAATGATGGGGCTGTCCATGAGGTCGATAGACGTCCCGATAGTGAAGGGGACGTCCGGGATACTCGCCCTATCCGCCCAAGCCGCGAGCGGACTCGAGGAGTCAAACTGCATCAGATGCGCGAGGTGCGTCACCCACTGCCCCATGGGGCTTCAGCCTACATTGCTCGACCAGGTCGTCAGGCTGAGGGAATACGGGGAATTTGAGGCGGCCGGCGGCTTTAACTGCATAGAGTGCGGCTGTTGCTCGTACATCTGTCCTGCGCGCCGTCACCTCACCCAGAGCATGAGGGACGGAAAAGCCGGGGTTTTGGCCGCGCGAAAAAAATCCGCCTGATGATGGCGAAGAAGGTGAAGGTTTAGATGAATCGGCTCCTTATAGTTGCAAGTTCACCCCATATACGGTCCGAGCTGGACACCCAAAAGATAATGGCGTGGGTCATAGCGGCGCTGGTTCCAGCCGGAGTCGCCGGCACGTACTTCCTGGGTATCCGCTCGCTCCTGGTGATGGCGGTCAGCATAGCCTCCTGCGTCATTGCCGAAGCTGTCTGGCAGAAGTGTACGAAGCAGAAGGTCACGGTGTCCGACCTATCCGCGGCTGTGACCGGTCTGCTGCTGGCCTACAACGTGCCTCCGACGATCCCCCTGTGGATGGTGGTCTGCGGCGGCGTATTCGCGATGATCATAGTGAAGCACTTCTTCGGCGGGCTGGGGCAGAACATAGTGAACCCCGCACTCGCAGGCAGGGCCATGATGCTCATCTGCTGGCCGGTGGCCATGACGACGTGGACCGTGCAGGGGATCAGCGGACCGACCCCGCTCGGAATATTGAAGGAAGGTCTGGAGGCGGCCGGCGGCGTACCCCTTCCCTCCCTGGCCAACGCATTCATAGGCAACATCGGAGGGTGCATCGGCGAGACATCCGCGCTGGCCATCATAGTTGGCGGGGCGGTACTCATATTCAAGGACATAATATCTTGGAGGATTCCGGCCATATACATTCTAACGGTGGCAGTGCTGTCCGCCGTCTTTGGAAGAGCCGGAGGCCCGCTGATGGAGATACTGGCTGGCGGACTGATGCTCGGCGCGTTTTTCATGGCGACGGATTACACGACAAGCCCATTGACTCCAAAGGGACAGATGATATTCGCGTTCGGCTGCGGACTGATAGCGTCTCTGATACGCGCCTTCGGAGGATACCCGGAGGGCGTGTCGTACTCCATATTGATAATGAACATAACGGTGCCGATCATCGACAGGCTGACGATGCCGCGCATCCTCGGGGAGGTAAAAAACCATGGAGGCAAGTAGCGCCACAGCCGGCTCAGACGGGGCCAGAAAAATCATTTCGCTGGGCCTGATACTCTTCACCGTCACCGCGATAACTGGACTGATACTCGGCGTCGTCTATCAAATAACTCTCGGGCCGATTCAGCTGACTCAGGAGCGCCTCAAGAGCGAGGCCCTCTCCGGCGCACTGCCTGAAGCGGAGTCCTTTTCCAAGGTCGAGCTGAAGGAGGGCGCGAACGCCATCCTGTCGGACATTCAGGAAGGACTCGCCGGCGGCGAGCGAACGGGCTACTGCATAACAGTAACGCCGAGGGGTTATGGCGGCATAATCGAGATAGTGGTAGGCATAACCAAGACCGGCGGACTGCGGGCCATCCGCATTCTAAGCCTGTCCGAGACCCCCGGGCTTGGAGCGAAGGCGCCGGACGAGCCCTTCTCCGGCCAGTTCAACAACAAGGACGTGGAGAAGCTCACGGTCGTAAAGGCATCCGCGACAGCGCCTGACCAGATACAGGCGATATCCGGAGCCACAATAACATCGACCGCCGTCACGAACGGGGTCAACGCGGCTCTGGAGTACTGGGGCATGGAGCTGAAGGGAGGAAACTGACATGAATCCGCTCAAGATAATCAAAAATGGAATAATAGGAGAGAACCCGACGCTGGTACAGTGCATCGGTCTCTGCCCGACGCTCGCAGTATCGACGAGCGCCATCAACGGAGTCGGAATGGGAATAGCGGCTACCGCGGTCCTTCTGGGGTCTAACATGGCTGTGTCGGCTATACGAAAGTTTGTCCCGGACGAGATACGCATACCGATCTTCATAGTGGTCATAGCCGGCTTCGTGACGGTGGTGCAGCTTTTAATCTCGGGATTCGCGCCGGAACTCGACAAATCGCTCGGGATATTCATACCCCTGATTGTCGTAAACTGCATAATCCTTGCTAGAGCGGAGGCGTTCGCCTTCAAGAACGGGGTGATTGCGGCCCTCTTCGACGGAGTCGGAATGGGGCTGGGCTTCACAATCGCCCTGACGGCGATTGGCGCGGTGCGCGAGCTGCTCGGCAACGGGAGCGTCTTCAACATTGCCGTTATGCCGGCGGGATTTCAGCCAGCGCTGTTAGTCATCCTGGCGCCGGGAGGATTCATAACCCTCGGCATATTCATGGCTGTCTTCCGCGCCTATCAGAGCTGGGCGGCGGCGCGGCGCGGCGCCGAGGCCCCGGCGGTCTCCGATGGCGGCTGCGAAGCCTGCGCGGGAGCCGCGCTCTGCGGAATCCGCGTTACGCCGCCGGAGGCTAAGCAAACGCCTGCCGTGGCTGCCGCGGACAGTCCGGTAGGGGGAGGCGGCAAGTAATGGACCTTCTCTGGATATTGCTCGGCTCCATATTCGTCAACAACATAATATTCGCGAGATTCCTCGGTTGCTGCCCATTCCTGGGTGTCTCCACAAAGTCGGAGACCGCAAAGGGCATGGGGGTCGCCGTCATATTCGTGCTGGTTATGGCGGCAATAATGACGTGGCTCGCCTACTACCTGGTTCTTGTCCCTCTGGGCCTGGAATACCTATATACGCTGTCGTTCATCCTCATTATCGCGGCGCTCGTTCAGTTCGTCGAGCTGGCGTTGAAGAAGATCAACCCCCTGCTTTACAAGTCGCTCGGGATCTTTCTGCCGCTTATAACGACCAACTGCGCCGTCCTTGGAGTCGCGGTCATCAACATGAATGAGAAATACACTCTCGTGCAGTCGGTCGTGAACGCCCTTGGATCGTCCGTAGGCTTTCTTCTCGCGATAGTGTTGATGGCAGGGGTCAGAGAACGGATCAATCGGAACACGAACATACCGCAGTGCTTGCACGGGCTGCCCATAGCTCTGGTCACCGCGGGCCTGATGTCCATAGCCTTTATGGGCTTCAGCGGCATTATAAAGTAGGAGGTGGGCTGAATGACTTTCATCGGAGTCCTGTATCCGCTTCTCGTGATGGGCGTGCTGGGTCTGGCGTTTGGCGCTCTCCTGGCCTTCGCCTCCATAAAGTTTTTCGTCAAGGTGGACGAAAGGGTGAGCAAGATCCGCGAGATACTGCCTGGAGCAAACTGCGGGGGCTGCGGATACCCAGGCTGTGACGGCTATGCGGACAGCATAGTGAACGGCGGGGCCGCTACGAACCGTTGCGCGGCCGGCGGCGCGTCGTTGGCGGCAGGCATAGCCTCCATAATGGGGGTTGCTGCCGAGGAGGCCGTCCCAAAGATCGCCTTCCGCAAGTGCAACGGCTCGCCGGACGCGTCCGCCCGCAATGCCGCGTACGTCGGCATAGGCGACTGCCGTTCGGCCGTTGTGGTGCCGAGCGGCTCGCCGAACTCGTGCCCGTTTGGCTGCCTTGGGCTTGGCACATGCACAAAGGTCTGTCTATTCGGCGCCCTTTCCATCGTAAACGGGCTGTCCTGCATCGACATAGACAAGTGCGTCGGCTGCGGCGCATGCGTATCGGCGTGTCCAAAGTCGGTGCTGACGCTTATCCCAAAGACGTCGAACATACAGGTGATCTGCAACTCGAAGTGGCGCGGCCCCGACGTCAAGCGCGTCTGCTCCGTCGGCTGCATAGGCTGCGGCATCTGCGCCCGCGCCTGTCAGGCCGGAGCCATAACGGTCGAGGGAAACCTCGCCAAAATAGACCCGGCAAAGTGTACGAACTGCGGCGCATGCGCCGAGAAGTGCCCGGCGAAGTGCATAGGCTGCGTCGTTCTCAAACGCGAGGAGGAGGAGAAGAAAATCGCGTAAGGGATTCGTCAAAAGACAATTATTTTTCATGGCTGATATAACCCGAGATAAAAGCCGAGTGAGATTAGATTCTCAGCGGCTTTTTTTTGTTGCAATTTCTAAGGAGGCTTGCCATGCGCGAATGATTTCTACTTGTCATTGGTCTTTTTTAATCGCCGCCATGGTCTTTTTAAGAATCGGCAGCATGAGCAGGCTCACAATAAACGCGAAGATATCCGCGCACACAGGGGCAATCAGTACGCCCATATAGTCAAAATATATTGGCAGAAGCGTAACCAACGGTACATAAATGATGACCTGCCTAATTAGTGACATGAAGATACTTTGTTTTGTCTTTCCAAGTATCTGAAATGCCATCATCATAAGAACGACTATCCCAAATAGAACGTCTGTAACAGTTTGTGAACGCATGATCTGTATTCCCGCGGTTACAACAGCTAAATCTGATGAAAACAGATTCATGATACTTCCCGCAAATACCCAAAAAGCAAGAGACATTACAATCCCGACTATCAACATGATTTTCATCACATAGGTTATAGTCTCCCGAAATCTATTCTCGTTTCCCGCTCCAATGGAAAATGCCGCGATTGGCTGCAGACCTTGAAGCAATCCAAGAAATACCATAATCATGGCTTGCAGCGTCTTCTGAGCCACGCTGTAAGCGGCGACATAGTTATCTCCACCCGCAAGCCCGACGAGTGCCTTGTTGGTTGTCGCAATGGAAAGGCTTAGGGATAATTGGAAAACAGCCACAGGAAGCCCAATACCTATCAGCATCTTATATAATGCGGCTGTGGGCTTAATCGCTGAACGCTTTATGCGCACAAGAGATTTTTTGCGCAGATAAAAACTTAAAACGTATCCAAAAGACACCATCTGCGACAAGGTCGTCGCAAGAGAGGCGCCTGCGACGCCCATTCCAAGTCCCCAGTCAAAGATAAACACAGGATCGATTACAACATTCAGAATCATTCCGATAATCATTGCTGTCGATGCCACTTTTACAGCGGATTCTCCTCGGGCGGAATTGTTCAGCGCATTGGCTGGCATATTAAACAGCATACCGATAAAGAGCCAAACAGAATAATCCCTTGCATAGGAAATGACCGCCTCAGACGCGCCAAACAGCCGCAACATCGGGTTCATGAAAATGAATCCAAAAGCACAGAAAAACATGCCGATCCCTATTGAAGTGGCAAATACTGTGGAAACCACTGTATTTGCGGCCTCTTTCTCCTTGCTTCCTAACTTTCTGCCCACAAGAACGACAACCCCTTGTGCCAAGGTCGTTTCGAACGCGTTTAATATCAGAAGAATCGGGAACACGATACCAACGGCCGCAAGAGCGCTCTTGTTGTCCATCATCCCGATGTAGGCCGTATCCACCGCGCTGTAGACAGCTCTTGCAATCATGGCTAAAATAGCGGGGATCGCCATGCTCCAATATGCCTTGCGAATTGGCATTTCCCCTAATAAATATGCTTCTTTTCCAATTGCTTTTTTCATGCGCGTATCACCTCATTATCCGAGCCTGCTGGGACCGGAAGAGCCAAAAATCAACACCTTATAACAATCCTGTAATTGTCTCCTGTTATGAGTTTATCATGTGTTGCCGGTAAAATGCGCCAAGATAATCATATCGTAGCCAATACTTCAGCGACGAAGACGTTATTCTTGAGAGATAATAATTTCATGCTATCATAATCGCAGTTCCCATAAGCATAAGCGCTGGGAGAGGTAAATGTCATGCAAAATTGTTCCCGACTTTTCCATAAATATGCGAGATTCCTTCGGGCGCTGCGCGTTGAGGACAATGCGGGGTGATCGGATCATGAAGCGTTTCCTTCTGACTCTGATTTGCCTGGCCGTCATCATCGGCACGGTGTTCTACGTCGTCTCCGTGCCGCACGAGCGTCTTGACCTTCGCGCTGTCGGGGGCGTTCTCGATTTGAGGAACGCAAATCCGGGCGAAGATGTTTTCGCCCTCGCCGGAGAGTGGGAGTTCTATTGGGACAGACTTTACGAGCCGGGAGATTTTACCGACGACCCCCGCGAGGATGCGAAACACCGAACGGGTTATACTTTTATTGAAACCCCGATGGCCTGGAATGGCGCCGGATATCCGAGGATCGGGCACGCCACTTACAGGCTCACGCTCCTTCTGCCGGACGAGGGGGCGTTTATGCTGTATGTCCCGGAAATCCTGAGTTCGTCCGCCGTTTGGGTGAACGGCGAAAAAATCTTTACAGCCGGGCAAGTGGGAGCCAGCAGGGAGGGATCCATTCCCTTCTCGAAAAATGACATCCTGTCCCTGCCTTCACGCAATGGCACGGCAGAGGTCATCGTGCAGGCATCCAACTACTACGTGATGAACGGCGGCATCCGCCACGCTTTCCGCATCGGTTCCGAGCGAGGACTGCCCAGGTGGGCGTTTTCGCGATGGCTCGCGCTTTCAGGCGTCACGGGCGCTTTTTTTCTTATGGGGCTTTATCACCTCATGCTCTACCTGTCCGGGCGCTCGTCGCGGGGAGAACTCATCTACCTCGTTTTTGCCGTCTGCTGCGTTCTGGGCGGGATTCGCTTCCTCTTCGAACAGGACAGCATCGCGCAGTTTTTCTTACGAGGAACGCTGAACACCTATATTAACACCGTCTATTGGGTTTTGTTCACTTTTCACTCCTGCTCCGGCGTCGTGTTTACGGCAATAGCCCTTGAACTCGAATTGAGCCGGAGGATGAAAATTTTCCTGGCCCTCCTGCAGGCGACTCCCCTGATCATGATGGCGCTGCCCGCGCCGTTGAATCGTTTCGGGTTGTTCGTGAACGCCATTCCGCTTTTAATGATCATGATTCTGGCAATCCGCAGCCTCTCCATAGAGCGCGTCAGAGAAAGGCCGTATCTGGGACTGTTTCTGGCGGTACTCCTGTGTTACGTATGCTGGGGGCCGGTGACGAACGGCCGGGCACGGGCGTTTTTCTTCGCTACGTCCGTATTCTCCAACATGTTTATCATGCTGTCACAGTGCATTATGCTCTCGTTGGATTACGTGGAAGCGCGGAAAAAAGCGTATGTGCTGGAGGAAGAAAACCGCCTGCTCGACAGGCTTGCCGCGATCAAGGATCTTTTCTGGACAAATCTGAATCACGAAGTACGCAACCCGCTCGCCGTTATATCCGCCAAAGCCCAGCTCATCAGGATGCTAATCCAAAGGGGCGGCGCCGACAAAGAACGGATATCCGAGGCTGCGGACACGGTGAAGGAGAATGCCGCTCTTCTGGCGCGGATGATGGAGGACGCGGAGGACAGCCCTTCGAACGTGAGGACGCTCGACCTGGGAAGCCTCTTCAAAAAGGCGGCCCGGCTTTACGCTGACGCGGCATGTCCCGAAAAGCGTCGCAAGTCTCTCTCCTTCGACATGGAAAAAGACCTTCCGCCCGTCCTGGGGAACGCGGACAAACTTGTGCGGGCGTTCTCCGACCTTCTGGAAAACGCGGACGCCAATATGGAGAAGGGGGAAATAACGGTGAAGGCGGCTCGTGCCGGACATCAAATTTTAGCGGAGGTCGCCGGCACAGGGACGGGCACGGACTCCGAACCGGCCGGACAGGCTTTGGAACCCGGCGGCCCGCTTTACGTCTGCCGGCTCATACTCACGGCTCATGGAGGCGCGATAGGGATAGAGCGCGCTCCGGCAGGGGGAACGAGGGTATTCTTCTCGCTTCCGGTCGAGCCGGAGAGGCGCGGCGCATGAAGCGTATGAAAAAAAGCCTCATGTCCGGCATCATGCTGGCTATGTTCTCGGTGTCGAGCGCGGCGGTGCTTTGGGCATCGCTCTATTCCCGTTCGCTAGTGGCTTTTTCCATGAAAGAGATGGAAAACAACATCGAGGGCAGACTGAAGGAGACTGCCAAAAGGGGAGCGGCGCTGGTCACGGCGGAGGAATTGTCCCGGTACCGTTCGCCGGACGACATGAACACGCCGGGCTATCAGGTTCTGAAGATGAAACTGCGCGGCTTCGCCGAGGATTCCGGCGTCCTCTACGTCTATTACCTGCGGGCGGACAGCGGACAAATGCGGTACATAGTGGACAACGATTTCGACGAGGCGACACGGGTGGGCCTGGATACGCCGCCCTCCCGCGTGGCGGACGTGCCTGGCCTTGCGGAGGCTCTTGACGGACGCGTCAAGTCCCCGCCGCTCGGCAGCTATATGAAAGACTGGGAGGGCCTGTTGTCCGCCTACGCACCGATTTTCGACGCGCATGGGCAGGTCGCGGCCATCTGTGGAGTGGACATCAACGACGAGATGATTCTGGAGGCCAGAAACAGGACGCGCCTGCTCTGGTTTTTTGAGGTTTTCTCCATCATGGCTGTGGTCGCGAGCGGGTTGTTCTGTTTCGCCTGGTATCGTCAGGAAGCGAGGTTCGCGAAGGAGGCCGGCTTCGTGAAGAGCCGCCTCTTATCCAAAATAAGCCATGAAATGCGGCGTCCGCTCACCGTGATGTCGGTTAAAGCCCGGCTTGTCAAGTCGCTTCTGCGCGGGTCTGACGACCCGAACGCGCAAAAAATATCCGAGGCGCTGGACGTGGTAAGCGATGAGGCTGCCAGGCTCGCGCGTATGTCGGATGTGGCTATAGCCCTGGAGATCGTACAGACCGGATCAGGCGGCAGCGAACTGGACGCGGGGTATCTGTTCAGAACCACGACGGAAATCTACGAGACTCTTGTCGAGCGGCGCGGCAATCGGATCGCCGCCCGCGTTCCGGACGATCTGCCGCATGTGGACGGCGACGCGGACGGGCTTTCGCAGGTGCTGATCAACCTCATTTCCAACGCGAACGAGCACACGGAAAACGGGGAGATCACCGTGACGGCGTTGAGTGACGGCCAAGCGGTAA
>JAITNX010000044.1 GCA_031290235.1 Synergistaceae bacterium | reverse complement strand
CCGACGGCGGTTGTGAAGTCCCTTGGCAAGATGGACCAGGTGAAGTCAGGCGGAACGTTGCTGAACCAGCGCTTCCTGCCGTCCGTACTGGCGGGCGAGGAGGGTATAAACGGCCTCGTGGGCCTGATTCGCGCTTATTTTAAACTTGGGGGCCACCACATACAGTTCAACGTCGTTGACGAGGAGACACTGCGCGAGGCCCAGAAGACCCCGGAGGTCTACAGGGGCCTTCTGGTGAGGGTTGCTGGTTACAGCGACTACTTCGTAGATCTGGATCTCTACCACCAGGAGGAGATAATAGCTCGCACCGCTCAGGATTCGGTTTAGCTGATTTTAGCTATTTTAGTTATATTCCAGCGTCTCGCCCCCGGGGTACCTTATCGTGTACTCTACCGTTATTTTTTTCGTCTCGCCCGGCTTGACGCTCAGCCTCCAGGACAGCAGGTTCTCCTCGTCCCGCTCCGATGGCGCGGGGTCTATGCGAGTTACCTCGACAACGACCTTGTCGGTCCTGGAGACCGGGACGCGGTCGCGGACCGTTATCTCACGCTCCGTCTCCATCGCGCTCGTTATCTCGATCGTGTAGCCGTCGTTCAGTATCCCCCTGCCCAACAGGGAACTCCCTTCCTTGCTAACGATACGCTCCCTCTTCGACGTCAGTCGGGAGGCCATTCCGAAGGGCATCCGCATCATGTCGCTGACCGATTCCGAGATCGTTGTCCTTCCGGTGGATGCGCCGTCCACAGCCAGTTCAGCCGCGCCAGGCAGCAACGGAACCGGGACGGAGTCCATGCTGGCGACTATCCACGCCTCCTTATTCTGCTGTGGGATGGAGATGATGACCGGAACGCTCTTCAGGCTGAACTCCCCCAGAGAGATGGCTGTCTGCTTCCCGTCGCCGCCAACCTTGCCCTGTCCGTTCACCGTGACGTTGGCCATGGTGGAGACGACGCTTGGGGCGACGGAGACACGGGAATAGTTAGCTGCTGTATCCTCCGTCGCTATCGGCGCGAAGCCTGGTATGTTTTTTGTCATGTTGAAGCCGGCATCGGGGTATGACCTCAGACTCACTATGTCGTCGGGCTGTCTCAGCCCGACGGTCAGTGGCCGGACCTCTGGCGGGGTAACGGCTGGATAAGGTTGGCGCGTGTGAAATGAGAGCTTGCCGTAGGTGTCGATGCCCGTTTTTTGCCAGGCGTTCGCGATCATCGTCGCTTCGATATCGCCGGTAGCGCTGTTCAAGTCCATCTCGTATCCGACGTTCCAGCCCGCCGCCGTTGTTTGAGCCTCGAACAGCAGCGTTCTTGGCGCGGCCGCGGTTCCGCTGACTCTGATAATTTCCGAGTAATTGAACGGTTTTTTCCCCTCCAGCTCAATCCTCAGCATCTCGTATTCCTCTTGCGCTTTATGTAAAGCTGTCTGAGCTTTCGACGCGCTCAGGCCGACTTCGACCAGGTCGTTCTCTATCTCCGTTCGGAGTTTCATTGCGTTTGAGATATATTCGATCAACGCTCCGGCGTCGAGCTTCTCAGTTTTACCGGCAAATGGGGCTTGAAGCATTGAAGACGCCTGATTCAGGGCGGCCCTGCGGCCTTCCAGCAGGTTCACGGCGCGGGTGGCCTCCTCCACTTTTTGCCGGAGGGGCAGAAGCTCCGTCGGGTCGGCGGCATCTTTTACTCTGGAACTCTCCGCCTTGAAAGACGTCGTTTTTTTTCTGTCGAGGCATCTCACGCTGGCCTGGTCGAACGCGCCTGGCAGGGTGAAGTCGAAACTCTCCCCAACGTCGGCCTGAAAGGTGAACTTCGCCCCCGACGGGTAAAAATCGACGGATAGAACCCGAACCTCCGTATCCGCGCTCGCGGCGCCGGCATGAGGATAAAACGGCAGAACGGAGCAGATGATTATGACTAAACCGAGACGTGTCATAAGCCCGCGCATATCAATACCCCCTGTTTTGTTTTTTTGTGCCGCACCATGGCTGCTTCTCCGCCATCCCAGGCCTGCGGGGATAGCGATTGGGACATTCGCCCACCTTCTCCCACACGACGAGGCAGCGGTCCTTGCCCGCGATGGAGTATGGGCGCAGGATTGGCGCGGAGAGACCCAAAATTCTCCATTTGCGGGCGGGCACATCGAGTTCATCCTCGACTCTCGGACCCTTGAAGGCTAAAAGCCTGCCTCCAATCCTGACGAAGGGCGACAGGTATTCCGTCAGGACGACAGAGTCGGCGAGGGCGCGGGCGGCGGCAATGTCGAAACTCTCCCTGAAGCGTGACGCCAGGTCCTCCGATCTCCCGCAGAGGACCTCCACATTTTGGCACTCCAGCTTCTCGGCCATTTCCCTGACAAGATCCGCCTTCTTTCTCACGCTGTCGATCAGCGTACACCTCGCTTCTGGCCTGCAAATAGCCCATACAAGGCCCGGCAGCCCGCCTCCGGTGCCAACGTCGACCAAGCTCTCGCAATCATCTAAGAACGGCAGTCCAGCCAGGGCATCCGAGACGTGCTCGTCAAACAGCACGTTTGGGTCCGATGGTCCGGTCAACCTTGCGCGCGAGTTTGCGTCGCCAAGCAGCGAGGCGTACATACGAAGTTTTGTCGCGGTCTCCCCTGATATATTCGCGGCATCCATGCCTCCATTATACCCCATTGAGCTTCGCAAAGCGTGATTACAGAAGCGCTCTTGTCCTGAGTTTAACAGCAAAAACGACCTTCAGAGCAAAAAAGAGGGGCAAGGTCCGAACCTCTCCAGGGTGGACGACCTTGCCCCTCTACTATGTTTCATCGCGCTGACGATGATCCGCGCAATCCAATACCGAGTCCTGCGATACCAAGGGAAAGAAACTCTGAACATAGATGGCTGGGAATCCGGAGTCACACCTGAGGATTTTATACCACTATGATTTTATACTGCGGCTAACACCCATAATCTTCAGCATCTACAAGGCTTTAGCACATCTTTGTCTGCGCTTTACTGTAAAACTCGGCTGCTCATGCTTGCGTTCCAGGAGCGGTATAAAGTCGCCGACAGCCTTTTGGTGGAGAAAAATGGCCTCAGTTCTGGTATAATTTTAAACAGAGGTGATATTTCGTGAGCAGTGCTGATAACTCAATCAAAACTTCCGGCGCGTTTGAAGGGGGCCGTCGCTTCAGACTCGGAGATTTTACAGTTCTCGACCTTCGCGGGACGTGGCGCGAAATGGGGCGTCAGTATGGCGCGCTGGCATCCGCTGATCTGCGGGCAATGTACCAGAGGGCTATAGAGGACAGGCTGCTTGCTTCCTGGAGGGACCGGGAGGCGGTTGACGAGATAGCGAACGGGTTCCACGCGAACTATCCGTACAGGCTCAGGGAGATCCTGACGGGGCTGTCCGAGACGTCGGGGCTCGACATCGGACAACATCTGCTCCTGAACGCCGTGGAGGTCGTCGTAGCAGACGATCTTTGGAGGAGCGCGGCGGATGGCGGCGTACAGTCTCATTGCTCCGGTATCGCGGTGTGGGGGGAGTACTCCTCCGGGTCGCTGATATATGGGCGCAACTACGACTACTTCAGCTGGTTCAGGGAGTTGGGCGAGTACCTGACTGTGACGGTTTACCACCCATGCGACGGGTCCCTGGCCATGGCCACGATAGGATATCCTGGCTGTGTCTACCTCACGACCGGCATGAACGAGAGGGGTATTTTCATAGCGCTGAACAACGGCGAGCCGTCAGGCGGCGCTCTCCAGTATCACAACAGGGTTCCGGCCATAGCGGAGCTTTTTATGTTCCTGCTCGACTCGCCGGATCTGGATCAACTCGAGAGCTTTTTTCAGGCCACGAGGTCAAACTTCGCCTACGTGATAGGTACGGCCGATAATCAGTCGTCGCGCTGCTTTGAATGGCCGGTGTTCGATGTAAAGAGGCGGCTCTCGATACGGCGGCCCGGCTTGATGGTCGCCACGAACCACTTCACCGAACCGTCTTGGGGCCTGCCTCACCCGGACGATAAAAAATTTTTCCTCACCCGGACAAGGAGGCAGAATCTGCTTAACCTCGCCGAACATTTCAAGGGGAGCATAGATCTTCCGCGAATGAAGAAGATAATGGACACGCATGTGGAGGACTTGGGCGCTACATCCGACAATACGGTCTACCAGGTAATAGCGGAACCCAGCACCATGACGCTCTCCCTCAAGGTGCCGGAGCTCACCGACTGGACCGACATACCCATGGGGGACTTTTTCGCCGGATAACGGGACAACGGAGTCCCCGTCGTCCTTCGAGCCGCGGTTCGCCGCTACTTCGGCCTCCTGTAAAGGAATGGGCCTGCCGACTCGAATCCAATATTTTTGTAGTCGAAAATCTGCTCTGTAGCGCCAGTCACAAGAAATCCTCCGGGCCTAAGGGCTTCGAGGAATTTTTTATAGAGGGCCGACTTGGTCTCAGGGCCGAAGTATATGACGACGTTGCGGCAGAGTATCAGGTCAAACCCGGTCTCGAAGCGATCCTTTATCAGGTTCATGTGCTTGAACTTGACCTTGTCCTTGACGTCCTTCTTCACCTCTATCGTGTTGGCATCCACCTCCTTGAAATATTTGGGCACCCACTCCTTAGGCGCGTTAGCAATCTGGCGTTTCTGATATACGCCCTGCTGAGCCTTGGCGAGAACGCCCTGATCGATGTCGGCCGCGAGAACGGGCTGAGGGTTCGCGACCTTCGTCTCCAGCGCCAGTATCGCGAGCGAGTACGGCTCCTCGCCCGTCGAGCAGCCGGCGCTCCAGAACTTGAGCCGCTGGTGCCCCATTTCCTTATACATCTGAGGGATCAATTTGTCGCGTATCTCCCACCATCTGTTGGCGTTTCTGAAAAATTCGGTGACGTTTATCGTCAGATAGTCCAAAAATTCGCGGAGTTTATCGGGGTTGTTGGCTATCGTCTTGTAGTATTCATCGTAGGTCTTCATCTGCCAGCGCTGCATCAGCATGTGAATCCTGCGGTGTATCTGGTACTTGTAGGCGTCGAGATCGATGCCGGTAAATTCCTGGATCTTTTTCTTGAAAATATTGTATTCGGGCGGTGCCGGGTAAACTGCGGAATCCTGCAAGGACATATCGATTTCCCCCTCTACGTGTAAATATCTCAAAATTTATCACAAAGACGGCGCTTGCGCCAAATCAAATATAATAATACTATATTTTTAGTGAAGGCGCTATTGTTCGCCGATTTCATCCGTCAGCGCTAAGTTTGCGGCCTCTGCCGTCCGATAAAGGATGTAGCAGTAAAATGGCGTGAGTTGCCAGATGGAGTGATGTGCAATGAATATACAGTCTGTATCGACGACTCGGGTTCAAGACGTAGCGCACCAGTCCGCCTTCGTATACGGCGTCAACAGGGAATTTCTTCCTCCAAAATCGCCGGAGAGCCGGCAAACTGTCAACCTCGAGGGGCAGGGACAGACGGACACGATCTATCAGTTCAGGCAGGTGGAGGGCTGGCTTGGAGACATGCCGGTATCGTTCACATTCCTCCTGGCGCAGCGGTCCTACGAGTACACGAAGCAGGTTTTCGCCGACTGGGATCACAGGTCAGCCACAAGCACGGTGAACAGCTGGCTTGTATGACAAAAAAAACGAGTAAAATACTGCTCCTGACGACAGGGGGCACGATAGCGTCGCGCCCGGGAGAAGGCGGGCTGGCGCCGTCGATTGGCGCTAAAGAAATATTGGACGCCTTTGAGGGAAGCTGCCCGGAGGCCGCCATCTCCTATGAGGAGCTATTGAACCTGGACAGCGCCAACGTCCAGCCCGAGCACTGGCAGATCATCGCGCGGCGTGTCTTCGAACGCCTGAGCGAGTACGACGGAATAGTCGTCACCCATGGGACCGACACCATGGCGTACACGGCCGCCGCTCTCTCCTTTATGCTGCGCAACCTCAGGAAGAGCGTGGTGCTCACCGGTTCACAAATGCCGATAGACGAGCCTGGCACCGACGCCATATCCAACCTCCATACCGCTGTCTCGGTCGTACTGTGCGGCATCGCCGGAGTGACACTGGCGTTTGACAGGCTTGTGATAAATGGCGTTCGCGCCGTAAAGTCCAGCACCGTTGATTTTGGCGCGTTCGAGAGCGTCAACGCGCCTCCTATGGGGATACTGAGGGCCGACGGCATGAGCGTCCTCTCGCGCTCGACAGTCCGGGTCGAAGACGGAGCCAATGTGATTCTCGATAGCGCGCTCTGTCCGGACGTCTTCCTGCTCAAGCTCGTGCCCGGGACGAAGCCCGAGATCTTCCAGACGCTGTTGGACATGGGGTACAGGGGCATTGTGATCGAGGCGTTCGGGCTGGGCGGAGTTCACTGCGAAGGACGCGACCTGATCGCGGGCATCAAAAAGATCTCAGACGCTGGAATCCCTGTCGTTGTATGCAGCCAGTGTCTCCACGGCCCATCTGACCTCTCTGTGTACGAAGTTGGGACGAGGCTGCTCGACGCCGGAGTGATACAGGGGGCGGACATGACCACGGAATCCGCGGTGGTAAAACTCATGTGGGCGCTTGGCAAAACGAAGGACAGGTCCGAAATAGCGAAAATATTCGCCGCCAACTACGCCGGAGAATCCGGCGGTTTGCCGCCGTTAAAACATTGAAAGCATGACAGGCATCGGTTTGCAAAATTGAAATCATACGCCGCCTCGGTCAATAATTCGTAATAAGGGCTTCCGCGCTCTCGCCCTTTTGCGTGTTATAGCTCGAATTGGAATAGTCGTAATCGAGCGGCGTAACGGCATATTTTTTACACCAATCAAGCAGTATCTCATTGCGAACGCCTTTGTGCGCAAGCACGTTAGATAACGCGAATTTCACGCCTTGACGATGCAGACGGTCAAGCAGATTGTACAGCGCGGTTTCTTGCGGCTCTTTCCAGTCTTTGAAGCCGCGATTGCCGTCGTTATAGCTGCCTGTCGCAATCAAATACGGGGGGTCGCAGTAGACCATGTCGTCAGCGCCGAGCGCGGACAAGTCAAACCGCTCAAAATCGCAAGCCGTGAATATGATGTTCTCCGTCTTAATCCGTTGCAAAAAGGCAATCAGATTATTGCGCATATTTGCCGAGAACCGACTTCTATTGCGCCCGAATGGATTGTTGTATTCAAGATTATTATTAAACCTGAACTGATAATTGAACGAGTAGCAAGTCAGCGTGTACAGGTCAATTGGGTCGTCCGTGGAGTTGTAATGGCTACGGAAGTCGATGAACCCCCGCTCGTTCTCTTTTGACAAGCCGTATTCGCGAATATTCTCCTCGATGCGCCGCAAAATCTCGTCTGTGTCGGTATGATGAAATACGTTGAACATATCGATAATTTTTGTGTTGAGGTCGTTGCAAATCACTCGCCCGGCGCTGGTGTTGATACCCACGTTGCAGCCGCCCGCGAACAGGTCGACAAACGCGCCGATGTGACGAGGGAACAGCGGCATAATCTGCGGCAGGAGTTTATACTTGCCGCCGATGTAGTTTAGCGGGCTTTTTATGTACTTCAGCCGCTTATCGGGCGGCTTGAACGTGCCGGTCACCCTTTGCGGAGGCGCGGATACAATCGGACGCGGTATATCTTTGCGAACATAAAACAGATACTCCCGCACGGTTTTTGTTTCATCTGTGATTTTGCTTTTGTATTTGCGATAGGGTATGTCATACCGCTTGCAGCTTTGCTCCGCTCCGTGGCGTTTGAGAACGGTTTCGATCTGCTCCGAAGTCATCAGTCCGTCCGTGCTGTAACTCAAAACAATGTTCGCGAACTTTGCCTTTGCGATTAGGTCGTCGAATACTTCCAACACCTCTGATTTTACACAGAACGCCGATTTAGCGTCGTCATACGGACGAATTCCCGTAACTCCGCGCACTTCGGGATAATCATAGCGTGAAATCGTTTCAAGCAAATGATAATTAGGCGCATACTGCCGCGAGTTATACGGTGGGTCAATGTAGAGGATATCGCCCTCCAACTCGCGAATAAGTTTGTTTGCGTCTGTATTATAGCTGTGATTGGCGCGTCCGTTGTCCACAACGTCGAGCCGCGCCATTTCAAACGCCTTTAACGCCCGCTTGTCCCACTTTTTTAGGTACGCGCCGTAAGTCCCGGTGATGTTCGACACATACGGAACACCCTCTATCAGCGAGGCGAGCAGATAATAGTATTCGATCTCGTCGATCAGCCCCGACTCATTCCACGCCTCGATCGTGTTACGAATAAAGTCGACTCTAACGGCGTTGCGCTTGGATATGTACATACGGTCGCAATGTTCGTTCGGGGCATAATTGTCCGCGACAAAAAAAAACGACTGCCCAGGTTGAGCGATGTCGGCTTCCTCGAGAAACTTTATAGGGTCGACAATGCCGATTTGAGCGAGCCGGGAGAACGTAGGTCTGCGGTTGTTCTCGATCGTCGCCTTTTGAATGACATACGAAAAATGAAGTATGTCGTTCGAGTGAACCTCGTATCTCGGTTTGAAATGCCGCGCCACGCTTCCAGTGCCGGAGAATATGTCGCAGAACACGCTCTCGCGCCTGGTCGTGTTCTCGCTTATAACCGCTTCTATGTCGCCGAGCAAATGCGATTTTCCGCCAATGTAGCGCATTCCCGATACCTCACATCCCAAAACATCCTTGTTTTTTGATTTTAATAGACACACATAATGAAAGTCAACTGTTTTGCAGGGGCAATTTGCGCTATAACACTTGGCATATCAGGATAAACCCGGTATAATGTCCCGTGCCCTTGGGGTGTAGCCAAGCGGCAAGGCAGCGGACTTTGGATCCGCCATCGATGGTTCGAATCCATCCACCCCAGCCAAAGCAATTTCGGATGGGGAAGCCAAGATCGGCTTCCCCGTTATATTCTTTGTCTGTCTTAACGAGCGCTCGCGCGCTTTGGAGGGAGTGTTGTGTGTCAATGAACATCGAGTCGCAGTCGCTGGGTGTGTTGATACTGGCTGCCGGCAAGGGGACCAGGATGCACAGCGAGAAACCTAAGGTTCTGCAGGCACTTCTCGAGGAGCCGCTCGTCTATTACCCCATCAAGGCCGCGCGCGACGCCGGATTGAGCGATGTAGCCGTCTTAGTCGGCCATAGGGGCGATATGGTGGAGTCCTATCTGAAGGACGAATGGGAAAATGTCGACGTCGTCTGGCAGAGTGAGCAGCTTGGCACGGGACATGCGGTGATGGTTGCGATGGACTGGTGGAGCAAATTCGACAACCTCCTGGTCCTGAATGGGGACGTGCCGCTGGTACGGCCCGAGACGCTGTCAGGACTCGTCGATAAACATTTCAATCTGAGGCCGCAATGCAGCTTCCTTAGCACCATAACCGACGATCCGACCGGCTACGGCAGGGTCGTGCGTCTTGCCGACGGCGGAGTCAGGATAGTAGAGGACAAGGACGCGCTGGACGACGAGATTAAAATAAACGAGATAAACGCCGGCGTGTACCTCTTCTCCTGCGAGGCCCTGTCGGTCGTCATAAGCCAGGTCGGCCGCAAAAACGCGCTTGGCGAGTACTACCTTCCGGATACCATACACATGATCTGCGAGACGGAGGGCGACGTGAACGTTATAATATGCGAGGATGACAGGGAACTGATGGGCGTCAATACCCCTCTGGATCTCGCTGAAACCGCCAGAGAACTCAACAGGAGGCTTATGCGCGGGCACATGATGAAGGGACTCAAGTGCCTGGATCCAAGCACAACATGGATTGGCCCCAGGGTGGAGTTCGACGAGGACGTCTCCCTGGAACCGGGGGTTCAAATCTGGGGCAGATCGAGTTTCTCCAATGAGTCGAGCGTCGGCGCCTACTCCACACTCCGCAACGTGCGCCTGGGAGAGAGAAGCGTGGTACACGCGCACTCGGTCATAAGCGACGCCGATATCGGCGCGGACGCGGCGATAGGTCCGTTCGCCTGTCTTCGCGGAGAGGTTCTGATGGGCAACGGCGCGAAGATAGGGCGATTCGTCGAGCTTAAAAACAGCGTTGTAGCCGAGGGGGCCAAGGTTCCCCATCTTTCGTACATAGGGGACGCAGAGATAGGCAGCGGCACAAATATCGGCGCCGGGACCATAACCTGCAACTACGATGGACGGGACAAGCACAGGACAAAAATAGGTTCCGACTGCTTCGTGGGCAGCGATACTATGTTTGTAGCGCCCGTTTCCATGGGCGACAACGCTTCCACGGCGGCGGGGTCCGTAATAACGAGGGATGTTCCAAACGGGGCTTTGGCTATAGCGCGCTCACGTCAGAGCAGTATAGATGGCTGGCACGACCGGAAGGATATCAGGGAAAAGTACGACGAAACCCACGGCAAGGAGAGCTGAGGGATATGGAGGCTTCGGCAAGAGATATAAAAATTTTTTCGGGAAGCGCTCATGAGTCCTTTACGAGGCAGATATGCGGCACGCTGGGCGTTCCGATGGCCGACAGGAAGCTATTCCGCTTCTCGGACGGGGAGATTGGCCTGTCGCTGCAGGAAAGCGTGCGCGGAGCCGACGCTTTCATAATTCAGCCCACGTGCCAACCGGTCAACGAGAACCTCATGGAGGTCCTCATTCTGATCGACGCGCTGAAGCGCGCGTCGGCCGGTCGGATCAACGTAGTGCTGCCATACTTTGGGTACGCGAGGCAGGATCGCAAGGCGCGCGCCCGCGAGCCGATCACGGCGAAGCTCGTGGCCAACTTGCTGCAGCACGCCGGCGCGGACAGAGTGGCGACGGCGGATCTGCACGCCGGCCAGATACAGGGATTTTTCGACATCCCGGTGGACCATCTGACGGGAATCCCGCTTCTTGCATCCCACTTCAAAAGGATCCTGAAGTCGCCTCTCGGCGGCGACGGCGTAGTCGTCGTCTCCCCCGACATCGGAGGTGTGGTTAGGGCCAGGCGGTTTGCCGAGGTTCTGCAGGCCGAACTCGCGATTGTCGATAAGCGCCGTTCTTATGATGTGGCGAATCAGAGCCAGGTCGTGGAGATAATAGGAGAGGTCAAAGGCAAGATAGCCATACTCGTAGACGATATAATAGACACGGCAGGCAGCATAGTGAACGCGGCCAACGCAATCATCGCGAGCGGCGCCGATAAGGTGTATGCCTGCGCGGTGCACGGCGTCCTTTCAGGCGCGGCGATAGAACGCATCAGTGGCTCCGCCATAGAGGAGATGGTGCTGACGGACACGATCCCGCTGCCGGAGGAGAAGAGGATACCTAAGATAATCACGCTCTCCATAGCTCCGCTCTTCGCCGAGGCGATACGCAGGATTCACCTGGACCATTCGATAAGCATACTTTTCCAGCCCAAGCCGAGGCGCAGGCAGGATAGGGAATAAGGAGGAGACATATATGGCAGCGAATTTAGCAACGAAGATCAGGTTTACAAAGCGGGACGAGACCGGCAAGGGCACGTGCCGCAAATTGAGGGTCAAGGGGATAATCCCGGCGGTATTCTATGGTCCGGAGTACAAGGCCGGAGTCGTGGGAACCGTGGACGTCAAGGATATTTCCATTGTGGCCAACTCCCCGAACTGGGAGACGAACATGATAGATCTGGAGCTGCCCGACGGCAAGGTCGAAATGGCGCTGCTCCGCAGCGTGCAGCGCCACGTCGTGTCGCAGCACATCCTTCACGTGGACCTTTATCAGCTGGTGAAGGGCCATAAGGTCAAGGTCGCTATCCCAATCCGCGTCATAAACAAGGAAATATGCGCGGGCGTCAAGATGGGCGGCGTACTCGATCAACTTTCCCGCGAGGTAGAGATCGTGGTCCTGCCTCGGGAGATCCCGTCCGAAATAGTCCTCGATGCCACCAAGATGTCCATGGGCAGCGAGGTTGCGCTTCGCGACCTGGAGCTCCCCGAGAGCGCGGAGCTTATAGCCCCGGAAGATTCGGTCGTCCTCATAGTGACTCATCCCAAGTCCATCGTCGAGGCGCCTGCGGAGGAGGCCGGCCAGGAGACGACAGAGGTCGAGGTGGTTGGCAAGGGCAAGCGCAAGGAAGAGGAGTAGAAATCGCCGGCAGCCCCCCTTCTTTATTTTTTTGGAGGAATCAATTTGAAACTTGTCGTGGGGCTGGGCAATCCCGGCCCCGAGTACGTTTGGAGCCGTCACAATTCCGGGTGGCTTGTGATCGACTCTTTTGTGAAGAGAATAGGACAAGGCGAACCCCGCATGAAGTTCGGCGGGGCCTTTTGGCTTGCCGCGCCGCTTGAAGGAGAAAGTGTCGCGTTCCTCAAGCCGTTCACCTATATGAACTTGAGCGGAAAATCTGTGATGGAGGCCGTCCGGTATCATGACGTCGCCCCTGGGGATGTGTTCGTCGTTTTCGACGACGCGGCCCTGCCGTTTGGCAGGTTGAGATACAGGGCGACAGGTTCCGCCGGCGGGCAAAAGGGCATGATCTCGATATTGGGCGCCCTTGGGACGCTGGATGTTCCAAGGATGAGGGTAGGTGTCGGATCTCCGGATTCTCGGATCGACATGCGCGACTGGGTGCTGGGGAAGTTTCCCAAGGAGCAGAGGGCGAAGTGGCCTGAGATAGAGGAACTGGCTTGGGATGGGCTGCTCAGATGGTTGGGCGGCTCCGCCGGAGATGGCTTCACGGTGCGGGTCTCGGGCAGCGGCGAGTAGATGATGAAGGACGGAGTGACATTCGACGGACTCTCCGCCCTGGACGCCGGAGAGTGGCGCAAAAGCCGTTCCTTGCATCTGCCGGTAGGCGGGGCGGCCCGTCCGTGGATATGCCGCGGTTTTGAGAGGCCGCTTCTGGTCGTTCTTCAGAACTCGCGATTTGCCAGGGATTTTCTGGCGGATGCCGAATCCATGAGAGGTTTGGTCCCGGATATCCCCAGGGCCGCCATGCTGCCGGAGATCGCCATAGCTTCGTACGCCGACGATCCGCACATGCTGGAGGCTCAAAAGGCCGAGCGCGGCGAGGTCATGCACCGATGGGCCGAGGAGGGCGGCGCGCTGCTCGCGACGCCAGGAGCGCTGATGGGTCCGATGTCGGTTGGAGGCGACCGCCTGACGCTCGAAACAGGAGATAGCCTCAGCAGGGGCAGGCTTCTCGATTGGCTCGGCGGCAGAGGATACGAGCGGGTGGATATAGTGTGGTCGCCGGGACAGTTCACCTACAGGGGCGGCATAGTCGACCTGTTCGATCCCAAGGAAACATGGCCAATGAGGGTAGAATTTTTCGACGACGATATCGAGAGCATGAGGTTTTTCGCGACGGACACTCAGAGGAGCGTAAGGCGCGTAGCCCGCTTCGAGGCTCACGCCCTCTCCTCCCGAAAGGGCGCGTCGCTGGGAGACTTTTTTCCGGCCGATATGCACGTGCTGCTGATGGAACCGGGCGAGCTGGAAAACGCGGCCGACAGCTATGCGTGGCTGAGGGCCGGCGTTGAACGCGGCGTGAAGGAGACGGACTCCAAGGACGAATCGGTCGGATGGCTGGAGGTCTCCGGCGCCATCTCCCTGTACCCAAGGCTGAGAGTGACCGCGAGCGTAGCTAAAAGCGACCACAAGACCCAGATAATCGGCTTGCCGAACTTCAGGGGCAGGAGGGGCGACCTCGAGTCATACTGCCGCGGTCTGGAGTCCCGCGACATCTCCATATTTCTGCTCTCCGATATAGAGCACTCCAGGCAGTGGGCGGAGTCGCAAGGATACAGATCCGCCGCCGGCGCCATATCGGAGGGTTTCGTCGATGCCAGGGCGAAAACCGCCTTCATCGGCGATCTGGAGCTGTCGGGGCTGTCGTTGTCCGGAGCTTCCGGAGAGAGGGCCGTGCCTCTCGACTGGGGGGACAGACTCCTGCCCGGTCAATGGGTAGTTCACGAGGACTATGGCGTCGCGCGTTACATGGGATCCGAACAGATCGGGGGGCCGGACGGGGTGCAGGAGTACCTCGTACTCGAATACGCCGAGGAACGACGACTCAAGATCCCCGTCATGCACTTCCACAAGATATCGCCCTACAAGACTTATCCCGGCATGGATCCATCGGCTGACAATCTGCGGGGCGGGCACTGGAAGAAGCTGTCGGAGCGCGCCAAGGAGCAGGCGGCGGAGACCGCGCGCTATTTAATAGATTCATACGCAAAGCGCGAGCTGTCGGAAGGGCACGCCTTCGCGGGCGACGAGGAGCAAGAGGCCGAGTTCGAGCGCGCGTTTCCGTTCAAGGAGACGGCGGACCAGCTCAGGGCGATAGAGGATGTCATACGCGACATGAAGCGTCAGGCGCCGATGGACCGGCTGCTGGTGGGCGACGTCGGCTTCGGCAAGACGGAGGTGGCGCTTCGCGGGACGGCCCGATGCGTATTCGAGGGCAGACAGGCGGCGCTCCTGGCGCCGACGACACTCCTGGCGCAGCAGCACTACGACACCTGGAGCGCCCGTTTCGACTCCTTCGGAGCGAGGGTGGAGGTTCTCTCCCGCTTCGTCCCGCCGTCAAAGCAGAGAAAAATCCTGGAGGACACAGCTGGCGGAAGTGTGGATGTGCTGATCGGCACGCACCGTATGCTGGCGTCGGAGGTGGCTTTCAAAAAACTCGGACTCGTCATAATCGACGAGGAACACAGGTTCGGAGTCATGCACAAGGAGCGCCTCAAGAACATGTATCCGGGGGTGGACGTCCTCATGCTGTCGGCCACCCCCATACCCCGTTCGCTTCACATGTCGCTGTCCGGTCTGCGCGACCTCTCCCTTTTGGAGACGCCGCCAAGGAAGCGCCTGCCCGTCATCACCGCCGTCGGCCCCTGGTCGGAGACACTCGTTAAAAACGCCGTCGTGAGGGAACATGCCAGAGGAGGCCAGATTTTCTACGTTCACAACAGGGTGGGGACGATCGACGGCGAGGCGATGATGATAAGGAGGATGTTCCCAAAACTCCGCGTCGCTGTTGCGCATGGCAGAATGTTGGAGAAGGACCTGAAGGACACGATGGAGAGATTCGCGTCGGGCGAACTCGATATGCTCGTATGCACGACGATAGTCGAGAGCGGACTCGACATGCCCAGGGCAAACACGCTCATCGTGAGCGACGCCCAGGAGCTGGGCTTGGCCCAGATGCATCAGCTCAGGGGACGAGTCGGCAGGAGGACCGAGCAGGCGTTCGCCCTATTCCTGCATCCGCCTGAGGCCTCGCTGACCAAGGAGGCTTCCGAGCGCCTGGAGGCCATAGCCGCCATGGGCGAGTTTGGAGCCGGCTACGAGCTTGCAAAGAAAGACCTCGAAATACGGGGCGGCGGCGAGCTGGTAGGGACGGCGCAGCATGGCAATCTCGGGCGGGTGGGTTTTCAACGCTACTGCGACCTGTTGGAGGACGCAATCCGGAGAGCGAAGGGGGACTACAGGGAGCGCACGCAGGTAGACGTCGGGTTTCCGTCGGCCATACCGAGCGATTATCTGCCGCACGAGAGCCTCAGGGTAGCTCTCTACAGAAAACTGCTCTGGACACAGGACCTGGACGTCCTGGATTCGCTCGCCGACGAGACTGTGGACAGGTTTGGCCCGATGCCGGAGGTACTTCGCTTTCTCTTCGACGTGTCGAGGATAAGGGTAATGGGCATGGATTTCAATATCTCGAGGGTCCTGTGCGGAAGGGATGAAACCGTCGCCCAATTCGATCCCGACGGCCGCCTCGCGAAGTCGCCGCCTCCGCCGGGGTGGTTCAGGAGGCTCGACGGCTTCCTAGGCCCCGGAGGTTTTGGAGCGCTGCGCAATCTCATATCGCACCTGACGAAACCGAGGGAGGTGAACGGCGTCTAATGATTGTCACTTGGTTGATGCCCTTGCTTTAGCCCGAATTTCACGCAAATTTCATTAAAATTACTGGAGAGGTGAATGTGAATGTCAGATTTCAAGTCATTGACTGATTGCTATACCTTGAGTAACGGAGTCAAGATCCCTTGCGTTGGATTTGGCACGTGGCAGACGAAAAGCGGGGATGAAGCGGAGAACTCCGTAAAGTGGGCGCTGGAAAGCGGTTACCGCCACATAGACACCGCGTGGATCTATGGGAACGAGGAAAGTGTTGGAAAGGCCATCAAGGACAGCGGCATTCCCCGCGATCAGTATTTTGTGACGACAAAAATATTCAACAGGCATCGCGGCTATAAGGATACGATCGAGATGTTTGAGACAAGCCTCAAGAACCTAGGCCTCTTCTACGTCGATCTTTATTTGATCCACTGGCCGAACCCGCTGCACTTCCGCAATGCGTTTCCCCGGATCTTGAGCGGGACCTGGAGGGCCATGGAGGATATTTATAAGGAGGGGCGCGCGCGAGCTATAGGCGTCAGTAATTTCTGCGTCCGTCACCTTGACGCGCTGTTCGAGTACGCCGAGATCAAGCCCCACGTGAACCAGATTCGTCTCGGCCCTGGCGATACGAAGGACGATGTCGTGTATTACAGCCGCAAGAATGGTCTGCTCCTGGAGGCCTACAGCCCGCTTGGAACTGGAGAGCTGCTCAAGTCCCCGGAGTTGAAGGAGATCGCAGACAAGTATAACAAGAGCGTTGCTCAGCTTTGCATCCGCTGGAGCATACAGATGGGTTTCCTGCCGCTGCCGAAGTCCGTCACCAAGGAGCGCATCGAGGAGAACACAAACGTGTTCGATTTCGAGATATCACAGGATGACGTTAGGGCCATGTGGCTGCTCAAGGGCAATGCCGACACATGGCACCCGGATTTCGTGCCGTGGTGAGCCCGGAGAAAAAGTCATAGTTAAGCGAAATTCACATTAGGGCGTGTTGACACTATGGCAAGCCGCGTGGAGGATGGATGACAAAGATCTGTATAAGCGGCGGAATATAGTGGAGCGCATGTTCCGCCGCCCGCCCCTGAATAGGCCTTCTCCGCAGCCTCAAATACCGCGTTTCCCCTATATTTATCCTCAAATATCTTTATAATTCTTCCGCTTGTTGTATAATACTTTTGTAAGGGGTGATGGTATGTATTGCAAAGTTGGTGAAAAGAGAAAAATTAGTGGTTTTTCCTCTTGCGCTCCGCTGGAAACCGGGTATAATCCCGCAGACAGACAGACAGACAGACAGACAGACAGACAGACAGACAGAC
>JAITNX010000020.1 GCA_031290235.1 Synergistaceae bacterium | reverse complement strand
GAGCAGGATGATACGTTGCCGTTGCGTATTTTTCAGTCGTGGTATCGGGCGAGCGACGAACACGCGATCCCCGTCACGGCGCTCGCTATTTTTACAGGAAGCGCGCATCCGGTAAATATCTATACCAGCGCGTGGCATGGGACATCAGTAAATTTTATGTACAATATCTACAGCGTGCCCGAAGCAAATGCCGAAGAATTGAAACGGGACAACCGTGTTTTCGCCCTGCCTGTTCTGGCCGCCAAAAGAATGCTCGATGCCGGAGGCAAGCCGGACAAACGCGGAAAATATTCACTTGAGCTTCTTGAACTGATAAGAGAGCGAAAACTGGCTGATGAAAAGTCGTGGTCCTTTCTGAATTTTGCGTACCGTATTCTGCAAATAGGCAAAGGCGACGTCGATCAAAAGGTAAAGGAGGCGTGGAAGATGGAGTTCAGGCCGATAGACGATGTGGTTATGGATATTCGTATAGGTTACGCGAAAGAGGAAGGCATGGAAAAAGGCAAAGCAGAGGGCAAAGCGGAAGGCAAAGCGGAAGGCAAAGCGGAAGGCAAAGCAGAAGGCAAAGCAGAGGGCAAAGCGGAAGGCAAGTTTGAGGTCGCGCGCTCGATGCTGGCCGACGGTTTTCCCGCCGAAACTATCGGGAAGTACACCGGCCTCGATGAAAGTTCCATACTTTCACTGAGGTAACTACCTTTACGGATTTAGGAGTAAACGGCGCCGCGTGTATCCCAACGTGCCGTACTGCCGCGTGTACCTCGTTGCTTTTGGCTTTCTTTGTGGGTAATAGCGGCAAGTTCCTTTGCGTATTTTTCCGTTGAATATCCTCCCGATTTAAGTTAGAAATTGAGTATCAAAATTATTGCCAAGGGAGGAAAAAGCTATGATAAAGGGAAACACTTTGAAGGCTCTGAACGATCAGGTGAACGCGGAATATTACTCCGCGTATCTGTACTTGGCCATGTCTGCCTACGCGGACCGCGCTGGTTTCAAGGGCGTGGCGAACTGGTTATTTGTCCAGGCTCAGGAGGAGATGGCTCACGCCACGCACATCTACCAGCACATTCTGGAGCGAGGGGGGACGCCGGCTTTTTCTGACATAAAAGCCCCGGGGGCGTCTTATGGCAGCGTCAAGGAAGTCTTTGAAAAAGTCCTCACCCACGAGAGGTTTGTCACAGGGCTGATAGACAAAATAGCCTCGGTCGCTCTCGGCGAAAACGATCACGCCACCTACAATTTCATCATGTGGTACGTGAACGAGCAGGTGGAAGAGGAGGCCAACGCGGATGAAATATTGTCGAAACTCAACTTCATCGGCGACAACAACGGCCTGCTCTACAATCTCGACTCGACCCTTGCGGCCAGAGTGTTCACCGATCCTTTCGCAGCAGCGGCGCAAAACCAGCAACCATAAACTACGAATGTAACAGCGTTTATGCTGAAAAATACATGTCACACACCCCAGATTACAGGTAAATTATGGATGGAATTTCCACCTTTTCCCTTCGGTTTGATTTGACGTTCAAGCTATTCTGCTGGCAATATCAGACCTCTTATGCTAAAATATCGACCACATTGCGTGTTAAACGTAAACTTTTGTTTGTTATTCAGAGGAGGGAATTTCGTGCCATCAGCTTTTCTGGTTCTTGAGAATGGCCGCATCTTCGAGGGGGAGTCGTTTGGCGTACCCGCAGACTCGGGCGGCGTCGTCGGCGAAGTCGTCTTCACGACCGGGATGACCGGTTATATCGAGACTTTGACGGATCCCAGCTATTACGGCCAGATAATAGTCCAGACGTGGCCTCTCATAGGAAACTACGGGGTTATCCGGTCCGACTTCGAGAGCGCCTCGCTTCAGCCAAGGGGGTATATAGTGAGGGAGTGGTGCGGGAACCCGTCGAATTTCAGAAGCGAAGGGAACATCGATTCGCTCCTGAAGACGAGTGGCATCGTCGGTCTGTGCGGCCTGGACACTCGCGCGCTCACAAGAATAATCAGGGAACGGGGCGTCATGAACGGGGTCATAACCAGCGATCCCGCTTCCGTCGACGCGAGCGTCCTCGGAGGATATGTCATAAAAGGCGCCGTTGCCGGCGTTTCGACCCGCGAGGTAAGGACGGCTGCCCCAGCCGAATCGCGCTATAACGTAGTTCTTTGTGACTATGGAGCGAAGGAGAATATCGTGCGCATGCTGGTCGGCAAGGGCTGTCGCGTAACAATCGTCCCCCATACATATACGGCAGATCAGATAGCGGGCCTTGGGCCGGACGGAGTCATGCTGTGCAATGGGCCGGGAGATCCAATGGAGAACACTGAAATAATAGGGGAACTGAAGAAACTCACCACCGCGGGGATCCCGATCTTCGGCATCTGCTTGGGGCATCAGCTCCTCGCGCTGGCGATGGGGGCTTCCACCGAAAAGCTGAAGTATGGTCACAGGGGGGCTAATCAGCCGGTGCGGGACACAAAGACGGGAGCGATATCCATAACGACCCAGAACCACGGTTACTCGGTGGTCCCGGAGAGCATCAGGCCCGACGTTGCGGAGATGAGGTACGTCAACGCGAACGACGGGACATGCGAGGGCATAGACTATAAAAATATTCCGGCATACAGCGTCCAGTTTCACCCGGAGGCATCGGCCGGGCCTCTCGATACGGCTTTTTTGTTCGATCGTTTCGTTGGAATGATGGAGGCATATAAAAATGCCTCTCTATAGCGATGTACACAAGACGCTCGTCATCGGTTCCGGCCCTATAGTGATAGGACAGGCGGCCGAGTTCGATTACGCTGGGACTCAGGCCTGCCGCGCTCTCAGGGAGGACGGCATCGAAATCGTCCTCGTCAACTCGAACCCGGCCACTATAATGACGGACTCCGCGATGGCAGATGCGATATATGTGGAGCCGCTGACCGTGCCCACCTTAAAGCGGATAATAGATCACGAGAAACCGGACAGCATACTCCCGACCCTTGGCGGGCAGACAGGACTCACCCTCGCGATGAAACTGGCGAAGGAGGGTTTTTTGAAGGAGAGGGGCATAAGGCTCCTCGGCGCCAGTCCGGAGACTATAGATATGGCCGAGGACAGGCAGCTCTTCAAGGACGCCATGGAGAGAATAGGCCAGCCTGTGGTCCCGTCCAAGGTCGTCGAGAACGTCGAGGACGCTCTCTCCTTCGCGAAAGAGATAGGATACCCGGTCATAGTGCGGCCAGCCTTCACGCTTGGCGGGAGCGGCGGCGGCATGGCGGCGGATCCGGAGGAGCTTGGCAGGATTGCGGGGGATGGACTGAGGATGTCTCCTATAGGCCAGACACTGATCGAGAGATCGGTCGCTGGCTGGAAAGAGATAGAGTACGAGGTGATGCGCGACTCCGTCGGCAATGTCGTCACGGTCTGCGGAATGGAGAACTTCGACCCGGTTGGCATTCACACTGGCGACAGCATAGTCGTGGCGCCTACCCTCACTCTATCCGACAAGGAGTACCAGATGCTTCGTACCGCGGCACTGGATATAATCTCAGAGCTTAAAATAGAGGGTGGCTGCAACTGCCAGTTCGCCCTGTCGCCAGACAGCTTCGATTATGCCGTCATAGAGGTCAATCCGAGGGTATCGCGTTCGTCGGCCCTTGCCTCAAAGGCCACTGGATATCCGATTGCCAAGGTAGCCGCCAAGATAGCCATCGGCTATAGGCTGGATGAGATCCCAAACGCGGTGACAGGCAAGACTTTCGCCTGCTTTGAGCCGGCCCTGGACTATATCGCCGTCAAGTTTCCCAAGTGGCCCTTTGACAAGTTCGTGAGGGCGCCGCGCACGCTCGGCACTCAGATGAAGGCAACCGGCGAGGTCATGTCTCTCGCTCCGTCCTTTGAGATGGCGCTGATGAAGGCGATTCGCGGAGCGGAAATTCATCAACAGACCCTATACCTGTCGAAGCTCGGCAGGCTTGGTGATGAAGAGCTGCTGAACGCCCTGAGGGTCGCAACCGACGAGAGGATATTCCAGATATTCGAAGCTCTGCGACGCGGCGTCTCCTGCGACGAGATACACGACGCAACCATGGTGGACCGGTGGTTCCTCTACAAGCTGGAACGCCTGGTCAAGTACGAGGCGCGCCTCAGGGAAGAAGGACTCTCGGACGCTTTCTATAAAGAAGGAAAGCGTCTTGGTTACCCTGACAATGTAATAGAGACGATCTCTGGAGGGAAGATAGAGCGCCGGATTCGGGCGTCTTATAAGATGGTTGACACATGCGCCGGCGAGTTTGCGGCAGAGACGCCATATTTCTACGCCGCCTACGACGAGGAGAATGAGGCGGAGGAGTTCATCAAGTCCAGGCGCAAGGGGGACAAGGGGACGATAGTGGTGCTTGGGTCGGGTCCCATACGCATCGGCCAGGGGATAGAGTTCGACTACTCCAGCGTCCACTGCGCCTGGGCCCTCAAACAGCTTGGATACGAGGTCGTCATAATAAACAACAACCCGGAGACCGTCTCCACCGACTTCGACACTGCGGACCGGCTGTATTTCGAGCCTCTGACGCCCGAGGATGTCCGCGACATACTGGACCTCGAAAAACCGGTCGGCGTCGTTGCCGCCTATGGCGGGCAGACAGCGATAAAGCTGACGAAGTACCTGCACGAGAACGGTTACGAGATACTTGGCACCTCGTTCGACAGCATCGACCTTGCCGAGGACCGGGAGCGCTTCGACGCCCTCCTGGAGAAGCTCGCTATCCTGCGTCCCGAGGGAGGGACAGCCGTTACGATGGAAGAGGCGCTGTCGGTGGCGAGAGGCCTGGAGTACCCGGTCCTCGTTCGCCCTTCGTACGTCCTTGGCGGCCAGAACATGAGCATCGCCTTTTCCGACGAAGATCTGCGCGAGTTCATGGGGATAATACTGGACAGCGACATCTATGGCCCAGTCCTGATAGACAAATATCTGCGCGGCACTGAGATCGAGGTGGACGCGGTGTGCGACGGGGAGGACATATTGATTCCCGGCATAATGGAGCACGTCGAGCGTACCGGCATACACTCCGGCGATTCCATCGCGGTCTACCCCGCGCTCAACGTTGTGGACCGCCTCGTCGAGCGCATAGTGGACCATACAAAGAGCATCGCGCTCGCCATGAAGGTGCGCGGCCTCGTTAATGTGCAGTATATTATTTATGACGACGACATCTACGTGATAGAGGTCAACCCGAGGGCATCGCGTACCGTGCCTTACATCAGCAAGGTCACGGGGGTGCCGGTAGTCGACCTGGCGACGCGAGCCATGCTGGGTGAACGTCTGCGGGATATGGGATATGGGGTCGGACTCTACCCTCAAGCGCCGTACGCGGCCGTGAAGGTCCCGGTGTTTTCGTTTGAGAAACTCCATGGCGTGGACACTCACCTCGGACCAGAGATGAAGTCGACCGGGGAGGTCCTTGGCATCGGCAAGACTCTGGAGGAGGCGATGTACAAGGGGCTTGCGGCAGCCGGTTACAAACTTCAGAGGAGCGGAGGCGTTCTGTTCACAGTCCGCGACAGCGACAAGGCCGAGATAGTGGACGTCGCGAAGAAGTACGCGTCGCTCGGCATGAACCTCTTCGCGACGAGGGGAACGGCCGAGACGCTATCCCGCTCCGGACTTTCAGCGATAGTGATTCATAAGATCAGCGAGGCGTGTGATAACGTCATTACCCTGATAGAGAGCGGGCGAGTTCAATATATCGTCTCCACTTCGGCGAGGGGGCGCGATCCAATGAGGGAGAGCGTCCTGATGCGTTCGCTGGCGACGAGGCTCGGGGTTCCATGCCTTACGTCGATAGACACGGCGACGGCTGTGGCTGACAGCCTCAGAAGCAGATACAGCGAGGAAAACACCGAGCTGGTGGATATTAACGACATGAGGCGCGAACGCAGGGAGATACGTTTCTGCAAGATGCACAGCTGCGGCAAGGACGATCTTTACTTTAACTGCTTCGACCAGCGGATAGCGTCGCCGGAGTCCCTGTCAATAATGCTGGCCGACAGGCACTTCGGAGTCGGGGGGCACGGGGTGGTGATGATGTACCCCTCTGAACGGGCAGACGCCAGAATGAGACTCTTCAACACCGATGGCAGCGAGGGTTTTATGAGCGCGTCAGTTGTCGTCTGCGTGGGGAAGTACCTGTACGAGCGCGGACAGACCGACGGCCGCAAGCTGATGAAGATCGATACTCAGAGCGGCGTGAGGGAGGTCGAGGTATTCACGAGGTACGGCCGCGTCGTTTCGGGAAAGGTGAACCTCGGAGTCCCAAGGTTCACCCCATCGGAGATACCTGTCAAGCTGTCGGGCGAGAGGGTGATGGGGCGCGTCGTCGACATAGGCGGCAGGGCGTTCTCCATAACGTGCGTCTCGGTTGGAAACCCGCACTGCGTGGTATTCTGCAACGACGTCGATAACTTCGGCATGGAGGCGATCGGTCCAATGATCGAGACAGACCCGATGTTTCCCAAACGAACGAACGTCGAGTTCGTCAAGGTGCTGGATGAGCGCACGATAAGGATGCGCATCTGGGAGCGCGGCGACGGAGAGACCCCCGCCAGCGGAAGCGGAGCCTGCGCCGCGGTCGTGGCCGCTGTCGAGAACGGTTTCTGTCTTGGAACCAGTCAGATAAGGGTCATCCAGAACGGCGGGGACATGACGGTCGATTACTCCGGCGACGAGGTGATGTTGTACTGCAAGGTGCATAAGGTGTTCGACGGAATCGTCGAGATTTAAAAAAAATTAAAAAAATACCCTCGCCCCTGGCGTATAAAGTTTACAGGACAAGTGATTTCTGGTAGAGTTGGGTTGAGTCTGGTGTCTGGGGGTGGGTTCTGGTGAAAATGTCCTCTGTTGTTTTCGCGTCTATTATTGCTCTGCTGGGGTTTATGACGAGCGAGGCGCGATCCCAGGAGGGATTTTGGGGTGCGGCTCCTCTTTCGGAGGCTTTTCTGGAGTACGCGTCGCAATCCCCTGAATTACGCGGGGAATATGGACATGCGCCGTCTCCAATAGATCTCTCCCATTTGAGGGACTCCAATTATTCGTCGTATCTTAGGGGCAGGACCGCCTCGAAGCTCCCTGTATCGTACGATATGAGGACGGCGGGCTTGGTTACGCCGGTCAGGAACCAGGAGGGTTTCGACAGCTGCTGGGCTTTCTCTGCCCTCGCCTCGATGGAATCCGTGCATCTGAAGAGGACTGGCAAGAAGCTGGACCTGTCGGAGATGCATCTGTATTGGTATGCTTTCAACAACCAGCCAGGCCATGACAAGATAGGGACTGGGGGCAGGCCCGGCGGCGGATGGGACAACACGGCAGTCAGTACGATGGCTCGCTGGAGCGGCCCAGCCTATGAGGATGCCGCGCCATACGGTCCATACCCCTCCGGGCCGTATGACAGCTATGACAACGCGCTTTACCTCAGCGACGCCTTTTTTCTCAATCTCCAGTTCGCGGAAAATATGCCCCAGCCTACCAATGACGTTCGCAAACAGCTGATAATGGAGTATGGCGGCATATCAGCCGGGTGCTACATAGGTTCCAGGAGCAGATATTACAATGAGGAAAGCCATGCGTGGAACTACACTGGAGACAGGAAGGCCAATCACTCGGTGCTGGTCATTGGGTGGGACGACGACTATCCGGCGGACAACTTCAGCGAGCTGCCCCAGAACAACGGCGCCTGGTTGGCCAAGAACAGCTGGGGTTCCTCCTTTGGGGAAGATGGGTTCTACTGGATATCCTACGAGGATAAGTCCCTGAGCGACGGAGTGGTTTTCGTCGGCGACGATCCGGCGGATTACGACAATAATTATGGCTATGACGACCTGGGGTGGTGCGGGTCAGTGTCGGCAGGCGGGGACAAGTCCGGATGGATGGCCAATATTTTCACGGCGTCCGCCAGTGGGGAGAGGCTTCAGGCAGTATCGTTCTACACCACCGCGTCTGACGCGTCCTATGAGCTGTTCATTTACACCAACCTCAGACAAGGCGGCGGGCCGTCGGGCGGAACTCTGGCTTATTCCTCGTCGGGAGTCGAGTCCTTCGCCGGGTATCACACGGTAAAACTAAGCAGCCCTGTTGCGCTGAACGAGAATGAACCATATTCCGTAGTGCTCAGGATGTCCACCCCGACCTTTGACTATCCGATTGCCGTTGAGATGCCGGTTCGTTACTTTTCGACGCAGGCTGTCGCGAACAGGGGCGAGAGCTTTGTGTCCAGCGACGGCATAAGATGGTCGGACGCGATTGACATAGCGCCGGTCAAGTGGAGCGCGCCCTATGCGAACGCATGTTTGAGGGCGTTTACATCTGTTCCTGACCCTTCGATTGTAACGCTCGCGCTCTCGGACGATGTCGGAAACAGCGATAACTGGTATGCGGTGATTGTCGACCTCGGGACTAGCGCGAGAGTAAGAGTGTACTCTCGGATAATTTCCGACATTATCCCCTCTGATATTTACGTTCATACGGAGGGGCTGTCCTCCACTCAGTGGTGGATTGGCGACCTGGAGGGAACGGAGGTTTCTGCCAATTCGACCGAGGACAGGCCCAAATATCTCGTTATAGAGGGCGGCGCGACCAACCTCAAATCAGCCAGGGAATCATCCATCGGCATGATATCCTACAAAATGGGCGGCATTTACAGGCGTCAGTTCAGCGACATGTCCATACCGATAGAGACGCTTCCCGGGGAAACGAACAGCACTGAGGGCGGCGGCGGATGTGACTTGGGCTGGAGGGCCTGGGCGCTGATGCTGGCCTGCGGTTTCGTCGCGTCGGCGCGGAGGATGCGAAAGGTTTAAAGAGAGCGGATTGAACTAGAGTAAGTAATTTTACCTATTGCCGGTGGGTTGTATACATTATAATATCCACAAGAGTAATTTATAACATAAATTAGAACAGGAGAGTATCAATGAATAATTCCATATACAAACTCGAAAAACCGGCAAATGAACCGACCCTCGATTACGCGCCCGGCAGCGATGAAATCCTCTTGTTGAACGAGGAGATCGAGCGGCAGAGCGGGATTCAGGTTGAGATCCCCATCATCGTAGGGGGCAAGGAGATCAGGACGGGGAACACCGCCGACATGGTAATGCCCCATGATCACAGACACAAGCTCGGTTTCTTCCACAAGGCTGGAAAAGCGGAGGTCGCGGCGGCAATAGAATCCGCGTTGGCCGCAAAGAGGGAGTGGGCGGCGCTTTCGTGGGATGACAGGGCCTCGATATCGCTGAAGGCGGCGCACTTGGTCAGCACGAAGTACAGGTATTTGATAAACGCGGCCACGATGCTCTGTCAGAGCAAGAACATCTGGCAGGCCGAGATCGACGCAGCGTGCGAGACAGCGGATTTTCTGAGGTTCAATCCTTACAACGCATCGCAGCTATTCAGCTTTCTGCAGCCCCTCCAGTCTTATACGACCTTCAACAGGCTCGAATGCCGCCCGCTGGAGGGTTTTATCTATGCCGTCACGCCCTTTAACTTCACGTCAATCGCCTGCAATCTGAACATGGCGCCCGCCATCCTCGGCAATACGACTGTGTGGAAGCCGGCCACCGCCTCCTTGCTGTCGAGTTACTATCTGATGCGGATATTAAAAGAGGCGGGCCTGCCGGACGGCGTGATAAATTTCGTGCCGGGCAGCGGGAGCGTCATAAGCGACGTGGTCCTGAAGCACAAGCACTTCGCCGGCCTGCACTTCACCGGCTCGAACCTGACATTCAACGAGCTGTGGAAGCAGATATCGGGGAATCTGTCCGGCTACTGCTCATACCCGAGAATAGCGGGAGAGACCGGAGGCAAGGACTTCATCTTTGCCCACAGCTCCGCGGATACAGACGCGCTCGCTGCCGCTATAACGCTGGGCGCGTTCGAGTACCAGGGACAGAAATGCTCCGCCGCGTCTAGGAGCTATATCCCGAGGTCCATCTGGCCGGAGCTGAAGGAGAAGCTGCTGTCGCTCGTCGCGAAGATCAAGGTTGGGGATCCGACAGACCCCAAAAACCTTATGGGCGCGGTCATCGACGAGAAGTCATTCGACTCCGTGACCCCATACCTGGAGGCGGCTCGCAAGTCGCCTGACGTCGAGATCTTAACGGGAGGCAAATTCGACAAGTCGAAGGGATATTTCATCGAGCCCACTCTCCTCCTTTGCGGCGATTCAAAGTACGCGACCATGGAGACGGAGCTGTTCGCTCCGGTCATGAGCATCTACGTGTACGACGACGACAAGTTTGAGGAGACGCTGAAGTTGTGCGACGAAACCTCCCCGTATGGTCTGACAGGCTCCGTCTTCAGCAGGGACAAGTACGCCGCGGCCAAGGTCAGCGAGGTTCTGAAGTACGCGGCCGGAAACTTCTACATCAACGACAAGACGACGGGCGCGATGGTCGGGCAACAGCCTTTTGGCGGTTCAAGGGCATCCGGAACCAACGACAAGGTGGGCAGTGTCTTCAACCTCATCAGGTGGATGAATCCGAGGTCGATAAAGGAGAATTACTCGCCGCAGGATGATATAATCTATCCTCATATGAGGTGACGCGGCGGCCTTACAAGGTTTTGAAGCGGCGCGCCGGATGGCGATCGGGGGGACGGCGTATGGGGCGTGAGGGAATGACGATTCGTCCAACGCGAATGGAGGTCTCCCTGGGAAAAATTAGATTGAACTATCGCAATATCAAAAACCTCGTAAAAAAGCGCGTCATAGCGGTCGTGAAGGCCGACGCCTTCGGGATGGGAGCTGTCCGGGTCGCCTGGTCCCTGAAGGCGGAGGGAGCGGATTACTTCGCGGTGGCGACGCCGGACGAGGCCCTGGAGCTGAGGGCTGCCGGGATACCCGACCCCATTCTGGTGCTCGGCGCTTCGCCCTACGAGGCGGCTGTAGAATATGTTCGCCATGAGATAAGGGCGACAATCACAGACCTCCAAATGGCTAAGGCCATATCCGATGAGGCGGCGCGGCAGAACCGCAGGGCGTACGTCCACCTCAAGATCGACACAGGAATGGGGCGTATCGGTTTCTTTCCGCATGAGGTCCCTGGGGTGGGAGAGGTATTGAAGTCATTGCTGGGCCTCGAGGTCGAGGGCGTGTTCACCCACTTCGCGAAGGCGGACGAGTCCGACCTCTCCTTCACCCGACATCAGTTCGGGACATTCATGAGCGCAGTCGAAACTGTCAGGCAAATCGGGTTGAACCCTGCCATGGTCCACTGCTGCAACTCTGGCGCGCTGCTCGCGAACCTCTCGGATATGTTTTGCGACGCGGTCCGCCCCGGACACATCCTTCACGGCCTGATCCCTGCCGAAGAATGCGGCAGCGCGGTGGAGATAGCGCCCTGCTTCGAGGTAAAGACCGCCATCGGAGCGGTACGCGAACTTCCGGACGGCGCCGGGGTGGGCTACAGCCATACCTACACGACGAGCGGAACGACGATGACAGCGATTCTTCCGGTGGGCTACGTAGACGGCTACAGCAGGCTCCTGTCGAACAGGGGCGAGGTCCTTATTCACGGCAAAAGATGCCCGGTGATAGGGAGAATATGCATGGATCAGACCATGGTTGACGTCTCGAATCTGCCCGGGGCACATCCCGGCGAGGAGGTCGTCCTCATTGGCCGGCAGGGCGGCGAGTCGGTCGATATCGGGGAGATTGCCGGTAAAATCGGCGGCAATACCGCGACTATACCAGTGATGTTCAACATGAGGGTTCCGAGGATATACGTGGAGTAAGGATAAGAGGCTTTTATTATGCATGACTGGCACGTCACCTTCGTTTTAATTCCAATTGTAAGTAACATGTGGTATTATTAACTTATCAACAGATCGAATAGTTTTACAGACGACGAATCGCGTCAGCCAGCGATATTTTTTCAGGCACGGCGATGGCGCGTAAGTTCGAAGTTGAGTGATTATACACGAAATATGGGGTGAGGGTCGCGTTGTGAAAAGGATGCTCAAGATGCCGATAGGCATCAGGTCGTTCTCCAGATTGCGCAGCGAGGGTTATGTTTATGTCGATAAGACGAATTACCTCATAGACCTGATCGATGGAGGCCGCGCGTATTTTGTCTCGCGCCCGGACCGCTTTGGCAAGTCGCTGGCCATCTCGGCGTTAGACGCGCTTTTCTCCGACAAGAGGGACCTCTTCGACGGGCTTTATGGGAGGTCGTTTTTTGATCGCCATGATTATGCCCCCTCCCCTGTGGTGCATCTTCAAATGAGTGAAACCGCGATCTTCGACGGGCCTGACGGAGTTAAGAAGTCTATCATCAACATCGCGCACAACAACGCTGAGCGCCTTGGCGTGAGGATTGTTCCCAGAACGCCTGCCGAGGCCATTTCCCAGCTCGTCGATCTGGCGTCTGAGAAGTACGGCGCCCCCCCTGCGGTACTTGTGGATGATTTCGACCGTCCTCTGCTTGAAAGCGTCAACTCTCCCGAACTCGTGAAACTCGTGCGGGAGATTTTGTTGGAATTTTACGCCGGCATCGCGGCGTCCGGCGACTCGACTCGATTTGTGTTCATCGCTGGAGTGTCGAGGGATATCGGACTCTTCCCCTCGATGGAAGGGCTGAAGGATATTTCCTGCGACCCGAGGTATGCCGCGATGTTTGGCTTCACGGAGGACGAGCTGTCCATCTTCATGGACTCCCATATCCAGGAGACATCTTCCGCTCTGGAGGTTACAAAGGAGAGGCTTATCTCCCGAATGAGGAACTACTACGCCGGATATTCGTTTTTGGACGGGAGGAAGAGGCTGTTCAACCCCCTGTCGGTGCTTAATTTTTTTCAGAAGAGGGAGTTTCGCAACTACTGGTTCGAGTCGGCCGCTCCGTCGTTCCTGATGGACTACGTCAAGAGGCGCGGCGTCGAGGCCGAGAACTTCCGGGGAATCGAGTTCGATGAGACGGTCTGTGAGCCGGAGATGGAAAACGCGTCGCCGGATTGCTTCCTGTTGTTCGGCGGATACCTGTCGGTGCGCGAGAGGAACGGCGTGCGGGCTGTGTTGGACTATCCCAACAAGGAGGTTCTATCGAGTTTTGCCAAGTTCATCATGTACGCCAAGCTGGATATCCCGAGTTCAGGTTCCGCCAGCGTCGCTCTGGAGAGGGCATTGTCAAAGGGCGGAGTCGGGGAGCTTATAGAGATATATGACAAACTCCTGATGGTGGTGCCCGAGGAAATATATGAGAGCCAGGAGCGCAAGTACGGCGCGGGTCGGAACAGCGGGACCGAGAGGCTTGCCGTCAGCTTCTTTCACTCGCTTCTATTCACTCTGCTCTGGGCGGCTCGCGTCAAAACCAAGAGCGAGTCCCTTCTGGAGAGCGGCGTTCTCGAAGCCACTAAGAACAATCATAATTATATCATCGCTCTGGAGGTTGCGGGCGGAGACTTCGAGAAGGCAGCCGACGCTCTGGCGGAGCGTATTCGCAGTGACGGAAAAACCGGACGGTATCGGCGATTCAATGAATCCGACCTGGCTATCATCGTGGTCGATGAGGCAGCGAGGAGAGTGGCGACTCACAGAACAGACAGGGCAGTGACGCCGTGAGCGTTAAGCATAGCGTAATTTTATAAGACTTCCGAGCGAAAATTCGCCGAACTCAACAATTATCAGTGATTCAGTAGTATTATATATATGATTATAAATACCGCGCTCGACAATCAAAGCGGGGCTGGTGAAGTGATGAAACAGATAATGGTGGTGGACGACAACCTGATGAATCTGCGTCAGATCAGCGCCCTTCTGGAGGGCGAATACAGCGTGATGCTCGCCAAATCGGGCGCGCAGGCGCTGTCGATATGCCGAAGAGAAATACCTGACCTCATCCTGATGGATATCGAGATGCCGGCGATGGATGGCTTTGCCGCTATCGAGCAGCTGAGGCAAAGCGATGCGCTGAGCCAGGTTCCAGTCATATTTTTAACGGCAAATCACGACGTGGCGGCCGAGGTCAGGGGACTCGAATCGGGCGCGATCGATTTTATAACGAAGCCGGTCGAAAAGAGCATACTGCTTCACAGGATAAGGATTCACCTCGAGCTGCAGGACTACCAGACAGATCTGGAGGAAACCTTGGACAAGCTGGAGAAAAGCATCGTGGTCTCATTCGCCGACCTGGTCGAGTGCAAGAATGACAACACAGGCGGACACGTGCTGCGAACGAGTAAATATGTGGAGATGATCGGGCGCGAGGTGTAGAAGAAAGGACTTTTCCCGGGCGAGGTCTCGGAGGAGAGTCTGAAACTGATGGTGCAGGCCACTCCGTTCCACGATATCGGAAAAATCGGCGTGAGCGACGTCATACTTCTCAAGAGAGGCCCTCTGAACGAGGACGAATACGCCATCGCTAAAAAGCACGCCGAGATAGGGGCTCGGATATTGTCGAAAATATACGAGAGAACGCCGTCGCAAGCTTACCTCAAGTACGCTATCATGATGGCGGAGGGGCACCACGAGAGATGGGATGGTTCAGGGTACCCCAATGGATTGAAGGGGGAAGAAATACCTCTCTGCTGTCGCATAATGGCGGTGGCAAACGTATACGACGCATGCCTCACGGATCGGGTATACCGGAAGGCGCTGAGCCGGGAGGAAGCCATGAAAGTCATTCTCGATGGAAGCGGGATCAGCTTCGACCCACGAGTCGCGGAAATTATGGACTCGTCCAGGGAAAGATTGAACGAGCTGGATGTGGAAGTTCGGCAAATGTTGAAGAGCTGGAAAGGAACGCCGGGAATATGAAGGAAATACTGGTGACAGACGACAACATAGCGAGCCTGAAACAGATCAGCTCTCAGCTGGAGGGCAGCTACAATGTCTCGCTCGCTAAATCAGGCGCTCAAGCTCTGTCGATATGCGCTCACGAACGCCCGGATCTGATACTGCTGGACGTCGAGATGCCGGATATGGACGGATTCGAGACCTTGAGCGCTCTCAAGAAAAACCTCGCGCTGAGCCGTATACCGGTCATTTTCGTCACAGGCAACCGGGATTCGGCGACGGAGATCAGGGGACTCGAACTTGGCGCCAGGGACTTCATTACGAAACCGCCGGAAAAGAGCATACTTCTACACAGGATAAAACTTCACCTTCGCATCTCTTCTTACCAGGCGCATCTCGAAAAAGCCGTGACCGAGATGACGGACGGCATTGCCGTTTCCCTCGCCGACCTGATAGAATGCCGGGATGAGAACACTGGCGGGCACGTTTTTAGGACCAGTCAGTATGTGGAGTTACTCGGCAGAAAACTTTTGACGAATGGTTTGTTTGAGGACGAACTCTCCGGCGATGGCCTGGCAATGATGGTCCGCGCGGCGCCGCTGCACGACATCGGGAAGATAGCGATAAGCGACCGTGTCCTCCTGAAACCAGGCAGGCTGGACGACGAGGAGTTTGAAATGATAAAGAAACACGCTGAGATAGGCGCAGAGATACTGGGAAACATGTACGAGAGAACCCCAACCCAGTCGTTTCTCCTGTACGCGAAGAAGATAGCGGCCTCCCATCATGAGAGGTTCGACGGACTGGGCTATCCGAACGGCATATCAGGGGACGACATCCCCCTCTACGGAAGGATAATGGCGGTGGCCGACGTGTACGACGCGCTTATGGACGACAGGGTTTACCGCAAAAAGATGGTCCACACTGAGGCGCGCCGCATAATATCGAATGGGAGCCGGACTCAGTTTGACCCGCGTATTGTGGAGGTATTCGACGCCTTTCACATTGAATTTGCGGAGCTGGCAAGGCAGGGAGCGCTCATTAGATGATATCGGGGACGGCTGGACTGTGAGCGTGTTACAAATGCGATGGCAGGGAACATGTGTCTTTAAGGAACTGAGGAGCGAATTTGTTTGAATGAATTTGAAATATCGGAGAACGCTGAATACTCAGAGCTCAAGCTCGAACTGATAAAACAGCAAAAGGAGAACAAAAAACTTACCCGCCAACTTTCGTCCCTGGAGAACCTGATAGCGAGGACGAAGGCCGTAACTGCGGGCAATACGAACTTGAGCGCGATCATAGCGGCTGAAAAAGCCAACCAGGATATCTTCTTCAACCTGATCCTGAAATACAGCCCGGATATTATCCTGATATTCGACCCCGACGGAAGGTTTCTCTACTGCACCGACATCTTTCTGGAGAGGGCTAAAATAGCGAACTTCGGCCTGATCAGCGGGAGACTGTACGCCGACGCTTTTCGGGCGTTCCTGGGCGAGGTGGAGACGCAGCGTGTGGGCGAAATCTTACGGGGAGCGCTCGAAACGAAACAGGACGCCATATTTGAACAGACGGTCGCCATCTACGATCAAGCGCGCACCTACAACATCAAAATGACCCCGATGTTCGACTCGTGCGGCGACCTCATAGGCGTTATGGCCCTATTTCACGACCTCACCAACATGCTGCTTGCAAGGCAGGCGGAGGCGGCATCCCAGGCGAAGAGCGCATTTCTCGCCAGCATCAGCCACGAGATAAGGACGCCTCTCAACGCGATAATGGGCCTCTCGGAGGTGGAACTCCGGAACAGCCTGCCAGATGAGACGCGCAACAATCTCGAAAAAATATATAACTCCGGCTCCACCCTCCTGAGCATAATCAACGACATACTCGACATCTCCAAGATGGAGTCGGGCAAGTTCGAGCTGATCCCGACCAAGTACGACTTCCCCAGCCTCATAAGCGATACCATCAGCTTGAACATTGTGCGAGTCGGCTCGAAGCCGGTCATGTTCGAGGTAGAGATGGAGGAAACCATACCAGCGGTTCTCTTCGGCGACGAAATACGCGTGAAACAGATACTGAACAACCTTCTCTCGAACGCGTTCAAGTACACGAACAAGGGAACAGTGACCCTCCAGGTCACCTGTGAGCGGCGGGGTAAGGACGCCTGGTTCACGTACTCGGTGAGCGACACCGGCAGGGGCATAAAAGAGGACAACCTGGAGAAGCTCTTCACCGAGTACAGGCAGGTGGACCTCCAGGCGAACAGGAGCATCGAGGGAACTGGCCTGGGCCTGTCGATCTGCAAAAGCCTGGTCGAGATGATGGACGGGGATATAACGGTGGAGAGCGAATATGGCAGAGGGTCGATATTCTCGGCCAGGATTCGCCAGGAGATAGTGGTATCCGCTCCGATCGGCCCCGAGGTAGTCCAGGATTTGAGAGGCCTTCGCTTCATAAACCGGAGCCACGTCAGGAACAAGAACCTCGCCAGGGCGTACATGCCCTACGGCAAGGTTTTGATAGTGGATGATGTGCCTACGAACCTGGACGTAGCCAAGGGTCTGATGATCCCATACGGCCTTGTCATAGACTGCGCTTCGAGCGGCAAACAGGCCATAGAGATCATTCGAATGGAAAATAAGAAGTACGACGTGGTATTCATGGATCACATGATGCCCGAGATGGACGGCATTGAAGCGGTCCGGATAATACGCGGCGGCATCGGGACTGATTACGCGAGGACCGTGCCGGTCGTCGCCCTCACCGCGAACGCGCTCATTGGAAACGCCGAGATGTTCCTCGGAAAGGGGTTTCAGGCTTTCCTTTCCAAGCCGATAGACCTTTTGCAGCTGGATCAGATATTGAACCAGTGGGTGCGCGACAAACAGAGCGACGAGACGCTGCGCGAAGCGGATGAGGCCATGCGGAAAAGGGCCGGGATCGTATCCGAAGTCTCCGCCGAGTTCTCCAAGATTATGAGCCGGCGCATAGACGGGGTCGATCTTGAGGCTGGCCTGAAGCGCTACGATAACAGCGTGAATATATACATTCCCATCCTGCAGTCGTACATAAAGCACTCCGTCTCCATGCTGGATAAGATACGCGTTTATGACAAGGAGTTCCTGACCGATTACGCTATCAACGTACATGGGCTGAAGGGCGCAAGCTACGGCATCGGCGCGATAAAGGCCGGAAGGCTGGCGGAAGAACTGGAGGCGGCGGCCAGGAGGTCGGATTATGAATTTATTGCCGCGAACAACGCCGACCTCATAAACACAGTGGAACTGGCCGTTGCGAAATTATTGGCCTTGCTGGATGAGATATTGGGAGGCATGTCGGAGAAGAGCCGCGATCTGAGACCTGCCCCGGACAGAGGTCTCATGGAACAACTGCGGAACGCCTGCGTCCATTTCAAGATGACTGAGATCAGGACAATACTGAGCGAGCTCGACAAGTATGCCTACGAATCAGAGCCCGGTCTGATAAAACAACTCGTCGAACTGGCCGACGATGTCGAATATGAGGAGATGCAAAAGCGTCTTGAGGTATTTTTTGACGGAAGCTGACAAAAAAGAGCGGCCTGCGCCACTCTTGCGTTGGCCTCCTGAAGCTCAACATGTCAGCGAGTTTAAAAAATACCTGATTATCCGCAAATCGGAAAAACCTGGGGCCGGATATACGATAAACATCCGTCGCGGCGTAATTGACAAACAGCTGGCGAATACTGGATGGCTTGTGCTGATCAGCAACCATATCTCCAGCGCGAAAAACGCGCTGAAAATATA